>NZ_JADFUD010000026.1:0-115266 GCF_054820065.1 Bradyrhizobium sp. UFLA06-06
CGGACGGGCCCATTTCCGCGATATTGAGGTAGATTTCCAGGATCCGCTGCTTGGGCAGCACGAGATCGATCCAGAGCGCCAGCGGCAGTTCCAGCCCCTTGCGGACAACGCTGCGGCCGGACCACAGGAACAGGTTCTTGGCGACCTGCTGGGTGATGGTCGAGCCGCCGCGGGCCACCTCGCCATCCTCGGCGTCGTCGAGCACCTCGCGCAGCGCGCCCCAATCGATGCCCCGATGCTTGCAGAAATGAGCATCCTCCGAGCCGACCACGGACCGCGCCAGGTAGGGCGACATGGCGCCGAAATCGATCCAGTGCCGCGTGACCGGAGCCCCGCGCAGGGTCCGCCAGGCCATCAGCGCCGAAACCGGATGGCCGGTGCGATAGAACGGCGCCACCAGATACGGCAGCAACAGCAGGGCCAGCAAAAGCAGCAATAAAATTCGGACGATGCGCAAAACAGGGGTTTCCGGGGAGGACCATTCCAGGAAGGATTTGGGACCCGCCCGCCAGAACACGGCCGGCGCCGTCGACGTCTGCGGGATAATTCACGGTTTTTCCAGCACTTTTAAGGCGCATTCCGTCGCAGGGCAGGAATTGACGAAGCCGATGCCATCAACGATTGTCCGGCCGAAAATCGATCTGGAGCAATTCTTAATGACGACCGGTACTGCAGAGTTTTCCAAGCGGCTGGACCAGACCGCGGAGGATACCGAAGCCCTGCTCGCCAAACTGCTGTCCGACGCGACCGAAAGCGACGAAATCGTGCGCCCGAAGCGGCTGATCGAGGCGATGCGCTATTCGAGCCTCGGCGGCGGCAAGCGGCTGCGGCCGTTCCTCGTGGTCGAGAGCGCGGCGGTGTTCGGCATCCCGCGCGAAGCCGCCCTGCTGGTCGGCGCCGCGCTCGAATGCATCCACTGCTATTCGCTGATCCACGACGACCTGCCGGCGATGGACAATTCCGATCTGCGTCGCGGCCGCCCGACCCTGCACAAGGCCTATGACGACGCCACCGCGATCCTCGCCGGCGACGCGCTGCTCACCATCGCCTTCGACATCATCACCCGCGATGCGATCCACAAGGACGCCCAGGTCCGCCTGCTGTTGACCCGCGCGCTGGCGCGCGCCTCCGGCATCGGCGGCATGGCCGGCGGCCAGATCCTCGACCTCGCAGGCGAAGGCCGCTTCGGCGACCGAGAGCCGGTCGACGTCGCGCGCTTGCAGCAGATGAAGACCGGCGCGCTACTCCGCTTCGGCTGCATCGCCGGCGCGATCCTCGGCCAGTCCTCGCAGAAGGAATATCAGGCGCTCGACGATTACGGCAAAGCGCTCGGCGAAGCCTTCCAGATCGCCGACGATTTGCTCGACGTCGAGGGCGACGCTGCCGCGCTCGGCAAGCCGGCCGGCGCTGACGCCGCGCTCGGCAAGACCACCTTCGTCACCCAGCTCGGCATCGATGGCGCCAAGCAGCGCGTCCGCGATCTCCTGGCGCGCGCCGATGCCGCGCTGTCGGTGTTCGGCGACCGCGGCGACGTGCTGCGCGCGGCCGCCCGTTTCGTCGCCGAGCGCAAGAACTAGCCGAGAGCAACGCGGGAAATGAACAGGGAGATCGACGACCGCCTTGTTCGCTTCCGCAAGCTGCCGCTGCCGGTCCGCGTCGTCGTGGGCCGGCCGCGCACGTTCGGCTCGATCGCTTTCGGCATCCTGGCTGCGCTGCTGGTGCCGGGAGCACCGCGCATCGTCACGCGCCTGCTCGCGGGCTGGGATGCCTTCGCCGCGCTCTATCTCGTGCTCGCCTATGTGATGATGCTGCGCTGTGGCGTCGCCCATATCAAGCGAAGCGCCATGCTGCAGGACGATGGCCGTTTCCTGATCCTGCTGCTGACCGCGTTCGGCGCGCTGGCGAGCCTCGCGGCTATCGTGTTCGAGCTCGGCGCATCGAAGGGCAGCCCGGCCGGACTGGCGCTGGCAATCGTCACCATCACGCTGTCATGGGCCTTGGTGCACACCGCGTTCGCGCTGCACTACGCCCATGAGTATTACCGCGGCAAGACGCCCGGCGGCCTGCAGTTTCCGAGCGGCGAGGAACATGTCGACGCCGATTATTGGGACTTCGTCTATTTCTCGTTCGTGATCGGCATGACGGCGCAGGTCTCGGACGTCGGCATCACCGACAAGATCATCCGCCGCACCGCGACCGTGCACGGCATCATCTCGTTCGTGTTCAACACCGCGCTGCTCGCCCTGATGGTGAACATCGCCGCGAGCGCGATCTAGCCGCGCCGCCTGATGAGATGCCGTCCGCAAGGCGGCCGGCAAGGACTACAAGCAGCACGCCGATAACGTCGCGCGACTTATTCCCCGCCTTGCGTCATGTGCTCCTGATATTGCGGCAGATCGTCCGTTATCGCGTACCACGGCGCCTTGGAGCCGACGAAGATGTGGGCGGTCGGCCGGATCGCCGGCGCGTCGCGCAGCGTGCCCATCGCGACGTGGACATAGGCGCCGCCGCGGACCAGCGAATAGAGCAGCGAGCCGCAGCGGCGGCAATGCGCGTCGTGGGTGAGCTCATCGCCATAGATCAGGAGCCCATCAGCGCCGCTGACCACGGTGAATTTGTCGCGCGCGATTCCCGCGAACGGCTTGAACGCCGATCCCGTGGTGCGCCGGCAGTTCGAGCAGTGACAATTGAGCGCATAGGCAAACGCGTCGGCCACCTCGTAGCGCACGTCGCGGCAGAAGCATTCGCCGGTCAGGATATGTTCGTTCGAATTTGCAGATGCGGTCACAACTCGTCCCTCACGCAGAATTTTGTCGCCGGCCATGGCGCAATCCGGCGGTTCATGGCTAAATCCTAAAGCTCTTTCCGTTCCAATTGAATCGGAACGGGGGCTTCAGATTCGAGCTTTGACGCGTCTTCACGCGAACCGGCAACCGCTTCGCTCGAAAACGCTCCAGCCGATCCAATCCTGCCGGGAGGACCAACCGATGAGCCAAGATCGATCCAGCGTCGAAAGCGTCGTGCAAACCTATTTCGACGGTCTCTACGAGAGCAATGCCGACAAGCTCGCCGAGGCCTTTCATCCGAGCGCCGATTTGCGCTGGGTGGAGAAGGGCGAGCTGAAGGTCCTGACCGTGCCGGACTGGCTTGCCTTGGTGCGCAAGCGCACCTCGGCGAAGGCCGAAGGCAAGCCGCGCGAGGACTTTATCGTCACCATCGACCGCTCCGACGACAACACCGCCTTCATCAAGGTGCGCTGCCAGCTGCCGCCGCGCTATTTCACCGACTATCTGGTGGCGATGAAGCTCGCCGACGGCTGGCAGATCGTCTCGAAGTCCTACCGCTACGACCTCAGGGATTGATCGACCGGGCGCGGCGCGCCCCGCGACGGCTTTGTGACACGCCCCAGCGGTCCGGCTCCGGCCGGACCGCATTGACTGGCGCTAGTTTCCGGGCGAATTGAGCCCGTTATGGAAGCCAAGTTTCAGATTTTTCTCACTTTGCTCGGCGTGCTGGCGGGAACCGCCCTGGTGGCACGGCGGACCGATGTCGCGCCCGCGATCCTGCTGCTGCTGGTCGGCATCGTGCTCGCCTTCGTGCCGGGCATGCCGTCGCTGGAACTGCCGCCTGAGCTGGTGCTGCTGGTGGTGCTGCCGCCGCTGATCTATTCGGCGAGCGTCGCGATGAGCTGGCGCGAGTTCAAGGCGAACCTGCGACCGATCATCCTGCTGTCGGTCGGCTGCGTGATCTTCACTGCCTTCATGGTCGCAACCGCGACCCATTATCTGATCGGCCTGCCCTGGAGCATCGGCTTCCTGCTCGGCGCGATCGTCGCGCCGCCGGACGTGGTCGCGCCGCTGGCGATCGCCCGCAAGCTCGGCATGCCCCGCCGCATCCTGGTGGTGCTGGAGGGCGAAGGGCTCGCCAATGACGCGACCGCGCTGATCCTCTACCGCTTCGCGCTCGCCGCGATCACCACCGGGCTGTTTTCGCTGCCGAAGGCGACCGGCACCTTCCTCGTCATCGTCGCCGGCGAGATCGCGTTCGGCACCGCGGTCGGCTGGCTCAGCCTGCGCGCCCGCCGCCGCGCCAGGGATCCGCAGGTCGAGATCACGCTGTCGCTGATCACGCCCTATCTCGCCTACTGGATCCCCGAGCATGTCGGCGGCAGCGGCGTGATCGCGACCGTCGCCTGCGGCCTCTACATGAGCTGGAACGGACCGCTGCTGATCTCGGCCGCGACGCGCCTGCAGGGCATCTTCTTCTGGGACCTGATCATCTATCTGATCGAGGGCCTGCTGTTCCTCTTGACCGGCTTCCAGATGCGCTCGCTGTACGAGAAGTCGAAGTCGTTTCCGCTGCACGACATCCTCACCGCGACCGTGCTGGTCGCCGTCATCGTGATCGTCGCGCGCTTCGTCTGGGTGTTTCCCGGCACCTATCTGCCGCGCTGGATCAGCCGGCGCGTGAGCGAGCGCGATCCGCTGCCGTCGTGGCGGGCGGTATTCGTGGTGGCCTTCACCGGCGTGCGCGGCGCGGTCTCGCTCGCCGCGGCGCTGGCGCTGCCCCTGACCCTGCCGAACGGGGACGCCTTCCCGTATCGCGACCTGATCCTGTTCGTCGCCTTCGGCGTGATCTTCGTGACGCTGGTCGGACTCGGCCTCACCCTGCCGCCGGTGGTGCGCTGGCTCGGCCTCGCCAAGGACGGGCGCAGCGAGCACATCGCCGAGCACGAGCAGGAGATCGCGGCGCGGCGCGAGGCGCTGAACGCCGCGCTGAAGTCGCTCGATGCCATCACCGACGACCGCGAGCTTTCCGACGAGGTGATCAAGCTGTTGCGCTCGCGGCACGAGATCCGCATCAACCAGCTGCCCGACTCGCTCAATCCCGACACCCACGACGTCTCCGCCACCGGCACCGAGCTGACGCGGGAGCTGATCGCCTCCGAGCGCAAGTTCATCCATATGCTGCTGCGCGACGGCAAGATCACCGACGAGACCAGGCGGCGCATCGAGCGCGACCTCGACCTCGAGGAAGCGAGCCTCGCCAACCGCGAATATCGCAGGATTCCGCTGTAGCCCCGATGTCGTCCCGGGCAAGCGACTCGTCCGCCGTAGCTCAACGTGCGAAGGCGGAAGCGCGACCCGGGACCCATAACCACCGATCGATGTTATTCGACCAGGTTACGGCCACAGCCCATTCCAACAATTTCCAACTGTGGTTATGGGTCCCTGCTTTCGCAGGGACGACACTGAATGTGAGGCGCCGCTGTTTCCCCACGTCGTCCCGGGCTTGACCCGGGACCCATAACCACCGTTGCCGGTTTGGCGAAGGTTGGGGCCACAGCGTGGCACAACAACAAACACCTGTGGCTATGGGTCCCTGCTTTCGCAGGGACGACAGCGAAGGTTACTCCGCGGCGGCGTTCTGGCCGGGACCGCCGACGAAGCCGGCGGGATCGCCGAACCGTTCGATCATCACGGTGGTGAGGTCCTTGGTCTTGCTGGTGACGCAGGCGCCGGAGCGCACGGTGTAGCGATCCTGGTGCTGAGCATGGGGCGGCGCCTCGCCCTTTTGCAGCGCGCGGGCCGCCTCCATCATGAGCTTGCGGAAATGCATGATGCCGAGATCGGTCGGGCCGAGATGTTCGCGGGTGCGATCGGCGATCGGGCCCTGGCTGTCCTGCACCGCGGCGTCCTGCTCGGAAACGCCCTTGATGCCGGTGTAGCTCTTGGTCCGCTGCAGCTTGCGATCGATCAGATAGTCGTTTGCCTTGTTGCGCAGCGGCACGTAGTTCTCGTCGACGACAGCCATCACGCCGTTGCCGTTGGCGTAGCCGTCGCGCTCCGCGTCCGTCAGCGGCCGGTGCGGATTCCACGCATAGGTGTAGATCCAGCAATTGGTGTCGCTGACCGGCACGAAGGTCTGGCCGAACATGTTCTCGCCCGGCATCGAGCTCGGCGCATAGCTGTGGAACGGCATCAGGAATTGGGCGATGCGCCAATAGATGTTGTCGCTGCCGGTGAGCCGCCCGCCCGCGACCGTCAGCCCCGCCTCATGCGGATTGATCTTGATCACCGGCCGCGGATCCTCGGCGATCCAGCGCATGTGATCGGTCGCGACCCGCGTCAGCGGGTTGACGAAATGCTTCTTGATGTCGAGGATCTCGTTCTCCTCCTTCTCGAAGGAGAGATGCGCGAAGGTGAAATGCGCGGTGTCGATCGAGCCTTCCACCGCCTGCACCCAGTTGCAGTCCTGCCACTTCTTGGTGACGAAGCGGTGCGAGGCCGGCAGCAGCGCCATCTCGAGCGCCGGCAGTTCGGGCATCTGATCGGCCGGGCCCATATAGGCCCAGATCATGTCGCCCCATTCGCGCACCGGATAGGACTTGATCCGGATCAGGTCCTTTGCGTTGAGGTCGGGATACGACGTCGGCATGTCGACGCAGCGGCCGTCGGTGTCGAACTTCCAGCCGTGATAGACGCAGCGGATGCCGCATTCCTCGTTGCGGCCGAGCCAGAGATTGGCGCCGCGATGCGGGCAGTATTGGTCGATGACGCCGACCACGCCTCTGGTGTCGCGGAAGGCGAGCAGCTCCTCGCCCATCACCACGATCTTCTTCGGGTCGCTGTCCGGCTCCGGCAGCTCCTCCGACAGCAGCACCGGAATCCAGAACCGCCGCAGCAACTCGCCCATGCCGGTCCCCTCACCGGATTCGGTGAGGAATTTGTTGTCTTCAGCGCGGAGCATGGGCGGTCTCCCGATTTTTCGTTGTAGTTCGTAGGATGGGTGGAGCGCAGCGATACCCATCACTTGCATCCACGCGATGAGACGATGGGTTTCGCCTCGCTCTACCCATCCTACGCAGCTACCCATCCTGCGCAATCCTCACACCGGCCGCTCTCCCTTCACGGTGACGCGGGTGCCGGAGCGGGTGTGCGGCCAGTAGTCCCACATCGCGCGATGCTGGGCGCAGCGGTTGTCCCAGAACGCGATCGCGTTCTCGGTCCAGCGGAAGCGGCACTGGAACAGCGGGTTCTCGGCGTGCTGGTAGAGATAGGCCAGCACGGCGTCGCTCTCGTCGCGCGGGATGCCGACGATGAAGCGGGTGAAGCCGCGATTGACGTAGAGTGATTTCTTGCCGGTCACCGGGTGGGTGCGGACCACAGGGTGTTCGGCGCGGGGATATTCCCGTTTGTCGGCGACGCCGTAGTTCGCATACAGGCCACGATAGGTCTGCTCGCCGTCATGCAGCGCGGTCAGCCCGTCGAGATAGGCCTTCATGCGGTCCGACAGCGCCTCATAGGCGGCGTACATGTTGGCGAACAGGGTGTCGCCGCCGCGCGGCGGGCACTGCTTGATGTAGAGGATCGAGCCCATCGGCGGCTCGAGGTCGCAGGACACGTCGGTGTGCCAGCCCTCGCCATTGGCGCGCGGGGAATCCTTGTCGGCGTAGATCTTCATCAGCGCCGGATCGCCCTCATTGGGCGCGGCGGGGTGCACGTGCAGCTCGCCGAACTTGCGGCCGAAGGCGAGATGCTGGTCGGGGCTGATGTGCTGGTCGCGGAAGAAGATGACGAGGTTTTCGGCGAGCGCGCGATGGATCTCGTCCATCTGGCGGTTGGAGCGCGCATCGTCGCCGACCAGCTTGCCGATATCGACGCCGGAGATCTCCGCGCCGATGATCGGCGTCAGCTTCTCGACGCCGATGGTCTCATAGGGCTCGGATTGGTCGGCGAGGTGGCGGTAGCGCGGGCCTTGCTTGCCGGACAGCGAGCTCATGGGCGTTCTCCCGATGGTTCTTGTTTTGACCATCGTAGCCCGGATGGAGCGAAGCGCAATCCGCGCCGCAAGCATATCCGTCGTCCCGGACAAGCGTAGCGAAGCGGAGCGCAGATCCGGGACCCATAACCACAGGGTCGGGTTTTTGCGAAGGCTGGTAACCCGCATCTCGCGCCATAACCACGGCCTGGGGTTATGGGTCCCGGCTTTCGCCGGGACGACACTGAGTGTGGGTCACGCGTGAGTGTGGGTTACGCGCGGAGCGAAACTACTCCGCGGCGCCGGCCTGCTCCGGCAGCTTGGCGCCGTTGCCGTAACGCTGGTCGATATAGTCGATCACCAGTGCCTTGAAGTCGGCGGCGATGCCCGGGCCGCGCAGGGTGCGGAACTTCTTGCCGTCGACGAAGACGGGCGCGGCCGGCGCTTCGCCGGTGCCGGGCAGCGAGATGCCGATATTGGCGTGCTTGGATTCGCCGGGGCCGTTGACGATGCAGCCCATCACAGCGACGTTGAGCTGCTCGACGCCCGGATATTTGGTCTTCCAGGCCGGCATCTCGTCGCGGATGAAATCCTGGATCGAGCGCGCCAGCTCCTGGAACGTGGTCGAGGTGGTGCGGCCGCAGCCCGGGCAGGCCGCAACCAGCGGCACGAAGGTGCGGAAGCCCATGGTCTGCAGCAATTCCTGCGCGACCTGCACTTCCAGCGTGCGATCGCCGCCGGGCTCCGGCGTCAGCGAGATGCGGATGGTGTCGCCGATGCCCTGCTGCAGCAGGATGCCGAGCGCGGCCGAGGAGGCCACGATGCCCTTCGAGCCCATGCCGGCCTCGGTGAGGCCGAGATGGATCGCATAATCCGAGCGGCGCACGACTTCCTGATAGACCGCGATCAGGTCCTGCACGGCGGAGACCTTCGCCGAGAGGATGATCCGGTTCTTCGGCATGCCGAGCTCTTGGGCGCGGGCCGCCGACAGCAGCGCCGACTGCACCATCGCCTCGCGGGTCACCGCGCGGGCATCGCGCGGATTCGCAGACGCCGTGTTCTCGTCCATCAGCTTGGTGAGCAGCTCCTGGTCGAGCGAGCCCCAATTTGCGCCGATGCGCACCGGCTTGTTGTTCTTGTTGGCGATCTCGATGATGTCGGCGAACTGCGTGTCGCGCTTGTTCTTGAAGCCGACATTGCCGGGATTGATGCGATACTTGTCGAGCGCCTCGGCGCAGGCCGGATATTCGGCGAGCAGCTTGTGGCCGATATAGTGGAAGTCGCCGATCAGCGGCGTGGTGATGCCGTGCTTGCGCAGGCCGTCACGGATGTGCGGCACGGCGGCAGCGGCTTCCTCGCGGTCGACGGTGATGCGCACCATCTCGGAGCCGGCGCGGGAGAGCGCGGCGACCTGGGCGATGGTGCCGTCGACATCGGCGGTGTCGGTGTTGGTCATCGACTGCACGACGATCGGCGCACCGCCGCCGACGGCGACGTTTCCGACCATGACCTGGGTGGTTTGGTGCCGCGGCGCGGGGCCTGCGACGTCGTCTTGCGGCAAAATCTCGGGCTTGTTCATGGCGTCTCGAATATCAGGTTTTGGTGACATTCACCAAGGGGGCGATGGGCCCCGCGGACGGCGGGCCAAACGATCATGTTTCGGAGTGAATTCAACAGCTTATGGCGCCGATTGAGGCCAAACGCAAGCCATGCAGCGGCGTCCTGCATGCCCCGCTATATTGGACCGGATTGGGGTGAATCAAAGGGCAAAGTGACAGCTTTTCATGTGATCTGGCGCATCTTAGCATTGCCTTAAGATCATTCCGGGAGGACGTGAAATGGCCGGCCACAGCGAATTGATCACCACGGCGGAACTTGCCGAGATCCTGAACCGGCCGGACCTTCGCCTGTTCGACTGCACAACCTATCTGGAGCCGGCCCCCGCCGGCAGCAACGTTCCCTATATTGTCGTCTCGGGCCGCCAGACGTTCGAGGCCGGCCACATCCCGGGCGCGAATTTCCTGGATTTGCAGGCCGAGTTCTCCGAGGCCCGTACCGAGCTGCGCTTCATGATGCCGCCGACAGCGCAGCTCGAAGCCGCGTTCGGCCGCCACGGCATCTCGGCGGGCAGCCGCGTCGTGCTCTATTCGATCGGCACCGCAATGTGGGCGACGCGGTTCTGGTGGATGCTGCGCTCGCTCGGCTTCGAAGGTGCCGCGGTGCTCGACGGCGGCATCGACAAATGGACCGCCGAAGGACGTGACATCGAGACCGGACTTGCCGGCGGCTATCCGCCGGCGACGTTTCCGGCACGGCCGAAGGACGGCATGTTCGTCGACAAGCATGACGTGCTTGCCGCGACCACGGAGGGCGACACCGTCATCGTCAATGCGCTCGGCCCGCAATTCTACAAGGGACTGGAGCCGAGCCGTTACGGCCGGCCCGGCCGCATCCCCGGCAGCGTCAGCGTGCCGGCGGCGACCTTGATCGATCCCAAGGCCAAGACGTTCGTGCCGCTTGAGGAGGCCGAAGCAACCTTCGCCGCGCAAGGCATCACCAGGGACAAGCGCGTCGTCGCCTATTGCGGCGGCGGCATCTCCGCGACCATCGACCTGTTTCAGCTGCATCGGCTCGGCTACGACAATCTCACGCTCTACGATGGCTCGATGGGTGAATGGGCGAAGGATGAGTCTCTGCCGATCGAGAGGGGGTAGTGACGGGGCGGGGCGCGATGTCTCCTCCGTCGTCCTGGCGAAGGCCAGGACCCATAACCACCGAATTTGCTTGTGAACGGGAAAGCGGCCCCCAGCGTCGCGCAACAACCGACAGTTGGGGTAATGGGTCCTGGCCTTCGCCAGGACGACGCTGAATGTTTGGCGCGCTTACGAGAGGACACCTGCCACTAAGGCGTCAGCTTTTGTCGCAGCGGCCCGGTGGCGCGGGCGATCAAGCCGGCTTCTTGACGATCTCAAGGCCTCGGGCCGCCAATTCTTTCAAGATGCTCCGTGCGAGGTGGGAGCACTCATCCGGCTTGATCCAGCACGCGCTCCGCCAGTCCGGATCATCCTCCTTGGAGTATGCGGTGAACGCGGAGCGAATACCGGCTTCAATTGCATCGGTGGCATCGATTGGCATCAGCGCGCCTCCACGGCCTTCCTCCCATGGGAGGGTTCACGGAGTATCGGTGGCAGTGTTGATGTAAATCAACACCGCATCAAGCGGCCTCATTCGCCGCCGATGATGTGCCGCGCTCTCACGCCGGCACATTGGGATCCGGCGTCACCTTCGGGTCGGGCTTGTTGACGAGATAAAGCCCGGCGACCACCAGCAGCGCGGCGACGCCGAACACCGCCGTCAGTGTGTCGTGCATGATGAAATAGGCCGCGACGACGCCGAACAGCGGCGTGACGAAGGTGAAGGCCGACAGCTTGCTCGCGGAGTAGGTTTTCACCATCGCAAACCAGATGACAAACGTGCAGCCCACCACCCAGACCGCCTGATAGGCGAGCAGCGAGATCGACAGCGCGCTCGGCACATGCTCGATGCGCTCGCCCGCGATCCTGTCTCTTATACACATGTTCGTCGGCAGCGTCAGATGTGTATAAGAGACAGTCGCCGAGCAGCACCTTGGCATCGACGTTCGGCTGCGGCACGCCGATCGCGAGCGCGACGCCGGCAAAGCTCAGCGCAAGCCCGCTCCACTGCACGGTCGAGAGACGCTCGCCGAGGAACTGGTGCGAGCCGAGCGCGACGAAGAACGGCGCGGTGTAGAGGAACACCGAGGCACGCGAGGCCGAGGTGAAGACGAGGCCGGTGAAGATCAGCACGAACTCGCAGCCGAACATCAGCCCGGCGATGATGCCGGGCACGAGCGTGCCGTCGCGCTCGAAGAATTTGACGCCGCGCAGGTGGCCGACGATCAGCATCACCGGCAGCGCGCCGGCGGAGCGGATCAACGCCTGCAACATCGGCGGCACGTCGGGCAGCGCGAGTTTCACCGCAAGCTGGTTGAAGCCCCAGCTCACGCACAGCATCAGCATCACGGCGATGGCGCCGGGCGGCAGCCCGTGTCCGACGCTGACGGGCCTCGTGACGCTGGCGGAGATCGCTTGGGTCGACATGTTTCCTCGCGGGCCGGCTTGGTGCCGTGTTGTTAATTGCCGGTTGGGCTCCCTCGCCCCGCTCTTGCGGGGAGAGGGTTGGGGTGAGGGGCCGTCGCCGCAAATTCGATAGAGCCGAGCGTGCGGAGAGTCCCCCTCACCCGAAATTCGCTACCGCGAATTTCGACCTCTCCCCGCAAGCGGGGCGAGGTAGCTCGAAAGCAGTGCGAGTTAGCTGAAACCATCGCGCATCACGTCTTCTGGCAATGCGCGCAGGTGCCGGCGATCTCGACGACGGAGAGTTTCGGGATGAACCCCGAGGCCCGCGCCGCCGCGGTCAGGCTTTGCGCGACGGGGGCGGCCGGGATCTCGCCGACCGAGCCGCAATGGTCGCAGATCAGGAACGCCACCATCGAGGTCTCGTCATGGTCATGCGCGCAGGCGAGGAAGGCGTTGCGACTCTCGATGCGGTGGACGAGGCCATTCTCCATCAGGAAGTCGAGCGCGCGGTAGACGGTAATCGGTGCCGGCCGCGGCATCGTCTTGGCCAGCTCGTCGATCACCTCATAGGCGCCGAGCGGGCGATGGCTCGACAGCAGCGCCTGCAGCACCTGACGGCGGATCGGGGTGAATTTCTGGCCGCGGCGCGCACACACCTGCTCGGCATGCGCCATCGCGTCCGCGGCGCAGCGGCCGTGATCGTGGTCGGGGGCAGGAAATGTCGGCTTGGCTAGGCTCATTGCCTCGATATGTAGCATTTGCGCGCCCGTTCCCAAAGCCCGGCTCCCAGCCCCGGGCCGCCGCCGCGTTGCAGCCATGCCCGCAATGCGGGGCAGCCTCGCGTTAACCCGGCATGCAGAAATCATAAGCAAGCTTATTATATCCCAAGCTTATGGAGGCAGGATCGATGCGCGGTTCGGTGGACACCGATTTCTTGTTTACGCTGGGCGAAGTGTTCCGGCTGATCCGGGTCTACGCCGACAAGGAGGCCGCGCGCTACGGCATCACCCGCGCGCAATGGGCCGTGCTGTCCAAGGTGGAACGCCAGGAGGGGTTGAAACAGACCGAGCTCGCCGAGCTGCTCGAGGTGCAGCCGATCACGCTGACGCGGCTGATCGACAAGCTCTGCGACAATGGCTGGATCGAACGCCGCAGCGACGAGAACGACCGCCGCGTCAACCGCCTCTATCTGAAGAAGGCCGCCCGCCCGCTGCTCGGCAAGCTCGCCGGCCTCCGCTCCGAACTCACCGCGACCGCGCTCGAGGGCATCAGCCCCGCTGACGCGTATCGCCTGCTCACCCAATTGGAATCGATCAAGGAAAACGTTCGCAATGCCGTCCAAACCCCAGCCGGCGAGCCCTCCCGAAAGGAACAGCGCTATGGCTGAACCCGTCCTCAAGCTGGCGCCCGAGCAGAAGAGCAATCCGGGCGAGCCTGCGCCGTCGGGCAAGGCCAGCCGCGCGCCGCGCCGTCGCCTGATGGCGGGCCTGCGGCGCTATCGCCGGGTGCTGCTGCTGGTCGTGCTGCCGACGCTCGCTGCGATCGGCGGCATCGTGTTCTATCTCAATGGCGGCCGCTATGTCGGCACCGACGACGCCTATGTCGGGGCGCAGAAGGTGCTGATCACGCCGGAAATCTCCGGCAAGATCGACAAGATCGTCGTGAAGGAAGGCCAGCACGTCAAGAAGGGCGACGAGCTGTTCGAGATCGACCCGGTGCCGTTCCGCCTCGCGGTGGCGCAGGCCAAGGCCGCGCTCGACCAGACCAGGACCGCCTATGACAACCTGGTCGACAACATCAAGATCAACGGCAGGATGCTGGAATTCGCCCAGCAGAGCATCGAATTGAAGAAGCGCGACGTCGAGCGCAAGTCGACGCTGGCCAAGCAGAATTTCGGCTCGCAGCTCGACCTCGACAACGCGGCGAATGCGCAAGTGACGGCCGAGAGTCTGGCGCAATACATCAGGCAGCAGATCTCCAAGGACAAGACGCAGCTGCTCGGCGATATCGACCTGCCGATCGAGCAGTTCCCGCCCTACGCCCAGGCCAAGGCCAAGCTCGACGACGCCCAGCGCAATCTCGACCACACCGTGCTGCGCGCGCCGATGGACGGCGTCGCGACCCAGGTCGACCAGATCCAGCTCGGCCGCTTCGTCGCCGCCGGCTCGCCGGTGTTCTCGGTCATCGATGTCGACCATCCCTGGGTCGACGCCAATCCGAAGGAGAGCGACTTCACCTATGTCGCGGTCGGCCAGCCGGTTGAGCTCGACGTCGACGCGTTCCCGAACCATCAGTTCAGGGGCAAGATCGGCTCGCTCTCGCCCGGCACCGGCGCGCAATTCGCGATCCTGCCGCCGCAGAACGCGACCGGCAACTTCGTCAAGGTGGTGCAGCGTGTGCCGGTGCGGATCTACTTCGACGAGAACGATCCGTTCGTGAAGAAGCTGAAAGCCGGCATGAGCGTCTACGCGACGATCGACACCAACCACCGCCGCACGCTGGCCGGCCTGCTCGGGCTGGCGCCGGCCTCGGCGCACCCGGACCACGAATAGAGATAAGAAGCGGTCGATAGTCGACCGCAGAGACAGTGCGCCCCCTCTCCCGCTTGCGGGGGAGGGCCGGGGTGGGGGCTTTCTCCACGAGTCATGTTGTGGAGAGAGCCCCCACCCGGCGCTACGCGCCGACCTCCCCCGCAAGCGGGAGAGGTGACTCCAACGCTCGAACAGGACCGACCTGAATGAATGCACCGTCACCATCAGCCGTGCCCGGCATGCGCCGGAACATGGTGACGATCTGCGCGATGACCGCGACGATCATGCAGGCGCTCGACACCACGATCGCCAACGTTGCGCTGCCCTATATGCAGGGCTCGCTGTCGGCCTCGCAGGACCAGATCAACTGGGTGCTGACCTCCTACATCGTCGCGGCCGCGATCATGACCGCGCCGGTCGGCTGGATCGCCAACCGCTATGGCCGGAAGCGCATCTTCATCATCTGCTCGGCCGGCTTCACGGTCGCCTCGGTGTTCTGCGGCCTGGCGCAGGACATCAACCAGATGGTGCTGTTCCGCCTGCTGCAGGGCGTGTTCGGCGCGGCGCTGGTGCCGCTGTCGCAGGCCGTGATGCTCGACTCCTACGCGCTGCATGAGCGTGCCAAAGCGATGTCGATCTGGGGTATGGGCGTGATGATGGGCCCGATCATGGGGCCCTCGCTCGGCGCCTGGCTGACCGAGACCTATTCCTGGCACTGGGTGTTCTTCGTCAATTTGCCGTTCGGCGCGATCACCGTGCTCGGCCTTGCGGTCTTCATGGACGAAACCAAGCAGGACCTCAATCTGCGCTTCGACTGGTTCGGGTTCGGCGCGCTCGCGGTCGCGATCGGTTCGCTTCAGCTCGCGCTCGACCGCGGCGAGCAGCTCGGCTGGCTCGAATCCAACGAGATCATGATCGAATTCATCGTCTCCGCGGTCGGCTTCTACTATTTCTTCGCCCATTCGCTGACAACCAGCCGGCCCTTCATCCAGTTCGCGCTGTTCAAGGACAAGAACTTCCTCGGCGGCTGCGTGTTCATGACTGTCATGGGCCTCGTGCTGTATTCGACCATGGCGCTGTCCTCGCCCTATCTGCAGAACGTGGTCGGCTACCCGATCATCACCGCGGGCCTGTTGTTGGCGACCCGCGGCGCCGGCACCTTCGTCGCGATGATGCTGGTCGGCCGCATGATGCGCTATATCGAGGCGCGCACGCTGATCATCTCCGGCCTGGCGCTGACCGCGGCCTCGCTGTTCCAGATGACCGGCTGGACCGACATGACCCAGGCCAACGAGATCATCGTCGTCAGCGTGGTTCAGGGCTTTGGCTTCGGCCTCGTGTTCGTGCCGCTGTCGACGGTGGCGTTCATGTCGCTGCCCAACCATCTGCGCACCGACGGCACCTCGATGCTGACGCTGCTGCGCAACGTCGCAAGCTCGGTCGGCATCTCGATCGTGATCGCGCAGCTGACGGAAGGCGGACGGCGGATCTACGCAAAGCTGTCGGAGCAGATCAATCCGTTCAACCACGCGCTGCAGATGCCCGACGTATCGGGCATGATCAACCTCAACACCGACGCCGGCCGCGCGATGGCCGACAAGATGGTGGCGGCGCAGTCGCAGATCATCGCGTTCTCGCACGACTACCAGCTGGTGATGCTGTTCATCCTGGTCTCGATCCCGCTCGCGCTGATGATCGGCTCGACCAAGGCCACGCTGCGCTCGCAGTCCGCGCCGTCGGACCATGCCGCGGTGATGGAGTAGGTTTCAACGTCTATGTGTCCGATAGCGCGCCCCTCACCGCTTTATCGGTGTCATCGCCCGGCTTGACCGGGCGATCCAGTACGCCGCGGCCTATCGGCTCAAGCACTGCGGCCTCTGGAATACTGGGTCGCCCGGTCGAGCCGGGCGACGACAGTCTTTGTTGCGGCCAACCCTCCTAAAGCGCAAGACGCCGCAGCCGCAAGCCGCGTTGACTTTCCGACCTCGCCTCCCAATACTCCGCGAAAACAAGCAAGACCCGTCACACAACTGACGGTTTCAGGGGAGGACGCGATGCCGACTTCACGCAGGACGCTGCTGAAGACTTCAGCGGCTGCCGCCGCTGCTTTCAGCTTGGATTGGACACGGGCGCAGGCGCAGGCCGAAACGGTCCGGATCGGTGTGATCTACGACCTGACCGGCCCGTTCGCCGCCGGCGGCTCGGTCGCCTCCTCGATCGGCACCCAGATCGCGATCGACCTCGTCAACGAGAAGGGCGGCGTCGGCGGCAAGTACAAGATCGCGCCGGTCAACGTCGATTCCCAGAGCAAGCCCGATGTCGCGATCAACGAGGCCAATCGCCTGATCGACCAGGAGAAGGTCGACATTCTCAACGGCGTGTTCGCGAGCTCGCACGCGGTGCCGCTCGCCGCCAAGGTCGAGCAGCAGAAGCGGATCCTGTGGATCACGACCGCGGTCTCGACCGCCGTGTTCAAGGACAAGAACCTGCAATACGTGTTCCGCGCGCAGATCCATTCCGACCAGTATGGCCAAGCCTTCGCGAGCTTCATCAACGAGCACGCCAAGACCAAGCTTGGCATGGAGCCGAAGGACGTCAAGGTGGCGCTGATCCACGAGGACGGCCCCTATGGCGTCGGGGTCGCGGCCGCCGACGAAGCCTTCGCCAAGGAGGTCGGGCTGCAGGTCGTGCTGAAGGAGGGCTATTCCGCCTCCGCGCCCGATCTCTCGGTGCTGGTCACCAAGCTGAAGCGCGCCAAGGCCGACGTGATCTCGCATGCCGGCTACAATCCCGACATCACGCTGTTCCTGCGCCAGGCGCGCGAGAGCGGGCTGAAGTTCAAGATGTTGTTCGGCGCCGGCGCCGGCTACAGCCAGCTCGACAAGCTGCGCGCGACCTTCGGCGCCGACATCGACAATTTCTGCAACATCGATCCGGTGCCGGCGCAGCTGCTCGATCCGGCCAAGCTCGCGCCGGGAATCGGCGACCTCACCAAGACCATGGTCGCGCGCTACCGCGAGAAGACCAACGCGACCGAGGTGCCGCCGCACTGCTCGATGGGCTTCAACCAGACCTGGATCCTGCTCAACAATGTGCTGCCGGTCGCCAAGGAGAAATATGGCGGCTTCGATCCGGAGGCGATCCGCAAGGCGGCGCTCGACGTCGACATCCCAGCAGGCGGCACCATCCAGGGCTATGGCGTGAAGTTCTATCCGCCGGGCACGCCGCTGTCCGGCCAGAACGAGCGCTCGACGCCGGTCGTGATGCAGAACGCCGGCGAGCGCATCACCGTGGTGTGGCCGACCAATATCCGCACGCAGGATCCGGTGTTCCCGCTGCCGAAGGGCTCGGTGTACGGGGCGTAGGGTGGCGACGAGGCGAGACTGCCGCCGCGTCGGGGCTGCGCTCCCTCGCCCCGCTCTTGCGGGGAGAGGGTTGGGGTGAGGGGCTCTCTCCGCGCGGCGGTGCGAGTTTTGAGACCTGTACCCCCTCACCCGGATTGCATCTGGCGATGCAATCCGACCTCTCCCCGCAAGCGGGGCGAGGTAAGAAGATGTCGCCTTGCCGCTCGAGCGAATGACGCGGTGACAACCCCTCATCCGGCGCGCTTACGCGCGCCACCTTCTCCCACAAGGGAGAAGGGAAGAGCGCGCGCCTACAGCACCACCCGCCTGCCCTCATCCGCCGCCCAATAGCCGGCGTAGTTCACCCTGGTCGTCTCATACGCCAGCGCGAGGTCCGCGAGCGGTTGCCGCCCGGTCGTCACGCACTCCATGAAATCCTGGATCTCCTGCAGGTAGCCGCGGGTCCATTCCTCCTCGAGACAGACATATTGCCAGCCGGTTTTGCGATCGACCTTTTCGGTGATGTAGACGGACGCGAGCTTCTCCTCGGAGGTCTGGTAGCTCGTCAGATGCGTGTTCGGGGTGATGTTGGCGAATAGCGAGCCGCCGCTCGTATAGGTCTCGATCAGGTTGCGCACGCCGCCCATGATCATGTCGCCCGAAAACACCGTGGCCTTGGTGCCGTCGGAGAAGGTTGCGGTCAGCGTGCCCCAATCCTCGACATCGACCGGATTGGCCTTGATGTAGGCGCGCTCTTCGGATTTAAGGCCGGCGGTGACATTGCCGACGTCGCAGGTCACGCTCGCGACCGTGATGGTCTCGCCGCGCGCGCGCGCCTCGACCTGCTTGAGATAGAGCAGCGCCGACAGGGGATGGCAGCCCATCCGGATCAGCGAGCCGCCGCCGGTCATCGCCCACTCGGCGGCATGCGCCGCATGCGAGCCGGAATGGCTCTCCTCGCCCTTCATGAACAGGATCTTGTCGCCTGTGGCGCGGATGATCTCCGCGGTCTTGGTCACCGCCGGCGCGTAGATCCAGTCCTCGGCATACATGAAGAGTTTTCCGCTTCGCTCGATCACAGCGCGGGTTTTCTCCATCTCCTCCATCACCCGCTGATACATCAGCGCCTTCGGCACATGCCTGCCGATCGGCGCCTTGTCGCCGTCGCGGCCGAAATAGCCGCTGAACGGCTTCTCGCAGATCACGTGCTTGCCGGCCTGCATTGCCTCGACGATCATCCCAGCATGCAGATTGGGCGGCGTGCAGATGTCGATGACGTCGATATCAGCGTCGGCGATCAGCTCGGCAAAGCTGCGATAGGCATTCGGGATTGCGTGCTTGCGGGCGAACTCGTTGACATGATCGCCGCGCGCCGCGACCGCCCTCACCTCGACGTCGACGCCATAGACGCGCCGGTAGGCAACCATGTGCAGCTCCGACACGAAGCCGCAGCCGGCCAGCCCGATCCTGATTTTTGTCATTTGATGTCTCCGCCCTTCAGGCGGGCGGAGAGTAGCGTGCGGCCATCACCGCGTCGAACGCATTTGCCATCACGGCGTACGGCGGCGTCAACCCCGTGAACAGCTCGAACGCATCGCCCGACGCATTGATCGCGAGGTCGCGTCCGGTCAGAACATCTGCGCCCCTTTCCTTCGCCATGGTCAGCAGCGGCGTCCAGAGCGGCGTGTAGACCGCATCGGCGATCCACATCGAGCGATGAAGCAGCGCATCCGGCACCGGCGTGTCGCGGCTCGGCAGCATGCCGACCGGCGTTGCGTTGACGAGACCGACGGCGCCGTGCGCCGCGGTCACGATGCTAGCGGCGTGGACCACATGGCGATCCGCCAATTGGGCGGCAAGCTGCGCTGCCCTGACGCTATCGGCGTCGAAGATGCGCAGTTCACCGACACCGAGGCCGGCGAGCGCGAAGGCGATCGCCTTGCCGACGCCGCCGGCACCGATCAGCGCGATCGGGCCGCGCGGCGCTGATGCAAGCAGCGGCGCGATCGCGCGTACAAAACCTGACGCGTCGGTGTTGTGTCCGACCAGCCGCGCACCATCGGCGACGATGGTGTTGACCGCGCCGATCGCGCGCGCATCGGGTGCGAGGTCATCGAGCAGCTCGACCACCGCCTCCTTGTAGGGAAAGGTGACATTGACGCCGGCAAAGCCGAGCCGCCTGATGCCCTCCAGCATCGCGCGCAGATCGTCGCGATCGGCGCCCTTGACCTCGATCAGCTGGTAGTGACAGCGGACGCCGAGCGCTGCTGCGGCCTCTTCATGCATCGCGGGCGCCGCCGAATGCGCGATCGGATAGCCAATCAGCCCCGTCAGGAAACGGTCGCGCATTGTCCCTCACGTCAGTCACGCTCAGCTCATGGCGTCGAGCCGAGCATAGCTGTCTTCCATGCCGTGCTCCATGCCAGTCGCGAGCATCGCCGCGCGCGTCTCCGCGTCCGGCAGCGTCATTCGCATCGTCATCAAGGTGCCGTCGCCGTCGGGCGTGAAGCGCGTCTCGACATGATTGTCAGGCGTCGGATCCGGCAGATGCATGCGCTCGACATGGACGATGCGGCTGAACGGTTCGAGCGCGACATATTCGCCGGTCAGATGGAAGCCGCCGCCCTTGCCGTCGATCCATTCGTAGCGGATCCTGCCGCCGGGCTTCGCCTCGCTGATGCAGACCGGCATGGTCCAGCCGTCGGGACCGAGCAGCCATTTCTGCAACAGCTCCGGCTTGGTATGCGCGCGATACACCGCCTCCGGCGGCGCGACGAAGCGCCTGGTCACGACGACATAGCGGTCGCCTTCGGTCTTCAGCGTCAACTTGCTCATGGGGATACCCTTCACTGCTGAGGCTTCATTGCGGCCAGCACGCCGTCCAGCCGGTCGTAATTGGTTTCCAGCGCGCGCCGCAGCATGCCGAGCCATTGATCGATCTCGGCAACCGCCGATGGCGCGAGCCGGCACGGCCGCTTGGTGCCTTCGATGCGCCGCACGATCAGGCCGGCGCCCTCGAGTACCTTGAGATGGCGGGAGATCGCAGGCTGGGTCATGTCGAACGGCTCGACCAGCTCCATCACAGTCGCCTCGCCCAGCGCGAGGCGCGCCAGGATCGCCCGGCGGGTCGGGTCGGCGAGCGCGGAAAAGGCGGCGTCGAGATTGGCCATGCTTGATCTGAAATCAGTTATATAAATTATTAGTTATATAACTGATTGCGCATGGTCAAGCAAAATCCGCTGCGGCGAACGCGCGCAGCGGATTTCGGTCCCCTTCAATGCTGGAATTGCGCGCGGCTCGCGGCGCGCAGCTAGACGTCGAAGAACACCGTCTCGTTGTTGCCCTGCAGATGGACGTCGAAGGTGTAGGCGTTGCCCGTGCCGGCCTTGCGCCTCGCGATCAACGTCGGGCGACGATCGGCCGGCACCAGCGCCAGCGTGGAATCAGCGGCGTTGCCAGCTTCGTCCTCGAAATAGATCCGGGTGTAGAGATGCAGCAGCATGCCGCGCGCGAACACCGCAAGCCCGATGTGCGGGGCCTGCGGCTTGCCGTCGGCATCCGGCACCACGCCCGGCTTGATGGTGTCGAAGGCGTAGGCGCCGTTCTTGTCGGTGCCGCAGCGGCCAAAGCCCTTGAACGAGGAGTTCGGCAACGCGCGCGCATCCTGCGGATCGGAGAAGCGGCCCTGCGCATCGGCCTGCCAGATCTCCAGCATGCAATCCGGGATCACGGCGCCGTCGCCGTCATAGACCTTGCCCTCGACGCGGATGCGCTCGCCCGAGACGTCGCCCGTCAAGAGGTTGTTGGTGAAGGCGTCGTTCCATTCATACTCGCCGTTCGGCGTCAGGCCATACTTGAAATAGGGACCGACGGTCTGCGAAGGCGTGATTCCATCAGGACGCGGGTTCGGCACGTTACTTGGTCTCCATCGGCGTGGCATTGCGTCCGCGCAGCACGATATCGAAGCGGTAGCACAGCGCCCATTCCGGCTTGGTGTTGTCGAGATCGAACGAGGAGATCATCCGCGCCCGCGCCTTCGCATCCGTCACCGAGTTGAAGATCGGATCGAACGGAAACAAGGGGTCGCCGGGAAAGTACATCTGGGTGACGAGCCGTGAGACGAAGGAGTGGCCGAACACCGAGAAGTGGATATGCGCCGGTCGCCAGGCATTGTGGTGATTACCCCAGGGATAGGCGCCGGGCTTGATGGTGATGAACTTGTAGTAGCCCTTGGCATCGGATTGCGTGCGGCCGGCGCCCGTAAAATTCGGATCGAGCGGCGCCGGGTGCTGATCGACGACATGAATGTAGCGGCCGCAGGCATTGGCCTGCCACAGCTCGACCAAGGTGTTGGGCACGCCGCGGCCGTCCTCGTCGAGCACATGGCCGTGCACGATGATGCGCTCGCCGAGCGGCTCGCCCTTGGCCTGGATGGTGAGATCGTTGTCGTGCGCCCGCACGGTCTCATGACCATAGACCGGCCCGGTCAGCTCCGAGAGCGTGTGCCGCATCGGGATCAGCGGCTTCGTGGGCGCACGCTTGATCGCGCTGCGGTACGCAGGCGACAGGCGCGCAGGATGGACGCTGTTCGAAGCGATCGGATAGATCAACGTCATGTGCTTTCTCCAGACCGGATTGCCGCCCGCGCCGGATATCAGGCCGGCGCCTTGAAATCGTAGGAGATGCGCCCGGCCGGCAGATAGAACAGCGCGATGACCGCGCCGCCCCTCACCTCCGGATAATGCCGGCTGCCGGGATCCGGCGCCGTCCAGCCCGGCCCCTGCCAGCCCTGCAATCCCTTCAGCTGCGCGCCCTTGTCGAGGGGAACGACGAGGTTGAGCTCGCCATAGGGATGGCCATGATATTGCCCGCGCAGCACGTCGTGATCGTCCTCGTCCTTGAAGCGGCGCGGATCGGCGCTGTTCATGTAGACCGCGGTGATGCTGAACTGGAACGTCTCGGGGACTGGCTCAAGGATGCGGCTGCGCCGATAGTTCGGACCTTCCACCTCCTGGTTTGCGGCCCAGCCCTCCTCGACTCCCATTTTGATGAGGCGGGCCAGATCCTGGTACAGCGCGCTGTCCTCTCCATAGGTCTCGTTGAGCCATCGCTCCATCGCCGCACTCGGCGTCATGTCCTTGACCTCGCGCAGAAACGGAATGCTGCGTTCGATAAGCTGTTCCCGGCTTCCCATGACTTTCTCCTGTCTAATCCTCGAAACCCTTGAAGGAGGCGAATGCCTCCAGTTCCGCGCGCGGCATCAGCCGCGTGCGCGACCGCTCCCTGGGGTGGCCCATCGAGATCCCGCAGGCCACCATCTGCTCGGTGGGGATCGACAGCAGCGGACGCAATATCCGATGGAATCTGGCGAAGGTTTCCTGCGGACAGGATTGCAGCCCGCGTCCGACCGCCGCCAGCATCACGTTCTGGATGAACATGCCGAGATCGAGCCAGCTTCCCATCGCCAGGCGCCGATCGATGGTGACGATCAATCCAACCGGCGCGCCGAAGAACATGAAGTTCTTTGCGGTCTGCCGGCTCCTCGCCGCAGTATCGCTTTGCGCGATCCCGAGCGAGTCATAGAACAATCGCCCGAACTCCTGACGACGGCCGAGATACGGCTCGGGGAAGGCGCTTGCGTAGTATTGATATTCGGAGACGTGCTCGCCCGGCTCGTTCTCATACGCATGCAGAAGCGCAGCCGACACCTCGGTTTTGACGACGCCGGCGAGCACGTAGACGTGCCAGGGCTGGATGTTCGCACCGCTCGGCGCGAACCGCGCCACGCGCAGGATCTGCTCGATGGTCGAGCGCGAGACCGGACTGCCGGAGAACTCACGGCACGACAGCCGGCCGGCGATCACCTCGTCGATCGGATTGCGCGCAGCGCCGCACGCCGCGTCCCGGTCGATCATGACTTCTTCACGAGCAAGCATCCGCCATCCTCCATCGGTCTGAAGGCCTCTTCCCCCGGGATCGTGGCCAGCAGCTGGTAGTAGTCGAACTGGTATTTCGACTCCTCCGGCGACTTGACGCGGAACAGATACATGTCGCGGACCAGCCGGCCGTCCGGACGGATCCTGCCGTTGCGGGTCATGAAATCGTTGACCGGCAATTCGCGCATCTTGGCGGCGACAGTCGGCCCATCGAGCGTGCCGGCGGCTTCGACCGCCTTGAGGTAGTGCATGACCGCACCATAGGTGCCGGCGTGGATCATGGTGGGCACCTTCTTCGTCTTCTCGATGAAGCGCTTCGACCACGCGCGCGTCTCGTCGTTGAGGTCCCAGTAGAACGCCGAGCTCAGCATCAGGCCTTGCGCGCTCTGCAGCCCGAGGCTGTGAATGTCGGCGATGAAGACGATCAGGCCGGCAAGCTTCTGCCCGCGCGTCACGCCGAACTCGCCGGCCTGCTTCACGGCGTTGATGAAGTCGCCGCCCGCATCGGCGAGCGCGATCACGTCGGCCTTGGACGCCTGCGCCTGCAGCAGGAAGGACGAGAAATCGGGCGTGTTGATCGGGTGTTTCACGGCGCCGACGACCCTGCCGCCGGTGGCATCGATCACCTTGCGGCTGTCGGCCTCGAGCTGCGCACCGAGCGAGTAGTCGGCCGAAAGAAAGAACCAGGACTTGGCGCCGAGGCGCGAAATCGCCCTCGTCGTCCCCTGCGACAGCGCATAGGTATCGTAGGTCCAGTGGATGCCGGTCGGCGAGCACTCGTCGCCGGTCAGCCGGGACGTTGCCGCGCCGGTGGCGAGGAACAGCTTCGTCTTGTCGCGCGTGATGCCCTGCACCGCCAGTGCGACCGCGGAATTCGGGACGTCGAGGATGGCCTCGACATTGTCGTTCTCCAGCCAGCGCCGGGCAATCGCCGAGCCGATATCCGCCTTGTTCTGGTGATCGCCGGCGACGATCTCGATCGGGCGCCCGAGCACCTTGCCCTTGAAATCGTCCACGGCCATCTGCGCCGCGACCACCGAGCCCTGGCCGCCATTGTCGGCGTAGAGCGACGACATGTCGGTCAGCACGCCGAGCCTGACCGGCCCGCTCTGTGCAATCGCCGACGTCCCTGTCGCCACCAGCATCAACGCCAGTCCGATCGATTTACGCGCGCCACTTCGGGCCGACATCACCCAGGCCTTCATCGCTTTTTCTCCTCCCAACCCGGTGCCGGCAATCTTGGCCAGAACGCCGCGTTGCGGAAGTGAAAGTCTTGCAGAGTGATCCTGAACCGGCTTCAGATGGCTGGTGGTGACGACACGGCAATACGCTCGTGGAGAATCCGCTCGGTTGCATCCGCCAGACGGCTGGCCTTAACTGCCGTCGATCGTGGAATTTTGCCGAGGCGAGCGATCCGCTACAGACAGGACTCGCAGCGTGTCCGTTTCCTTCAAGACCCTGGATCTCAATCTGCTCAAGGTGTTCGACGCAGTCATGGAGGAGCGCAGCGTGCTGCGGGCCAGCCAGAAGGTCGCGCTGAGCCAGTCCGCCGTCAGCCACTCGCTGGCGCGACTGCGCGAAATGCTGGACGACGACCTGTTCGTGCGCACGGCCACCGGCATGCAGCCGACGGCGCGCGCGTTGACGATGGCGCCGCAGGTCCGCCAGGCGCTGCGATCGCTGGAGGCCGCGGTCGAGCTGCCGACCTTCGCGCCGGCGGCCTCCACAAAACCGTTCACGCTGGCCGCCAACGACTTCACGACGATGGTGCTGGCGCCGCCGCTGCTGAAGATCCTGGGTCGGGAAGCTCCGGCGATCGACCTCACCATCAAGCCGGTGACGCGGATCGATCTTGCCGAGCAGATCGACCTCGGCCGCATCGACGTTGCGATCGGCGTGTTCTCGTCGCCGCCGAGCCGCTTCCGCACGGCACTGCTGTTCGAATATGACGACGTGCTGATTGTCGGCAAGAAACGCAAGCTTGGCCGGCTCGACAAGGCAAAGCTCGCGACCTTGCCGCTGGTCGTGGTGTCCTTTGGCGGCGAGCAGGAGGGCGCGATCGGCGGCTTCATCTCCGAGCGCGGGCTCGCCAGGCGTTCGGAGATGTACGACCGCCCCGCGCTCGAACGGGCGCTGTCCGACAGCGACCGGCCGCCACGGATCGCGGTCTCGCTGCCGCACTTCCTTGCCCTGCCCGCACTGCTGATCGATTCCGAACTTGCTGCCATCGTCCCGCGGCCGCTGGCGCGTGCGCTCGAGCAGGCGCATGCGATCACGACCTACGAACTGCCTTACACCACGACGCCGGTGGAGGTTCGGCTGCTCTGGCACGAACGCGTCGAGGACGAGCCTTCGCACGAATGGCTTCACGAGGTGCTCCGGCGCGCCACCGAAGAACTCAGGCGCGGCCGCTAAAGCGCGATGAGATTGGAGTGAATCATCATCGCGCTCTAGCTTGTTGTTTGAGCATGATCTTTCGGAAAACCGCTTCGCACTTTTCCGGATCATGCTCTAGCGGCTGGCCACGCTTCACCACAATTCGCGGCCTTCATTGCGCGGCCATGGTACCGGACATCGGAACCCAGCGCTCGCCGTCGAAACGCTGCGGCCGCAGCGACGTGATCAGGCGATAATCATCCGGGCTGGTGTTGACGGTGATGCCCGGGATCAGGCCCGGCAGCGCCAGGTTTTTCAGCGCGGTGGCCTGCTTCATGATGTTCTGCCGGGACAGATCATCGCCGCAGGCCTCGATGACCTTGGTCATGAGAACAGCGACGTTCCATCCGGTGAAGTTGAGCTGATCCTCGATATCGCCCTCGGGATAGTATTTTTTCATGAAGGCCAACCATTCCAGATAGGCGGGATCGTTGGCCCATTCGGGATCGCCGACCGACTTGGTCGGCGTCGCCGAGATCGCTCCCCTGGCGTTGTCGAGGCCGGCAGGCTTGAGGATCGTCGGCACGAAGTTGCTGCCGATCGGGAGGAACTGCTGCGCGCGCCAGCCGAGCTCGCCCGCCTTGCGGATCGCCTGCGATGTGAATTTGCCGGTCGACGCATTGAGAAAGACGTTGGCATTGGTGCTCGCCAGCGCCACGATCTGCGAATCGACCGTGGGCGACGTGACTTCGTAGGGCGACGCCGCGACAATCTCGGCCTTGGGATCGAGGCGGGCCAGTTCGGCCTTGAAGCTGCGGAGATATTCGCGGCCGTAGTCGTCGTTCTGGTACAACACGGCGACGCGCGCACCGGGCGTGTGCTCGGCCACCAGCCGCGCATAGATCGCAGCCTCGGTGCTGAACAACGTCATCCCCGAGATCGTGTAGGGACTGGTCTTCGGGTCGGCAAAGCGTTCGCTGGCCGCGAACACGAACAGCTGAGGGATCTTCTTGGCGTTGAGATATTTCTGCACCGCGGCGTTCTGCGCCGTTCCCATGCTGCCGAAGATCGCGACCGCCTCGTCATTCTCGATCAGCCTGCGCGTCTGCTCCACCGCCTTCGGCGGGCTGTAGCCGTCGTCGAGCGAGATCAGCTTGATCTTGTGGCCATTGATGCCGCCGCGATCGTTGATCATCTGGAAGTAGCGGGTCTGCACCTTGCCGACCGCGCTCAGGGCCGACGCCGGCCCGCTATAGGGCATGGTCTGGCCAAGGATCAATTCGGTCTCTGCAGCGCCGGCCGAGCCGCAGGCCGCGACCAAGGCCGCGGATATGACAGCGCGAAGTCCGCGCATGTGCTCCTCCCCTGTTTCTTACCCGGAATATTCTTCCTAGGAAGATAATTGTCAACCCTCGACGAAGAGCGGCAAATGGCCGCTCCGCGGAGCGATGCGCTTGTGTAAGGCAATCGCAAGAACTTGCGAGGCGACACGCCAATTCGACGGTGTTAGATTGCTGCGATGCATGGTGCCGGCGCCCTTGGCGCAGGACGAAGGGGACTGGAAGGGAATGAAGAAGAGCAGCGTGTCACGCCGCGCCGAAGCTGCGATCAAGCAGCCGCCTACGCCCGACAGCACCCTTTACGACGACATCGAGGCGGCCTGGCTCGCGCAGCGCCCCGACCTCGATCTTGCCGCGGCCTGCACCTTGCTACGGCTGGAGCGCGTCAACCAGCTGCACGAAATGCGCCTGCAGGACATAGCGAAGGCCGTCGGCCTGCAAACCGGCGAGCTCTACGTCCTGCTGGCGCTCCGGCGCTCGGGCAAGCCGTACGAGTTGCGCCCGACCGACCTGTTCCGCGCCCTCCTCGTCACGTCGGGTGCCATGACCAAGCGCGTGGCCCGGCTCCAGGAAGGCGGCTTCGTCCTGCGCGTTTCGGCCAGCGACGACGGCCGTTCGGAACTGGTCCGTCTCACCGCCAAGGGTCTTGCAACCGCCGACCGCGGCATTGCCGAGGTGGCGAGGGTTGTCGAGGGCGTGACCGAGGCGAGCGGACTGACCAAGGCGGAGCTCGCCATGCTGGACCGCTGCCTGCGCAAGCTGCTCGCGGTCAGAGCCGTGAAAGCACCGAAGAAATCCGGCCGGCTTGCGGCGGCGGATTAGCCCTGCCGCCGGCAACTTCATGCGACAGCCTTGTTACCGGCCTTCAGCAGCGACTTGAGATCGCATGAGCTGTCTGCTGCCTGCTCCGGCGTCGGCGAAATGCCCGCCGCGATCAGCCGCCGCGCCACCATCTGGTCGCCGGGATGGTTGATGCTGTCGACTGCGACGAGCTTGCCCTGCCGGTAGTTGAACACAGAGAACCGGCCGGCTTCGATCGCGCCGCGGATCACGATCCGGTCGCTGCGCGCCGAGTGCCCGACGATCTGAAGCTTGAGATCGTGTTGATCCGACCAGAACCGCGGCACGCTGTCATAGGGCTCATGGCTTTCCGCGATCGCAAGCCCCGCGGACCGTCCCTGATCCTGCGCGTGCTGAACCGACTCCAGCCTGATCCATCCGCCCGCGAAGCGGCTGTAGTGATTGGCGCAGTCGCCGGCGGCGTAGATGCCCGGGCATGCCGTCCGGCCGTGCTCATCCACCACAATGCCATTGACGCAATCGAGCCCCGCGGCAACGGCGAGCTCATCATTGGCGATGCCGCCAATGCCGACCACGACGAGATCGGCGCCGAGACGCACGCCTCCGTTCAGCTCGACCGCCGCAACCCGTCCGCCATCACCAATCATTGCCGAGACGGCCGTGCCGAACTTCACCCTAACGCCCGCTCGAACGTGACGATCGAGCAGGACGCGCGACACCACCGGAGAGACCGCCCGCTCGAGCAACCGCGACGCGGCCTCGATCACCGTCACCTTCTTGCCGAGCCTGGCCGCCGAGGACGCCACCTCGAGCCCGATGAAGCCGCCGCCGACGATCGCGATCTCGCTGGCCTCGCCGAGCCGCGCCTTGAGCTCGACCGCGTCGGCGATCGACCTGAGATAACAGACCCCGTCGAGTTCGGCGCCGCGGACCGCGATCCTGCGCGCGCGCGAGCCGGTGGCAATGACGAGGCGCTCGAAGTCGAGGACCGCGCCGCCGGCCAACACGACCCGGCCGGCACTGCGATCGATCCCGACAACGCGGTTGCCAAGACACAGCTCGATCCTGTTGTCGGAGAAAATAGCCTCGTCGTGCATCAGGAGACCCTGCGCGCTGATCTCGTCGAGCAGGAAATCCTTTGACAGCGGCGGCCGCTGATACGGCAGCGCGATCTCATCGGCGATCACGGTCACCGGCTCGGCATAGCCGGCTGCACGCGCGGTAAGGGCTGCCTGAATGCCGGCATAGGAGGCGCCGATGACGACGAGGCCGCTCACGGCTTGACGTCCGCACCGCCATCACCGGCAGTTTCCAGGGCAGCGCCGCCGTCGAGTTGCACATAGACCTCGCCGTCGCGGATCTCGACCTTGAACGCCTCGATATCCCTGTAGCCGCTCGACCGGCATTTGCCGTCGCGGACATCGAACATCGCGCCGTGCAGCGGGCATTCGATCACATGCCCTTCGAGGAACCCTGTCGACAACAGCGCGAACGCGTGCGAGCAGACGTCGTCGGTTGCGAAGATGTCGTCGTCGATCTTGTAGAGCGCAACGCGCCGGTCGCCGACCCTGAAGCCCAGCGGCTCCCCTTCCGACAGTTTTGCGGCGGCGCATAGATGGTGCCAGATCATGAGGTGAATCCCCTGCGCTGAAGCTGAGACAGGGGGCGCGGGCACGCTGCCCGCGCCCCGCGCGTACGATCGGATCAGCGGGGAATCTGCCGCCAGTCCTCGGCAGCGGAGGCGAGCCGGCCGCCGACCGCGCGGATGTCCTTGTAGGACATGGACTCGCTCTGGCCGCTTTTCGGTGCCTTGCCGTTCATGAAGCCGCGCACCTCGTCGAGCAACTGGCGGCGCACCCTGACAATCGCCTGGTCCGCCGAGCAGAGATATTCCTGCGAACGGTCGACGATCGGCCCCATGCTGACCATGACAACGAAATCCTCGATGACGATCTCATGGAAGCCGGTGCTGTTGCCGGCATCCATGATCTGGCGGTTCTGCCCCCAATTATTGCTTTGATCGCCCGGCAGGCCGCCGGCCATCGGCCACTGGTTGGAGCGCTGCACCTTGCGCCAGGAATCCACCGGCTTCTCGGGATTGTAGAAGATGTACCACTGGATCAGGTTCTCGTCGTCGATCGGCACCGCGATGATCGCGGTGCGATCCTGCTGCGGTCCGGAGAAGATCGGCGCGATCAGGCCATAGTAGGGCATCACGAACTCGGTGACGCGGGCAAGGCACGACCCATCCGGCGCGGTGCGCAGCGCCGCGGCACGGAAGCCATAGGACTTCTTATCGAACTCGTAAGCGACTTCGGTGTTGACGCGGGTCGCGCCGAAGTCGCTCGACGAGGTCGCGGTCCAGCTCTGGTGCAACAGCGCGACGTGCGAGGAATCGATGGTGGCCTCTACGCCTTGCAGCCAGTTCGCATTGAGCTCGATGCCGGCCGCGTAAACCTGATCCGGCGGCAGATCCATCCACTCGAAGTCGGGCGCGGGCGGCGCCGCACCCTCGCCGAGCCAGACCCAGATCAGCCCGGCGCCTTCGCGCACCGGATAGGCTTTCCCTTTCACGGTCTTGGCGAATTCCTTTGGATTGTTCGGCTCGTTGGGAACGTCGAGCACCTCGCCCTGTGCACTGATCTTCCAGCCGTGAAACAGGCAGGTCAGCGAACAGTCGTCGACCCGCGCCAGCGCCAGCGACGCGCCGCGGTGCGGACAGGCCTCGTCGAGGAAACCGACCGAACCGTCCTTGCCCCTGAACGCCACGAAGTTGCGGCCGAACAGCTTGACACGAACCGGCGCCTCTCCCTTGCGGACACGCACCGAGAGAACGGCCGGCAGCCAATAATGCTGCCGCAGCATCCGTCCCATCGGCGCATCACCCGTGACGCGGCACAGCAATTCGTTCTCTTCCCTCGTGACCATCGCGAAACCTCCCTGATTGACGCCTTTGCCGTTTTGGGCCTATTATCTTCCCAGGAAGATTATTGTCAAGTTATCTTCCAAGGAAGCCATGTTGGGAGACATCATGACCAAGGGACGCCTCAAGGATCGCATCGCGCTGGTGACGGGAGGGAGCCGCGGGGTCGGCAAGGGCGTGGCGATCGGCCTTGCCGAGGCCGGCGCGACGGTGATCGTCACGGCCCGGACGCGCAACAGCGGCGGATCGGAATGGCCGGGTTCGCTCGACGAGACCATCGCCGCGATCGACGAGGCCGGCGGCCGCGGCATCGGCCTGCTATGCGATCATTCCGACGATGATTCGGTGAAGCAGATCTTCGACCTGATCCGGCGCGACCACGGCCGGCTCGACGTGCTCGTCAACAATGTGTTCGCGGCGCCGAATGTGATGCCGGTGAATGTCCCGTTCTGGCAGGTGCCGGCCTCGCTATGGGACACCATGCATCGCGTCGGCCTGCGCTCGCATTTCATCGCAAGCCAGTTCGCCGTCCCGCTGATGCTGCCGCAAGCGCGCGGCCTGATCGTCAATACCTCGTCGGGCGGCGGCGTCAGATACACGTTCAACGTTCCGTTCGGCGTGCAGAAATCAGGCGTCGACCGGATGGCGCGCGACATGGCGCATGAGCTGCAGCCGTTCGGCATTGCCGCCGTCTCGATCTGGCCCGGCTACATCAAGAGCGAGAAGCTTGCGGCGCAGCCCGATCGCGTCCCGCCGGCGCTCGCCAAACTGATTTCAGAGCGCGGCGAGACGCCGGTGTTCGCCGGACGCGCGGTGGCGGCACTCGCCAGCGATCCCGACGTGATGGCCAAGAGCGGCCAGATCGTGCTCGCCTCGGAGCTGGCGGCCGAATACGGCTTCACCGATGTCGACGGCAAGGTCCCGCCCCCGCCGAGCCGAGATCCCGCACCGCTCGCCGTGTTCAAGCCAGGCGTCACGACGTGAGATCGGCCCGGGAGGCGACCACGCATCGCGCGGTCGCTGCGCGCGGAGACACCGGATTTCGCTAGACGTCGAAGAACACCGTCTCGTTGTCGCCCTGCAGATGGACGTCGAAGGTGTAGGCGTTGCCGACGCCGGCCTTGCGTCTGGCGATCAGCGTCGGGCGGCGATCGGCCGGCACCAGCGCCAGCGTGGAATCAGCGGCGTTGCCGGCTTCGTCCTCGAAATAGATCCGGGTGTAGAGATGCAACAGCATGCCGCGCGCGAACACCGCGAGCAGAATATGCGGCGCCTGCGGCTTGCCGTCGGCATCCGGCACTGAGCCCGGCTTGATGGTGTCGAAGGCGTAGGCGCCGTTCTTGTCGGTGCCGCAACGGCCAAAGCCCTTGAAGCTCGAATTCGGCAACGCGCGCGCATCCTGCGGATCGGAGAAGCGGCCCTGCGCGTCGGCCTGCCAGATCTCCAGCATGCAGTCCGGGATCACGGCGCCGTCGCCGTCATAGACCTTGCCCTCGACGCGGATGCGCTCGCCAGACACATCTGATGTCAGCAGGTTGCTGGTGAAGGCGTCATTCCATTCGTATTCGCCGTTCGGCGTCAGGCCATACTTGAAGTATGGGCCGACGGTCTGCGAGGGCGTGATTCCATCAGGACGCGGGTTCGACACGTTACTTGGTCTCCATCGGCGTGGCATTGCGTCCGCGCAGCACGATATCGAAGCGATAGCACAGCGCCCATTCCGGCTTGGTGTTGTCGAGATCGAATGAGGAGATCATCCGCGCCCGCGCCTTCGCATCGGTCACCGAGTTGAAGATCGGGTCGAACGGAAACAGGGGGTCGCCGGGAAAGTACATCTGCGTGACGAGCCGCGAGACGAAGGCGTGGCCGAACACCGAGAAGTGGATATGCGCGGGCCGCCAGGCATTGTGGTGATTACCCCAGGGATAGGCGCCCGGCTTGATGGTGATGAACTTGTAATAGCCCTTGGCATCGGATTGCGTGCGGCCGGCGCCGGTGAAGTTCGGATCGAGCGGCGCCGGATGCTGGTCGACGACGTGGATATAGCGGCCGCAGGCATTGGCCTGCCACAGCTCGACCAGCGCGTTGGGCACGCCGCGGCCGTCCTCGTCGAGCACGTAACCATGCACGATGATGCGCTCGCCAAGCGGCTCGCCCTTGGCCTGGATGGTGAGATCGTTGTCGTGCGCGCGCACGGTCTCATGACCATAGACCGGCCCGGTCAGTTCCGAGAGCGTGTGCCGCATCGGGATCAGCGGCTTCTGCGGCGAGCGCTTCACGGTGGAGCGATAATCCGGCGACAGCCGCGCCGGATGGGCCGCAAGCGATTGCAGCGGGTACAACAAGGTCATGGCGAATTCCTCCGCGGCCCACGCGCCCGGTGGGCTCACGTCAGATCATTATAATGCATAACCAAATTGGGGAAGGGCTGTTTTCAGCCCCTCCAAGCCATTGGCTTAATTCAGCTTTTCGATCGCGACCGCAACGCCCTGACCGACCCCGACGCACATAGTTGCCAAGGCAAGCTTCCCGCCCCGCTTCTCCATGCCGTGCACGGCGGTTAGGACCAGCCGCGCGCCGCTCATGCCGAGCGGGTGGCCGAGCGCGATCGCGCCGCCATGCGGATTGACGAAATCGGCGTCTTCCTTGACGCCGAGCTGGCGCAGGCAGGCGATGCCCTGCGAGGCGAAGGCCTCGTTGAGCTCGATCAGATCGAAGTCCGACACCTTGATGCCGAGACGCTCGACCAGTTTCTTGGTCGCCGGCACCGGACCGATGCCCATGATGCGCGGCGGCACCGCGGCCGAGGCAAGGCCGAGGATTTTTGCGCGCGGCGTCAGGCCGTGCTTCTTCACCGCGGCTTCGGAAGCGAGGATCATCGCGGCGGCGCCGTCATTGACGCCGGACGCATTGCCCGCGGTCACCGTGCCCGGATTGCGCACGATCGGCTTCAGCTTGGCGAGCCCTTCGAGTGTGGTCTCCGGACGCGGATGCTCGTCCTTGTCGACGGTGATCGGGCCGGCCTTGCCGCCGGGCACCTGGATCGGAATGATCTCCTCGGCGAAATAGCCCGACGCGATCGCCGCGCCCGCGCGCTGCTGCGAGCGGATCGCCATCGCATCCTGATCGGCGCGCGACACCTGGAATTCCTCGGCGACGTTCTCGCCGGTCTCAGGCATCGCATCGACGCCGTACTGCGCCTTCATCAGCGGATTGATGAAGCGCCAGCCGATCGTGGTGTCGTAGATCTCGGACGAGCGCGAGAAGGCTTCCGCGGCCTTGCCCATCACGAACGGCGCACGCGTCATCGATTCGACGCCGCCCGCAATCGCGAAATCGATCTCGCCGGCGCGGATGGCGCGGCCCGCGGCGCCGACCGCATCGAGGCCGGAGGCGCAGAGCCGGTTCAGGGTCTGGCCGGGAACCGACTCCGGCATGCCGGCGAGCAACAGCGCCATGCGCGCGACGTTGCGGTTGTCTTCGCCGGCCTGGTTGGCGCAGCCGAAATACACCTCGTCGACCTCGTTCCAATTGAGTGTCGGGTGTTTGGCCATCAGCGCCTTGATCGGGGCCGCGGCGAGATCGTCGGCGCGCACCTTGGCGAGCGAGCCGCCGAAACGGCCGATCGGGGTCCGGACGGCATCGCAAATGAACACATCACGCATTGAATCTCTCCCTGAATGCCGCGACTTAGGCGCTGGATCGGCTGGAACTTGAGATCGGTTTTAGGAGCGTGCCCGCGACAGGTCAATTGACGTGGCTGCGTGGCATCAGCGCATTCCCGTGAGGCCTCGTCATATTTCAGGCCGTGGAGAGGGTGGAAAACCCCCTCCTCGCGGATAGGACCGCGCGACGAAATTTTGTAGTTTCCGCCACCTCATGACCATTCAGCAGCCGATCCCCGTTCCGCCCGAGCCCGCTCCCGCCGCCGAGGCGCCGTCGCGCGTCACGCCGATGATGGAACAGTATCTGGAAATCAAGGCCGCTCATCCCGGCCTGCTGCTGTTCTACCGGATGGGCGACTTCTATGAGTTGTTCTTCGAGGATGCCGAGATCGCCTCCAGGACGCTCGGCATCGTGCTGACCAAGCGCGGCAAGCATCAGGGCATGGACATCCCGATGTGCGGCGTGCCGGTCGAGCGCTCCGAGGATTACCTGCATCGCCTGATCGGCGCCGGGCATCGCGTCGCGGTGTGCGAGCAGACGGAAAATCCCGCGGAGGCCAAAGCCCGCGGCAACAAGAGCGTGGTCCGCCGCGGCGTGGTGCGGCTGGTGACGCCGGGCACGCTGACCGAAGACACGCTGCTCGACGCCCGCACCAACAATTACCTGATCGCGATCGCGCGCGCCCGCGGCTCGGCCGGCGCCGACCGGCTCGGGCTCGCCTGGATCGACATCTCGACCTCCGAATTCATGGTGACGGAGTGCACGACCGCGGAGCTCGCGGCGACGCTGGCGCGCATCAATCCGAACGAGGCCATCGTCACCGATGCGCTCTACAGCGACAGCGAGCTGGCGCCGACCATGCGCGAGCTGCCCTCGGTGACGCCGCTGACCCGCGACGTGTTCGACAGCGCCACCGCCGAGCGGCGGCTGTGCGACTATTTCGCGGTCGCGACCATGGACGGCCTGTCGGCGATGTCGCGGCTGGAAGCGACCGCCGCCGCCGCGGCCGTCACCTATATCGACCGCACCCAGGTCGGCAAGCGTCCGCCGCTGTCGCCGCCGGCGCGTGAGGCCGCCGGAACCACGATGGCGATCGACCCGGCGACCCGCGCCAACCTCGAACTGACGCGCACGCTGGCCGGCGAGCGCCGCGGCTCGCTGCTCGATGCGATCGACTGCACCGTCACCGCGGCGGGCTCGCGCCTCTTGGCGCAGCGCCTTGCCGCGCCGCTGACCGATGTCGCCGTGATCGCGCGGCGGCTCGATGCCGTCTCGGCCTTCGTCGCGGATTCCTCGGCGCGCGAGGACATCAGGACCGTGCTGCGCGCGGCGCCCGACATGTCGCGCGCGCTGGCGCGGCTCTCGGTTGGCCGCGGCGGCCCGCGCGATCTCGCCAGCCTGCGCGACGGCATCCTCGCCGCCGACCAGGCGCTGGAGCTGCTGGCGCAGCTGTCCAATCCGCCGGCCGAGGTCTCCACCGTGATGGCGGCCTTGCAGCGTCCCTCGCGCGATCTGGCGCAGGAATTTTCCCGCGCGCTCTCCGAACAGCTGCCGCTAATCAAGCGCGATGGCGGTTTCGTCCGCGAGGGCTATGAGGCCGCGCTCGACGAAAGCCGCAATTTGCGCGATGTCTCGCGCCTCGTCGTCGCTGCGATGCAGGCGCGCTACGCCGAGGACACCGGCATCAAGACGCTGAAGATCCGGCACAACAACGTGCTGGGCTATTTCGTCGAGGTCACCGCGCAGCACGGCGACAAGCTGTTCGCGCCGCCGCTGAATGCGACCTTCATCCATCGCCAGACGCTGGCCGGGCAGATCCGCTTTACCACGTCGGAACTCGGCGAGACCGAAGCCAAGATCGCCAATGCCGGCGAGCGCGCGCTCAATCTCGAGCTCGAAATCTTCGAGCGGCTCAGCGCAATAGCGCTCGCGGCGAGCGACGATCTGCGCAATGCCGCGCATGCCTTTGCGACGCTCGACGTCGCGACGTCATTGGCCAAACTTGCGATCGACGACAATTACGTGCGGCCCGACGTCGACGGCTCGCTCGGCTTTGCGATCGAGAGCGGACGGCATCCGGTGGTCGAGCAGGCACTGAAGCGCGACGGCCAGCCGTTCATCGCCAATGCCTGCGATCTCTCCCCGGCGCCCGCACAAAAATCCGGCCAGCTCTGGCTGATCACCGGTCCGAACATGGCGGGTAAGTCGACCTTCCTGCGGCAGAACGCGCTGATCGCGCTGCTGGCACAGATCGGCTCCTATGTGCCGGCGTCGCGCGCGCGGCTTGGCATCGTCGACCGGCTGTTCTCGCGGGTCGGCGCCGCCGACGATCTGGCGCGGGGACGCTCGACCTTCATGGTCGAGATGGTCGAGACCGCCGTGATCCTGAACCAGGCGAGCGAACGGTCGCTGGTGATCCTCGACGAGATCGGCCGCGGCACCGCGACCTTCGACGGCCTGTCGATCGCCTGGGCCGCGATCGAGCACCTGCATGAGAGCAACCGCTGCCGCACGCTGTTCGCGACGCATTATCACGAGCTGACCGCGCTCTCGGCGAAACTGCCGCGGATGTTCAACGCCACGGTGCGGGTCAAGGAATGGCAGGGCGACGTCGTGTTCCTGCACGAAGTGCTGCCCGGCTCCGCCGACCGCTCCTACGGCATCCAGGTCGCAAAACTCGCCGGCCTGCCACCGGCCGTGATCACGCGCGCCAAATCGGTGCTGGCAAAGCTTGAAGCCCAGGACCGCGGCCAGACCGCGCGCGCTTTGGTCGACGATCTGCCGCTGTTCGCCGTGCCCTCCCGCGCCGCCAGCGAGGACAAACCGCCGAGCGAAGCCGATCTGCTGGTCGAGGCGGTGAAGGCGCTGCATCCCGACGAGATGTCGCCGCGCGAGGCGCTGGACGCGCTGTATGCGCTAAGGGCGAAGCTGCCGAAGGGATAGCCCCGTAGCCCGGATGCAGCGAAGCGAAATCCGGGCTACGCAGTACCGAAGGGATACACGCTGCCGTAGGATGGGTAGAGCGAAGCGAAACCCATCAATCGTTGTATGGCGAAGCATGATGGGTTTCGCTGCGCTCTACCCATCCTACGCTTTCTGCGCCAGCCGCTTCCTCCGCCCGATCCGCCACAGCACCAGATTCCAGACGATGCAGGTGGCGAGCGCGCAGCAGAGGCCGATTGGCGAGCCGAAGTGCAGCACCGCGACGTGCAGCACCGCAACCCCGAGGCCAAAGCCCATCAGGCCCCAGGCGCTGTTGGCGAGCACGGCGGCGGTGGCGGGGCCGCCGATGCGCGGATGCAGGATCAGCATCATCGAGGAGAATACGATCGGAAACAGCGCCATCACGCCGGTGACGCGCGGGCCGACCCAGCCTGACGCCGTGACCACGGTGCCGACCAGGCTTGCGACCAGCGCGGCGCGCAGCGGAATATCATACCAGCGCCGCGCGATCAGCGGCATTTTCACGACGTGCCGATAGGGCCGGAGCAGCGGTATGCAGATCGCAAAGGTGATGGCATTGGCGATCAGCCCGGCGGCGAGCGACCACTCGAACTGGCGGATGATGGTGGCGAGCACCAGCCACACCGCAATCGCGCTGCCCGCGCTGATCCACATGCTGAAGCGCTGCGCCAGCACGGCGTAGGTCAGGCCCATATAGATCGTGGCGGCGTTGACCGGCAGGCTCGCCAGCGCGCCCTCGGCGATGAAGGCGGCGTCATGGTCGAGCGCGAGGAAGGTGTAAGACGGCCCGGCCGAGATCGGCAGGGTTGCGATCAGCGCGCCGATCACCGGTCCCGAACGCTCCGTGATGATGGACGCGCTGACCACGAATGCGGCCGCAACCGCCATGCGCAGCACGAGGATCAGGACGAAGTGGAGTTCGGGGGACATTCAGTGTCGTCCCGGCGAAGGCCGGGACCCATAGCCACGACTATTCGTTGGGTACGAAAGTCGTCGAACGGCGGAGTATCAATCGATGGGACACGGCGTATGGGCCCCGGCTTTCGCCGGGGGCGACGCGCTACACCCGCTGCATCGTCACCGACACCTTCGGGCCATTCTTGATGGTCTGATAGACCACGCAATAGCGCTCGGTGAGTTTCAGCAAGAGGTCGAGCTTGTCCTGCGGCGCATCGGTGCCGATCTCGAAGCGGAGGCGGATTTCGCGGAAGCCGACCGGGGTCTCCTTGTCGACGCCGAGCGTGCCGCGGAAATCGAGATCGCCTTCGGCGAGGACGTTGCCGACCTTCAGCGGCACCTCGACGGCGGTCGCAACCGACTTCAGCGTGACACCGGCACAGGCGACCAGCGCTTCCAGCAGCATGTCGCCGGAGCAAAGCTCGAGCCCGGAGCCGCCGGTAGCGGGGTGGAGGCCAGCGATCGCGAGCGCACGGCCGGTCTCGACCTTGCAGGCGATGCTCTCATTGTCGATCGAGCCCTTGGCCTTCAGCGTGATCACGGCGGCCTGGGGGTCGGTCTTGTAGCGCTCCTTGATCGGAGCCTGCATTGCGCGGAGTTCGGCGGAGTCCATGGGTCTGCTCCCGGCTATTCTTCTTTATGCCGATGTAAGGCCTTAACGCGCGGATGTCACCACCACATCGCCTCGCCGGCGCTCGATTTGTCCGTGACGTCCCGCACCGAACGGTCGAGCGAGCGGTCGAGCGCGGTCAGCACGCGGCGCTTGAAGGTGTCGAACAGCTCCGATTTGCGGTCGCGCGGCCGCGCCAAATTGATGGTGATCTCCTCGAACAGCCGGCCCGGCCGCGGCCGCATCACCAGCACGCGGTCGGCCAGCACCACGGCCTCGTCGACGTCGTGGGTGACCAGGATCAGGGTCGGCCGGGTGTCGGCCCACAGATCGAGCAGATGATCCTGCAGATCGCGCCGCGTGAAGGCATCGAGCGCCGAGAACGGCTCGTCGAGCAGCAGCACTTCGGGCTGCGGCACCAGTGCGCGGGCGATCGCGACCCGCTGCGCCTGGCCGCCGGACAGTTCGCGCGGCCAGGCCGCGGCCTTGTCGGCAAGGCCGACGCGGGCGAGCGCCGCCGCGACGCGCGCGCGCCTCGCCTCGACCGGAAGGTCGGCGAGGCCGAACCCGATATTGTCGGCGACGCTGAGCCAGGGCAGCAGCCGCGGCTCCTGGAAGATGATCCCGATCTTGGCGTGCGGCGAGGTGATCACCGCATTGTCGAGCGTCACGCTGCCCGTGCTGGCACGATCGAGGCCGGCGATGGCGCGCAGCAGCGTCGACTTGCCGCAACCGGAGCCGCCGATGATCGCGATGATCTCGCCGGGCGCAATCTCGGCCGAGAAGCGTTCCAGCGCGTGGACGCCGTTCGGATAGGTCTTGCCAACTTCCTTCAGCGCCAGCATCACTGCCCTCCCCGGGCGCCGAACGCGTCCTGCCAGCGCAGCAGCGGCGCGGCCACGACCTCGATCAGCCAGTCGGTGGTCTTGCCGAGGACCGCGAAGATCACGATCGCGGCGAGGATCTGCGCCGGCTTGCCGAGCTGCTGGCCGTCGAGCAGAAGGTAGCCGAGGCCTTCGGAGGCGCCGATCAGTTCGGCCGCGACCACGAACATCCACCCCAAACCAAGCCCGACCCGCAGCGCCACCACATAGGCCGGCAGCACGGCGGGCAACAGGATGCGACGGATCATCGCCGGTCCGGAGAGGCGGAACACGCGGCCAACCTCGACCACCTTGCGATCGACCGAGAGGATGGCGCCCATCACGCCGAGATAGATCGGAAAGAACACGCCGACCGCGATCAGCGCGACCTTCGAGGTCTCGAAAATGCCGAGCCAGAGCACGAACAACGGGACCCAGGCGAGCGAGGGGATCGCGCGCAAGGCCTGCACCGTCGGGTCAAGCAGCCGCTTGGCGAAATCCCAGTAGCCGGAGATCGCACCCATGATAGTGCCGGCGACAACGCCGAGCGCAAAGCCCGCGCCGACGCGCCACAGCGTCGCGAGGATGTGGCGCGACAGCTCGCCGCTCCTGGCGAGCTCCACGATGGTTTCGAACACCTTCGACGGCGGCGGCACCAGGCGGCCGTTGGAATAGCCGAGAAAGACGACGAGTTCCCAGCCCAGCGCCAGCGCGACCGGCAGCACGAGCCCGAGCACCGGGCGCGCATGGCGCGACCACCGCGCAGGCGCACTAGGCGGGGCCGTCTGTTCCAGCGCGGGCAGGTCAACGGTCATGGCCATAGCAAGAACTATTCTTCCGGCGGGATTGCAAGGTGGCGCCCGCCCAACTCCATCCACGTCGTCCCGGCTTTCGCCGGGACGACGTGGTTAGTTTGACGGCGGTGGTTAGTTGGTCGGCAGCGGGACCTGATCGTCGATCAAGGAATCCAGCGCGGCCTTGACGTCGGTCTTGGCGTCGATCACTCCGGCCTGCTGCAAGGCGAGGCCGGCGGCGAGGATCGATTCGCGCTGGGGGCTACCGATCCGGCTGTGGGTCAGCTCGGTGCGCTCCTTGAGCTGCTTGTCGACCACGGCATCCGGCAGCTTGGTCACCGCGATGAAGGTCTTCTTCAGCTCGTCATAGTTGGCCAGCGAATATTTCCGCGCTTCCTCGTAAGTCGCGAGCACGCGGCGGACGATATCCGGATGCGCCTTCAGGAATTCCTCGCGGACATTGAGGATGCCCCAGGTGTTGGCTTCCGCCTTGCGGTAGAATAGTTTTGCCCCGTCCTCGACCTCCGCCTGCGCCATCATCGGATCGAGGCCGGCCCAGGCGTCGACGTCGCCGCGGATCAGCGCGGTCTTGCCGTCGGCGTGCTGCAACAGCACCGGCGTGATGTCCCTTTCGGTGAGGCCGGCGCCGAGCAGCGCACGAACCAGGAAGATGTGCGGATCGGTGCCACGCGTCACCGCGACGCGCTTGCCCTTGAGATCGGCGACGGACGCGATCTTGGAATCCCTGGTCGTGACCAGTGCGGTCCATTCGGGACGCGAATAGACATAGATCGACTTGATCGGGTTGCCGTTGATCTTCGCGACCAGCGCGGCCGAGCCCGCGGTCGAGCCGAGATCGATCGAACCGGCGTTGAGGAATTCGAGCGCCTTGTTGGAGCCGGCCGACTGCACCCAGACGATGTTGATGCCGTCCCTGGCGAACTCCTTTTCCAGGAGGCCCTTCTGCTTCAGGACCATCGACACCGGATTGTAGGTCGCCCAGTCGATCCGGATCTCCTTCAGCGCGTCGGCGGCGCGCGCCGCGCCGGGCAGCAAGGTCGAGACCGCGAGCAGCGCTGCGAACGTGCGCCGGGAAAATTTTTGCATTCGTCGACCCCCTCGATCAGATTATGAAACAATCTTTTATTTCAATGAGTTAGCCTTGCGGTCAACGAGAAAATCTCTACCCTTTACGGGATGGCGCGAGAACGATCTTGCTCAAAGCGTCGTGGAGAGAGCATGGAGCCGCTGTCCTTATACTTTGGTCAGTGACAGCAACAGCTCTGTCCGATATCGGATGAACCTATGGACAGCGTCGTAGCCGAGGCCCGCCCTGAAGCGGATGATCGTTTCGAGACCGTTCGGATCACCGCGGCGGTCAATGCACTTGCCGAACAGCACGCCGGCCGCGAGGACCAGTTCCGCGCCGCGATGGCGCAGCTGCTCAAGGCCGAGCTGATCGCGGCACGCGCCACGGCGCAGGCGCTGCTGCTGAAGGACCGTCACGGCCGCCGCTGCGCCGAACGGCTCTGCTTCGTGCAGGACGAGATCATCCGCATCCTCTACGCGGCGGCGACCCGTCATCTCTACCACTCGCCGATCCCCTCGGGCGCCGAACGCATGGCCGTGGTGGCGACCGGCGGCTATGGCCGCGGGCTGATGGCGCCGGAATCCGACATCGATCTGTTGTTCATCCTGCCCTACAAGCAGACCGCCTGGGGCGAACAGGTTGCCGAAGCCATTCTCTATTGCCTCTGGGACATGGGGCTGAAGGTCGGTCACGCCACGCGCTCGGTCGATGAATCGATCCGTCAGGCGCGCGGCGACATGACGATCCGCACCGCGATCCTGGAAACGAGGTTCCTGACCGGCGACCAGCCGCTTTATGATGAGCTGGTCGAGCGCTTCGACAAGGAAGTGGTGCAGGGCACCGCGTCGGAATTCGTCACCGCCAAGCTCGCCGAGCGCGAGGAGCGGCACCGCCGCGCCGGCCAGTCGCGCTATCTGGTCGAGCCCAACGTCAAGGACGGCAAGGGCGGCCTGCGCGACCTGCATACGCTGTTCTGGATCGCCAAATACGTCTACCGCGTGCGCGAGACCGACGAGCTGCTGGAACGCGGCGTGTTCGACGCGCAGGAATACCGCACCTTCCGCCGCTGCGCCGACTTCCTGTGGTCGGTGCGCTGCAATCTGCACTTCTTCGCCGGACGCGCCGAGGAACGGCTGTCGTTCGACATGCAGCGCGAGATCGCGGTCCGCCTCGGCTACACCTCGCATCCCGGCATGCAGGACGTCGAGCGCTTTATGAAGCACTACTTCCTGATCGCCAAGGACGTCGGCGACCTCACCGCGATCCTGTGCGCCAAGCTCGAGGAAGAGCACAACAAGCCGGCACCGGTGCTGAGCCGGATGGTGGCGCGGCTGCGGCCCGGCACCAAGCGGCGGCGGGTCAACGGCAGCGACGACTTCATCGTCGACAACAACCGCATCAACCTCGCGGCACCCGACGTGTTCAAGCACGATCCGGTCAATCTGATCCGGATCTTCCGCCTCGCGCAGCAGAACAACCTCGCCTTCCACCCCGATGCGATGCGCACGGTGACGCGCTCGCTCAAGCTGATCAACACCCAGCTGCGCGAGAACGACGAAGCCAACCGCCTGTTCATGGAGATCCTGACCTCCGACAACGCGGAGATCGTGCTGCGGCGGATGAACGAGACCGGCGTGCTCGGCCACTTCATCCGCGCCTTCGGCAAGATCGTGTCGATGATGCAGTTCAACATGTATCACCACTACACGGTGGACGAGCATCTGCTCCGCTGCATCGGCTTCCTGCAGGACATCGAGCGCGGCGGCAACGAGGAATTCACGGTCGCCAGCGACCTGTTCCGCAAGATCCGCCCCGAGCACCGCCCGGTGATCTATATCGCCACGCTCTTGCACGACATCGCCAAGGGCCGGCCGGAAGACCATTCGATCGCCGGCGCCAAGGTGGCGCGGCGGCTGTGCCCGCGGCTCGGCTTCTCGGCGGCCGACACCGAGCTGGTGGCGTGGTTGATCGAGGAGCATTTGACGATGTCGACGGTGGCGCAATCGCGCGACCTGTCGGACCGCAAGACGATCGAGAATTTCGCCGCCGTGGTGCAGTCGGTCGAGCAGATGAAGCTGCTGACGATCCTGACCACCGCCGACATCCGTGGCGTCGGCCCGGGCGTGTGGAACGGCTGGAAGGCGCAGCTGTTGCGAACGCTGTATTACGAGACCGAACCGGTGCTGACCGGCGGCTTCTCCGAGGTCAACCGCGCCCAGCGCATCGCGGTGGCGCAAGCCGAATTCCGCCGCGCCTTCACCGAATGGCCGGAGGCCGAGCTCAACGCCTATATCGGCCGGCATTACCCCGCCTACTGGCTCAAGGTCGAGCTGCCGCGCAAGATCCGCCAGGCCCGCTTCATCCGCGCCAGCGAGCAGGCCGGCCACAAGCTCGCGATCAATGTCGGCTTCGACGAGGTCCGCGCCGTCACCGAGCTGACGATCCTGGCGACCGACCATCCCTGGCTGTTGTCGATCATCGCCGGCGCCTGCGCCTCTGCCGGCGCCAACATCGTCGACGCCCAGATCTACACCACGACCGACGGCCGCGCGCTCGACACCATCTCGATCTCGCGCGAATACGACCGCGACGAAGACGAGGGCCGCCGCGCGACGCGGATCGGCGAGATGATCGAGCATGTGCTGGAAGGCAAGCTGCGGCTGCCCGAGGCGGTGGCGAAGCGGGCGGTGCGCAGCAAGGCGCGGCCGTTCATCGTCGAGCCCGAAGTGACCATCAACAACCAGTGGTCCGACCGCTACACCGTGATCGAGGTCTCCGGGCTCGACCGGCCCGGCCTGCTCTACCAGCTCACCACCGCGATCTCGAAGCTCAACCTCAACATCGCCTCGGCGCATGTCGCGACCTTCGGCGAACGCGCCCGCGACGTGTTCTATGTCACCGACCTGCTCGGCGCCCAGATCACGGCGCCGACCCGGCAGGCCGCGATCAAGAGCGCGCTGCTGCATCTGCTGGCGAGCGAGGACCAGGCGGCGAAGCCGGCGGCGTAGATCAAGGCGTAGGGGGGGCGTGCAACACCGTCATCCTGAGGAGGCCGCGCAGCGGCCGTCTCGAAGGATCGACGGCCACGTTCTTTCCGCAAGAGAGTGGGAGTGTGCCGAAGCGACCGGGCCGTCGATCCTTCGAGACGCGCGTTCCGCGCTCCTCAGGATGACGGGATCGAAAGCCGTTTCCACCGAAAGAGCGAAGCCCCGACTCCCGCGGATCAACCGAACAGCCGCATCAGCAGGGCCTTGCCGACCGGCGCCGCGCGCACGCCTTGGAAAGCGCGGACATATTCGCCGGCATAGAATGCGCGCACGACATTGACCCGCGTCGCCACCGCATCCTCGAAGCGGACGCCGAAGCCGTCGCGGGTGCACCGGACCACGGTCGCGGCCACGTTCTGTCCGTAGACATTGCATTTGATCAGCGAGCCGATGGCGGGCGGGACGGGATCGATGAAGCGCGCGCCCGAGATCGAGATGTCGGCCATCCGGATCAAGCGCATCTCGTTGCCGTGATGGATCAGGATCGGCTCGTCGCGCTCGAACCGCTCGGCCTTGCGGCGCCGCGGCTGCTCGATGCAGATGAAGCACACGATCGCGAGCACGACGCAATTGTACAGGCTCCAGGCCAGCGCCAGCCCACCATAGGCAATGCTGTCGCCGCGCAGGTGCAGGATGAAGGCATAGGCGATCGCCAGCAGCGTGATCAGCAGGGCAGCGCCATAGAGCCGCAGCAGCGGCCATTCGACGAAGCGGCGGTTGCGATCGCCGCCCTTGGCCGTCACCTTGAACTTGTGGCCCTGCGGCCTGGCGAGGCCGGTCACGACCGCCTTCAACACCGCGGGCGCCGCGATGTATTGCGACACGTCGGTCATGATCGCGAGCGAGCGGCCGCGCGAGATCCAGGCCATCGTGAAGGCGTGCCAGACATAGAACGGCAGGAAATATTTCAGCAGTTCGAACAGGTCGGCATGGACCGCCTTGATCCCGAACAGCAGATAAAGCCACGGCACGACCAGGCCGAAAACCTTGGTGCTGTAGACCGCCGCCCAGCTCATGAAGGCGTCGACCAGCGACAGCCGGTCCATGAAGGCAAGCTTCGATTGCCGCGAGAACGGCCCGCTACGGCCGCGGAAGATCTGCATGAAACCGAGACACCAGCGACCGCGCTGCGTGATGTATTCCTTCAGTCCCTCCGGCGCGAGGCCGATGGTCAGGCGCTCGTTCAGATAGACCGTGCGCAATCCCTTCTCCTTCAGGCGCAGCGTGACGAGGTAATCCTCCGTCACCGAATCGGTCGGGAAGCCGCCGATCTGCATCCTGTCTCTTATACACATCTGACGCTGCCGACGAACTATGTGTATAAGAGACAGGGGTTGATGAAATGCTGCGGTGTCTGCACGACGCCGACGCTGCCGTCCTGCATCAGGCTCATCGCCCGGGTCAGGAAATCCGGCATCGGGACAAAATCCGCATCGAGGATCGAGATGAACTCCGGCCGCTCGGCCAGCCCGGAAACGTGCTGGAGCGCATGATTGATGTTGCCGGCCTTGGCGTGGCGGTTGTCCGGGCGGGCCAGATAGTTGCAGCCGAGTTCCTGGGCGAGCCGGCGCAGCCAGAGCCGCCGCCCGTCGTCGAGCACCCAGACGCGGTAGTTCGGATAGTCCAGCCCGGTCGCGCCGATGATGGTGCGCTCCAGGATCGCCTTCTCCTCATTGTAGGTGCAGATGAAGACGTCGACGAGCGGCGCGGCCGCGCTCGCTCTGGATCGACGCAGGATCGCATTGACCTCGGGTGAGCGGTCGATGGTCCGGCTGAGGAACAGCAGCGACAGGCACACCGCGATCATCGAGGCCGCCTCGGCCGCAACGAAGGGATAGCCGACCAACGCATCGGCGGTGAGGCCCGGAGGCGGCAAGGTGTGGGTTACCCGCCACGCGAAATAGTGGACCAGCAGGACGAACGACATGCCGGTCATCATGACGCGGGCCAGGGTCTGCTCGCGGTGGAGCAGGGGCAGGATTGCAAGACAGGCGCCGAAGGCGACCAGCCCGGGCGCAAATGCCGCCATCATGACTTTGCCGCGTCCGCGTTGAACACCACACGTCCGGTGCGGCCGACCGCGCAATCCTTGCCCGTGGTGTCGAGCGCCGGCATCGAGACCGTCACCCGATACGGCTCCTTGTTCAGCGCATCCGGATTGATCGCGAGGTTCGCGGGCGCGCCCGACGCGCCAGTGAGATTGACGATCTCGCCCTGGAGCGCGGCGCTGCCGTCATTCGGCTCGAAGCTCGCATGCTCGCCGAGCTTCAGCCCGTTGTAGACGCTCTCGGTGACGTTCGCGGTGACCACCGCGCCGCTGCAGTCGAGCAGCTTGAGCAAGGGCTGACCGGCCCTGACGTCCTCGCCGGGCGAGGTCATCATCTCCCAGATCCGGCCGCCGACCGGGGCCTTGATGTCGGCTTCGGCCCGGTTGACGTAGTGCAGCTGCTCGGCGGCGATCTCGTGGGTCAGCCAGTCGATCTCGGCATCGGCATGCGCCAGATCGGCGCGCAGGTCGCTGACGCGCTGGCGCATCTCCTCCTCGCGCTGCACGGAGCTCGGCCGGTCATTGTAGCTGTCGCCGAGATAGGTGCCGTTCCTTGCCGCGGTGAGCTCGACCTTGGCGGCGTCGAGGCGCCGTCGAGCGCCGATTTCGGTCTGCTGCGAGATCGCCTGCTCGCGCGTCAGGCGAGCCATTTCGACCGTCGACACGCTGCCCGATTTGATCAGCGACGACGCCCGCTCGACGGCGGCCACGGCCTCCTCCCGCCGCGCGGCGGCGGCCTCGATCGCGGTCTGGATTTCGGCGATCCGGGCCTCGAGCTGGAGGATGCGGCCGTCACGGAACTGGCTGGCCTGGCGGGCAAGATCCTGTTGCGCCGTCTCGGCGGCCGCAAGCTTGGCGGCCAGACTCGGGCGCTCATTTTCCAACCGGGACATCTGTCGCCGGAGATCATCGAGCCGCGCACGATCGCCGCGCGCATTGACGACATGAAGGATCGCATCGCCCTCGCGAACCACGCTGAGCTGCGTGGATTTCTGCGGCTTCGCGCTCACGGTGCCGTCGATCGGCGACCGCAAGGTCACGATCCTGGCATTGACCACGGCCTCCACGCTCGAGGTCTGCAACACGGCCCTGAGCGGCAACCATCCGAAGACGGCGACGATGGCAAGGCCGATGCCGACCTTGAGCAGGCGGCGAACCATCCGGCCCGAGCAGGCGGGCGCTTCGGGATGGGGACCGCTATCGCTGATCGGCTCATCATGCTCCGGCTGCAGCCGTTCCTGCAGATCGCGCTGCAATCCCCGTGCGCCCTCGGCCTCTTCCCTGGCGACGGAATTGTTGTCTTCGGGAAACGGCTTGTGCTGCTGTGCCTGATTCATGATGACCGGCCCCTGATCTGTCAGTGCGCGAACCAACGCACAGCTCTGCAGAGCGATGCCGTTGCCGGACAGATCCAATAATCAGGTGCTTCAAAAGCGGCTAAAGCGAAGGGGGCATCTTTCGAAAAAATTGCCGCAATTTGCCGTGGTCGGGACCCTCGCGCGGGAGCCGCGCCGTCGGCGGGCCGTTCCCGGTGCGCCATTGCGCAGCTGAGGCGCCTGCAGGACTGAGCCCGGAATCCATCAGGCCGGGGCTAGGCGGGGAATGGATTCCGGGCTCTCACGGAGGCTGTGATCGGACCCGTCTTGCGCGACCCAGGCGTGAGCAGCCAGCGCTTCGGTCCCGGCAGCCTGCCGGACTTGGAATTCAGGGTGTGCTACCGCCCTGAATCCGGCACGTCGAATTGCGGCTGCAGCGCCGCCAGGCTCGCTCCCAGCAAGACCAGATAGCTGGCCTGACAGACCACAACGCCCAGATCGAATGCGTCCAGCAGATCGATCCACGGGCTGTCGGCCAGCGTGCTTGCTGTTTGCCTGCCACCATCGATAACGGAAGGCTGGAAGCTGCGATCGCGTCTCCGAGGCCTTGCCTCGTGGTCGACGTCGTCGGAGCAAACGATCAGATGCAGGCGCGCGCTGGGCATTTCAATCTCCGTCTCTGATTGGCGATTGGTGAACCCCGGAAATCTCTACCGTCATCGAGTTACCCAATAAGCGTAGTCACCGGGATGGAACGGGCCATTGAACGGAGGTTGATCCGACCGTTACATTCGGTGGGGACGACTCATACTTGAGTTTAGGTCGCAACCTGGACCTGAGCGCGCTCGACGGCTTCGCTTTCTGCGCGATCTCACGGATGTGGACCGCCAAAAAGGCCGGCGTGATCCCGTCCGGGCGGCAAGAAAGCTGCTAATATACAGTCTGTTGGGAGGGCGACGTTGTCGCCGCTGATGGTAGCAGTCACCTAGCGACGCAGCGCGGCCCGTGATGATGGCCAAGTGCTGGTGCGCCGATGATCCGCGACCCGACCACGAAGTCCTGGTCGGCCGAGCAATGGCTGCTCGGCGGCATGGTGCTGGCCTTGGCGGCAACCTGCATGGGGCTGTTGCTTGGTCCGCAGCCGGCAGCGTCCGCCCATCTGATTGCCCTGGCGCTGCTCGTCGCGTCGCTGACCGCCGCATTGCTGATGATCCGCCTGGTTGGCCGTTCGCAAAGGCGGATGGAAGCCATGTTGCGCGGCCGGGCCAGCGGCGAGGAGCGCGCGATGGAGGCGCTGCGCAACAGCGAAGCGCAATGGAAGGAGGTATTCGAACACAACCCGGTCATGTACTTCATGGTCGACGCAACGGGCCTCGTGCTGTCGGTCAACACGTTCGGCGCGGCACAGCTCGGCTACACCGTCGACGAGCTGCTCGGACAATCCGTGCTGCGGGTCTTTGCCGCCGAAGACCGGGATATGGTCCAGCGCAACGTCGCGGCATGCCTCGACAACATCGGCCAGACCCACAATTGGGAAATCCGGAAGGTCCGCAAGGACGGTTCACGGCTTTGGGTTCGCGAAAACGCCAAGGCCGTGCGGCGGCTGGGCGATCAGCTGATCGTGCTGATCGCATGCGAGGATATTACCGAGCGCAAGCACGCCGAAAATGCGCTGCAGCAGAGTGAAATGTACCTGACCGAAGCCCAGCGATTGAGCCACACCGGCAGCTTCGGCTGGCGCGTCGCCAGCGGCGAGATCATCTGGTCCGAAGAGACGTTCAGGATCTTCGAATTCGACAGGGCTCCTTCCATCACACATGCCACGGTGCTGCAGCGCGTCCATCCGGATGATCGCGCCCGCGTGCAACGGACCATCGACCGTGCCTCGCTCGACGGCAACGACTTCGAGCACGGCTATCGATTGCTGATGCCCAATGGGGCGATCAAGTTTGTTCATGCCAGGGCGCATGCGGTGACGAACCTTTCAGGCGACACCGAATTTGTCGGAGCGGTCACCGACGTGACCGCCCGCAAGCGAGCCGAGGCGGAATTGCACGAAGCGCAGACCAACCTCGCGCACGTCACGCGCGTGACCGCGCTCGGCGAGCTCGCCGCGTCGATCGCGCATGAAGTGAACCAGCCGCTTGCCGCCGTGGTCACCAATGCCGCGGCATGCCTGCGGTGGCTCAACCGGGCGGCCCCCGATCTGAACGAAGCTCGCGGCGCGGTCAGGTCGATCATCAGCGACGGCAACCGCGCGGGCGAGGTCATCCAGCGCGTCCGCGCGATGGTAAACAAGACGACCGATCAGAGGGCGCCGCTCGACATCAATGACGTCATCAACCAGGTGATCGGCCTGGTGCAGCATGAACTGCAGAGCCATCTCGTATCCTTGCAGCTCGACCTCGCTCCCGTGCTCCCGTCTGTCGTCGCCGACCGTATCCAGCTGCAGCAAGTCATCCTCAACCTGGTCCTCAATGGTATCGAGGCCATGCAGCCGGTCACGGACAGGCCGCGGGAACTCGTGATCCGGACACGCCATGACGAGGCCGGGCAGATCGTGGTCACGGTCACCGACTGTGGCGTCGGGATCGCCGCCGAGAATGCCGAACGGCTGTTCGACGCCTTCTACACCACCAAGGCCAGCGGCATGGGAATGGGATTGTCGATCTGCCGATCGATCGTCGAGGCCCACCGAGGCCGTCTGTCCGTGGCCGCAAACATCGGCCCCGGCACGACGTTCCAGTTCACCTTGCCACTGCGCGAAGAGGATCATGCATGGTGACCGGGCGCGCGGCATCGCCTTCGGGTCTGGCAAGCGCCGAAGATCCGATCGTCTTCGTCGTCGACGACGACGCGTCCGTGCGCGACGCACTGAGCAATCTCTTCCGGTCCGTCGGCTTGCGGACCGCAGCGTTCGGCTCGGCGCATGAATTTCTGCAGCGCAAGCCCCCGGATGTCCCGAGCTGCCTGATCCTCGACATCAGGTTGCCGCGGGTGAGCGGGCTGGACTTTCAGGCGGAGCTGGCGAAGGTCGGCATCCACATTCCGATCATCTTCATGACCGGCCACGGCGATATCCCGATGACGGTCAGGGCCATGAAGGCCGGCGCGGTGGACTTCCTGACCAAGCCGTTCCGCGATCAGGACATGCTGGATGCCGTCACGACGGCGATCGAGCGCGACAGGAATCGTCGCGATGAGGCCAAGGTTCTTGCGAACCTGCGCGCCGCCTTCGCGACCCTGACGCCGCGGGAACGCCAGATCATGAGCCTCGTCACCGCGGGGCTCATGAACAAGCAAGTTGCCGCTGAAATCGGCGTAGCCGAGATCACGGTCAAGATCCATCGCGGGCACATCATGCGGAAGATGGCGGCGAAATCGTTGCCCGACCTGGTCAGGATGGCACAGATGCTCGGCATCGGGCAGGCATCCGGCGGGGCGCAAACCTAAGTATGATTCTCCGGCCCCGATTGGCGACGCACTGTGGTCGGCACAAGATCGCACCACCAGGGGCCCCTCCGGGCCGGGAAAACCTCCTTGCCAAATCCGCCAGTGATATCAATCATCGACGATGACATGTCGGTTCGCACCGCGACCGACAACCTCGTCAGGTCGCTGGGCTACGCGGTCGAGACCTACGCGTCGGCCGAGGAATTTCTGCACTCGCCTCGCCTGAACGACACATCCTGCGTGATCGCGGATGTCAGGATGCCGGCCATGAGTGGACTCGACCTGCAGAGCCACCTGATTGCCAGCGGACGCCGCTTTCCGTTCATTTTCGTCACGGCGTTCTCCGTCGAAAGCGATCGCATCCGGGCGCTGAAGGCTGGAGCGATCTGCTTTCTGAGCAAGCCCTGTGACGGGGACGTCCTGATCAAATGCCTCGATACCGCCCTCGCGCAGCACAGCACAGCGCCGGGTGCGTGAGTTGAATCAGCCATCACCGGGCCGGCTATACGCAAGGATGATGCCACAAAACATCTGGACAAGTTGCGCATGGATGGCGGCGGCGCGAGAGTTCGCATCGTCGTCCTTCGGGAAGATCGACGGCAAGGACAGCACCAGACATTTTGATTGGCAGATGGCAATTCCTCGGAGGGAGGTCGCCATGCGTGCGGAACCGCGCTGCGCCCAGTGTGACAGCGAAGAGCCCAAGATCATCTGTTTGCGAAATCCGGCGGGTGAACGCTATTGCGGACGCCTGTGCCTTTACAAAGGTCAGGAGAATTTCATCCGCTGGTTCACGCGTTCGAATGCGGAGGCGGTGTCATGACAGCCCGTTGCGGAAATCCGGGATGCAAACGGCCTTTCGGGCTGATCCGGCATAGCTGGTATTTTGAGCAATTTTGCTCGACGAAGTGCCGCGACGTCCACAAGCGGCAGCTGGAGCGCAACAAGGCCTATTGGAAGTGGCTGTATCCCTTCCCCAGAACCGGCGCCCCATCGAAAAGCCGATCTGACGGCGAGTGCCAACAGCGCCTGAGGGAATCTCCATGACGACGGTCGATGCGATGCTGGCAGGAGCGATCCTCGCGTGGGTGCCCTCGTTCGTTGTCTTCCTCTATATCGTGCGCGATCTGCGCAACATGCCCCGCGAAGATCTCGATTGATCGCCGCACCGGCGGCTGAAGTGGGCCGCTACACCTCCACGCCCTCGTGACGCAGCAGCCAGCGCTTGCGCTCCAGCCCGCCGCCATATTTGACCAGCGAGCCGTTGGCGCCGATCAGGCGGTGGCAGGGCACGACGACGCTGATCGGGTTGGAGCCGTTGGCATGGCCAACCGCGCGCATCGCGTTCGGCGCGTTCAGTTTCGCCGCCAGCGCGCCGTAGCTCATGGTGGTGCCCGGCGCAATCTTCGGCAGCGCGTGCCAGACCTTCTGCTGGAACGGCGTGCCCGCGACGCGCCATTCGACATCGGTGAGCCGATCGAGATCGCCCTTGAAGTAATCGCCGAGCGCCTTGCGCATCGCAGCCGGCGCGCGGCCGTCCCGCAGCGTCACGGCGCCATAATGCAGCCGCAGCAGGTCGAGCATGCGCCCTTCATAGTCGTCCCAGTCGAGCGCGCGCAGCACGCCGTCATCATCGGTCACCAGCAGCGCCGTGCCGATCGGGGTCTTGAGGCGGTCGAGGTTGAAGGTCTGTGCAGTCTTGCGGTCGGCCATCGTCATCGCTCTCGGAGTTGCTCGGCATACAATTCACCGCCCGCATGCTAGCGTCCACCCGAATTCCGGTGAGAGCGTTTTTGGGCGAAGTGGACACCGGTTCGCGTGAAGAAAACGCGTCAAAACAAGAATCTTGAGCTTCGATTCTGATTCAATCAGAACCGAAGCTCTGGGGGACCGCAATATGCTGTTGCTTGCCAATGTTCTGGTCGCGGTGGTGGCCATGCTGCACGTCTATTTCCTTGTGCTCGAGATGTTTCTCTGGACCAAGCCGCTCGGGCTGAAGACGTTTCGCAACTCGATCGAGAAGGCAAACGATTCTGCGGTGCTCGCCGCCAATCAGGGGCTGTATAACGGCTTCCTCGCCGCCGGACTGATCTGGGGCCTCATACATGGCAATCCGGCCTTCGCGTTCCAGATCAAGACATTCTTCCTGCTCTGCGTGATCGTCGCCGGTGCCTATGGCGCCGCCACTGTCAGCCGCCGCATTCTTTATGTGCAGGCGGCTCCCGCTGCGTTGGCACTGATCCAGCTCTGGCTGGCCTAAAGCGCGGGCGCGCTTTTGTTTTCTTGAGCATGATCCGCTCGGAAAACCGCTCACGCTTTTCCGGATCATGCTCAAACGCGACATCGCGCGCAGGGTGCATCGTCTTGCAATGCCCCCGACGTTCCTCCATCATCCCTGACAACGGTGACATCCGCCGGCCGTCGCTTGCGGACAAGATCACCGGCAACAGGGAGGTCACGGACATGAGAAGCGTGCAATTGCTCGCTGCGACGGCGCTTGCGATCGCGTTGTCGGTTACATCGGCCACCGCGCAGAAGAAATACGACGTCGGCGCGACCGACACCGAGATCAAGATCGGCCAAACCGTGCCGTTCTCAGGCCCTGCATCCGCCTATGCCGGCATCGGCAAGACCCAGGCCGCCTATATCAAGATGATCAACGAGCAGGGCGGCATCAACGGCCGCAAGCTCAACCTGATCCAGTATGACGATGCCTATTCGCCGCCGAAGGCGGTCGAGCAGGTGCGCAAGCTCGTCGAGGGCGACGAGGTGCTGTTCACGTTCCAGATCATCGGCACGCCGTCGAATGCCGCCGTGCAGAAATACCTGAATGCCAGGAAGGTACCGCAGCTGCTCGCCTCCACCGGCGCGTCGCGCTTCTCCGATCCGCAGAATGCGCCGTGGACGATCGCGTTCAACCCGAACTACCAGTCGGAGGGACGCATCTATGCCAAATACATCCTGGCCAATCACCCGAACGCCAAGATCGGCATCTTCTACCAGAACGACGATCTCGGCCGCGACTACATCACCGGCCTGAAGAGCGGGCTCGGCGACAAGGCCGCGAGCATGATCGTCACCGAGGTGTCCTACGAGCTGACCGACCCGACGGTCGATTCCCAGATCGTGAAGCTGAAGGCCGCCGGGGTCGATTTGGTGTATGACGCCTCGACACCGAAATTCGCCGCACAGGCGATCCGCAAGATCGCCGATCTCAACTGGAACCCGGTGCACATCCTCGACATCAATGCGAGCCCGGTGTCGGCGACGCTGAAGCCGGCCGGTCTCGACATCTCCAAGGGCATCATCTCGACCAATTACGGCAAGGATCCCGCCGACCCGCAATGGAAGGACGATCCCGGCGTGAAGGCCTATTTCGCCTTCATGGACAAGTATTATCCGGAAGGCGACAAGCTCAACACCGTCAACACCTACGGCTACTCGACGGCCGAACTCCTGATCCAGGTGCTCAAGCAGTGCGGCGACGACCTCACCCGCGAGAACCTGATGAAGCAGGTGACCAGCCTGAAGAAGTTCGTGCCGAGCCTCGCGCTGCCGGGCATGTCGATCACGACGGGACCGAACGACTACCGCATCAACAAGCAGATGCAGATGATGAAGTTCAACGGCGAGCGCTGGGAGCTGTTCGGCCCGATCATCGAGGACACCGGACCGGCGGGCTAGGTCGCGACGGGACTCCACTCCCTCTCCCCGTTCTTACGGGGAGAGGGTTGGGGTGAGGGGCTGCTTCCGTGCACCGCTCCAGTAGCTGCGCCCGCGGAGCCTCCCCTCACCCGCATCGCATCTTCGATGCGATGCGACCTCTCCCCGCAGGCGGGGCGAGGTGAAGCGGAGCTCGGCACTGCCCGCTCCACCCTTCTTTTCGCACCGCCCCCTACTTTGGTTGACTGAAATCGCTCACCCTTTCGGCAGCGCTCGTCTTGCGTTGCAATAACGGTTCCTCCAGTATCCCGGCCCAGCGATGGCGACCGCGGGACCTTGAACCCGCGGACAAGATCATCGGCCAACCATCAGTCACGTGAGGGAAACAGCATCATGAGGAACGGGATTTTCCACCTGGTCACGGGAACGGCGCTCGCGATTGCGCTGTCCGCAAGTCCGGCCTTTGCGCAGAAGAAATACGATCCCGGCGCAAGCGACACCGAGATCAAGATCGGCCAGACCGTCCCCTTCTCCGGACCGGCCTCCGCCTATGCCTCGATCGGCAAGACCCAGGCGGCCTATTTCAAGATGATCAACGATCAGGGCGGCATCAACGGCCGCAAGATCAACCTGATCCAGTATGACGACGCCTATTCGCCGCCCAAGGCCGTCGAGCAGGTGCGCAAGCTCGTCGAGAGCGACGAGGTGCTCTTGACCTTCCAGATCGTCGGCACGCCGTCGAACGCCGCCGTGCAGAAATATCTCAACGGCAAGAAGGTGCCGCAGCTGTTTGCCGCCACCGGCGCCTCGAAGTTCACCGACCCGAAGAACTTCCCCTGGACGCTCGGCTTCAACCCGAACTACTTCGTCGAAGGCCGCATCTACGGCCAGTACATCCTGAAGGAGCATCCCAACGCCAAGATCGGCGTGCTCTATCAGAACGACGACCTCGGAAAGGATTATCTGAACGGCATCAAGGCCGGCCTCGGCGACAAGGCCGCCAAGATGATCGTGGCCGAAGCCTCCTACGAGGTCTCCGACCCGACCATCGATTCCCAGGTGATCAAGATCAAGGATGCCGGCGCCGACCTGTTCTTCTCGGCCTCGACGCCGAAGCAGGCGGCGCAGGCGATCAAGAAGATCGCCGAGCTCGGCTGGCACCCGATCCACATCGTCGACATCAACGCGACCTCGGTCGGCGCCGTGCTGCAGCCGGCGGGCCTGGAAGCCTCCAAGGGCCTGATCAGCACCAATTACGGCAAGGATCCGGCCGATCCGCAGTGGAAGGACGATCCGGGCATGAAGCGCTATTTCGACTTCATGGCCAAGTACTATCCCGACGGCGACAAGAACTCGAACTTCAACACCTATGGCTACTCGACCGCCCAGCTGATGGTGCATGTGCTGAAGCAGTGCGGCGACGACCTGACCCGCGACAACGTGCTGAAGCAGGCGACCAACCTGAAGAATGTCGAGCTCGACATGGCGCTGCCCGGCATCAAGGGCAACACCGCGCCGAACGACTATCGCGTCAACAAGCAGCTGCAGATGATGCGCTTTAACGGCGAGCGCTGGGAGCTGTTCGGCCCCATCCTCGAGGACGCCGGCCCGGCGGGTTAGTGTTCGCGCAGGCTTGAATGCGATCGGCGGCCTCCCGGCCGCCGATTTGTTTTTGCGATGAGCGCCGCCATCTATCCCCGTCACCCTGAGGAGCCGCGAAGCGGCGTCTCGAAGGGTCGACGGCCACTAGCGGGGCCGTGCATCCTTCGAGACGCGCTACGCGCTCCTCAGGATGACGGGATAGAAATCTCGCTTCCTGCTCTCACTCCGGTATCTCGCCGAAATTCTTGCCGACCGGCAGCACCGCATGCCGGATCAGGCGCGAATCCTCTACGCCCGCCTGGCGGTGTTTCACGGCCTCGCGATAAACGGGATCGCGGATCATCTCGACGAAGGCGGCGACGCTCGGATATTCCGCGATGAAGCAGTGATCCCAGCGCTCCTCCTGCGGACCGATCAGCATCAGCTCGAAGCGGCCTTGCCAGACGATGCGGCCGCCGAGACGTTCGAACACCGGCCCGCTCTCGCGGCCGTAGGCCGCATAGGCCTCCGCGCCGGTGGCCTTGCGACCGTCGGGATAGGCGGCCCATTCGCGCAAGCGCACCAGGTTGAGCATGTGGATCGGGCCCGGCCGGATGTTGTCCCGGAATTGCGCGAAGACGTCCTTGGTCGGATCGATATGGCCCATGCGGTGCTCCCTGTTTTCTTTGTTCCAGCGTCATATAGCAACGCGCTGCCTCACCTCCTAATCCCCCGTTAAGCTTTGCGTAACCGCCCCTTAAACCGGGAACGCTAGCGTGCGTCCTTGTCAGGGTGTGAGCGTTGCGGATGGCGTGGGGACGTAAAAAAGGCGGTGCGCGCAAGGAGCCGCTGTTCGGGCTTCCGGCCGCGCTTGCCGACCTCCGACTGTCGCCGTCCGATCGCATTCCCGGCGGCGACGACGACAAGCCCGCCAAATCCAAACCCAAGAGCAGCGACAAGAGCAGCGATTCCGGTAGCGAGAAACCGCGCCCGTCACGCAGCAGCAGCAAGCGGCGCAGCAAGTCGCGCGGCTTCGGCATCGGCCGCCTGTTCTATTGGACCGCGGTGCTCGGCCTGTGGGCCGGCATTGCGGTGATCGGTGTCGTGGTGTGGGTCGGCGCGCATCTGCCGCCGATCCAGTCGCTGGAGATTCCCAAGCGTCCGCCGACGATCCAGATCGTCGGCATCGACGGCAGCGTGCTGGCGCAACGCGGCGAAATGGCCGGCGCCAACATCGCGTTGAAGGATCTGCCGCCCTATCTGCCGAAGGCCTTCATCGCGATCGAGGACCGCCGCTTCTATTCGCATTTTGGCGTCGACCCGGTCGGCATCCTGCGCGCGGCGGTGACCAACATCCTGCATCGCGGCGTCTCGCAGGGCGGCTCGACGCTGACCCAGCAGCTCGCCAAGAACCTGTTCCTGACCCAGGAGCGCACCATGCAGCGCAAGCTGCAGGAGGCCGAGCTCGCGCTCTGGCTGGAGCGCAAGCATTCCAAGAACGAGATCCTCGAGCTCTATCTCAACCGGGTCTATTTCGGGTCCGGCGCCTATGGCGTCGAGGCCGCGGCCCAGCGCTATTTCGGCAAGTCGGCGAAGAACGTCACGCTGCCGGAAGCCGCGATGCTGGCCGGGCTCGTCAAGTCGCCGTCGCGGCTGGCGCCAAACCGCAACCCGGAAGGCGCCGAGCAGCGCGCGCAGGTCGTGCTCGCGGCGATGGCCGACGCCAAGTTCATCACCGAGGCGCAGGCCAAGGCCTCGATCGGCCAGCCCTCGATTGCGGTGAAGCCGGCCGGCGCCGGCACCGTGAACTATGTCGCCGACTGGATCGGCGAAGTGCTCGACGATCTGGTCGGCCAGATCGACCAGGACATCGTGGTGCAGACCACGATCGATCCGAAGCTGCAGAACGTCGCCGAAGCCGCCATCATCGATGAGCTCGCCGCCAAGAGCGTGAAGTTCAATGTCAGCCAGGGCGCGCTGGTGGCGATGACGCCGGACGGCGCGGTGCGCGCCATGGTCGGCGGCCGGAACTACTCCGAGAGCCAGTACAATCGCGCAGTCACCGCGAAGCGGCAGCCTGGCTCGGCGTTCAAGCCGTTCGTCTATCTCACCGCGGTCGAAGCAGGGCTGACGCCGGACACCATCCGCACCGACGCGCCGCTCGACATCAAGGGCTGGAAGCCAGAGAACTACACCCACGAATATTTCGGCTCGGTGACATTGACCCAGGCGCTGGCGATGTCGCTGAACACGGTCGCGGTGCGGCTCGGCGTCGAGGTCGGTGCCAAGAATGTGGTGCGTACCGCGCACCGGCTCGGCATCTCCTCCAAGCTTGAGCCCAACGTCTCGATTGCGCTCGGCACCTCCGAAGTCTCCGTGATCGAGCTGGTCGGCGCCTATGCGCCGTTCGCCAATGGCGGCTACGTGGTGTCGCCGCATGTGGTGACCAAAATCAAGACCAGTTCGGGCAAGCTGCTCTATGACCGTCCGACCGATCCGCCCAACCAGGTGATCGAGCCGCGCTATGATTCGATGATGAACAGCATGATGCGCGAGACGCTGATCTCGGGCACCGCGCGCAAGGCGGAGATCCCGGGCTGGACCGCCGCCGGCAAGACCGGCACCAGCCAGGATTATCGCGACGCCTGGTTCATCGGCTACACCGCCAAGCTCGTCACCGGCGTCTGGCTCGGCAATGACGACAATTCACCGACCAAGAAGGCGACCGGCGGCGGCTTGCCGGTCGAAGTGTGGACCCGCTTCATGAAGGCGGCGCATCAGGGCGTGCCGGTCGCGGCGATCCCGAACTCGCAAGGCAGTTGGGGGCCGGCGAACCTGATGCAGATCTCGTCGCAGGTCACCGCGCCGTCTGCGCCGGCGGGACCGATGCAGATTCAGCCGCCGATGCAGGCACCGCAGCCGCCAGTGCCGGCACCATCCGGTGGCGGCTATTATCGCGCGCCCCCGCCGACCCCGGCCCGCGCCTCGGCACCACCCAACCCGAACGCGCGGCCCGAGGCTGCGGCCGGACTGGACGGCTGGCTGGCGGATCGGTTGTTTCGGTAAGGCGCCGGGCGGACGAACCGCGTAGCTTCGTAGCCCGGATGAAGCGGAGCGAAATCCGGGGACAGGTCGCGCCGTGTTGAGAGCCGCCCCGGATTGCGCTTCGCTCCATCCGGGCTACGCACGGGGATCCAGTACGCCGCGGTTTATCCGCTGAAATGCAACTGTCTCTGGAATACTGGATCGCCCGCTTTCGCGGGCGATGACAGCAACGTTCGGGCTAAGAGTTCCCCTATTCCTGAATCCCGTAGCGGTGCAGGTCGTTGCCGTAGGTATCGAGCCAGTTCTTGGCGCGGGTCACCGACGCGCAGACCTTGTCGACCACCCGCCAGAACCGCGCCGAGTGGTTCATCTCGACGAGATGGGCGACCTCATGCGCGGCGAGGTAATCGAGCACGAAGGGCGGCGCCAGGATCAGCCGCCATGAGAACGACAGCGAACCCGCCGAGGTGCACGAGCCCCAGCGGCTCGACTGATCGCGGATCGAGATCCGGCGTACCCGCACACCGAGTTCCGCGGCGTGAAGCTGTGCCGACTTCTGCAGATCCTTGCGCGCCTCGCGCTTGAGGAAGTCGTGCACCCGGCGATCCATGTGCTCGACGCCGCCGGCGACGCAAATGATCTTCTCGCCGCTGTCGCGCGTCTCGGTCCAAACCGTGCCGCGCTCGCCCGAGCGGTGCACTAGGCGATGCGGCACGCCGCGCAACGGCACCACGGTGCCGGGCTGGAACGGCGCGGCCTTCGGCAAGCGGCCAAGACGGGCGGCAATCCAGCCGCCATGGAGATTGGCGAACTCCTTGGCTTCGGGAATCGTGCCGCGCGGCGGCATCGTCAGGATCGCCTCGCGATCGGTCGGATGTATCCTGAGCGTGTAGCGGCGCGCGCGCCTGTGCCGGCGCAATCTGACGGTGAAGAACTGGGAGCCGTGTCTGACCAATACGGTCGCGGGTTCGGCAGGCCGCCGATAGAGGAGCGCGCGAGTAGCCATTTCTGAGAGTCCGGGGAGCAGGAGTTCGCCCGAACTTTGCCATATCCGCCGCCAGGGAAAGCGCTCGGCGCAAAAACAAATCATTTGCCCAATATACAGGGGCTGGCCGTTAATTGACCTCTACCGGCAGGGGTCGGAACCGGAATTTTTCTAATGAATCGGAGTCGCGAACAAGGCTCAAAGGATGAAATTATATTCATCCCTTGAGCCTTGCCCGATTTGAGATTCTTTTAGTTAAATCAGCGACTTGCGCGACCGCGAAAATCGAGACCGGGGCGATACCTATTCGGCGGCGGCGACCAGGGAAAGCCGCGTATTGGCCGCCGAAACCATGAAATCGGAGATTCGCGGCACGATTTCGGAGCGGAAGCGCGAGCCGTTGAACACGCCGTAGTGCCCGACGCCCTTCTGCACGTAATGCACGCGGCGATGGTTCGGAATCGCGGTGCAGAGCGCGTGCGTCGCCTCGGTTTGACCGAGGCCGGAGATGTCGTCCTTCTCGCCTTCGACCGTCATCAGCGCGACCCGGCGGATCTTCGACGGATCGACCGGCTTGCCGCGATGGGTCATCTCGCCCTTCGGCAGCGCGTGCTTGACGAAGACGAGATCGACGGTCTGCAGGTAATATTCGGCGGTGAGGTCCATCACCGCGAGATACTCGTCATAGAATTCGCGGTGCTTGTCGACGAGATCGCCGTCGCCCTTGACCAGATTGGCGAACAGCGCCTTGTGCGCGTCCATGTGCCGGTCGAGGTTCATGCTGATGAAGCCGTTGAGCTGCAGGAAGCCCGGATAGACATCACGCATCACGCCCGGATGCGGGAACGGCACCTTGGTGATGACATTGTTGCGGAACCACTCGATGCCGCGCTCTTCCGCGAGGTTGTTGACCGCGGTCGGATTGCGCCTGGTGTCGATCGGCCCGCCCATCAGCGTCATCGACAGCGGCACGAACGGGTCGTTATTGGCTTCCATCACCGAAACAGCCGCCACGACAGGCACCGAAGGCTGGCACACCGCGATGACGTGCATGTTGCCGCCGAGCGCGTGCAGCATCTCGATCAGGTAGTCGACATAGTCCTCGAGATCGAACCGGCCGGCCGCGAGCGGCACCATGCGCGCATCGGCCCAATCGGTGATGTAAACCTCATGCGTCGGCAGGAACGCTTCGACCGTGCCACGCAGCAGCGTCGCATAGTGGCCCGACATCGGCGCCACGATCAGCACGCGCGGCTGCGGCGAACGCAACGGCCGCGTCAGCTTGCGATCGAAATGCAGCAGGCGGCAGAACGGCTTTTCCCAGATCGAACGGACCTCCACCGGGGTGCGGATGCCGTTGACCTCGGTCGTCGGCAGGTTCCATTCGGGCTTGCCGTAGCGGCGTGTGGTGCGCTCGAACAGCTCACAGCCGGCGGCGATCGACTTGCCGAACTCGGTGTGGGTCCACGGATTGAGCGGATTCTGAAACAGGATCTTGGTGGCGTCGGTCACCGCGCGCACCGGGTTGAGCGACGCATGCGCCATCTCGTACATCCAGTACAACGGCGTCGTGAGTGCCGGGCTGCCTTCCGCCGCTAGTGGCGGGGCACCGCCAAATTCACCGATGGGCATAGTATTTTCAGACCCCTGTTTTGCGCCGCAGCATACTGACCAATGCGTAACAATGCGTCAATGCGCCGCGAGCCGAATCTGGGGGCGATATCGGGCTAATACACCGAGAATCCACGAGAAAGTGACATTTATTCACCACCGGCGAGCAGCGAGCCGTTGCGCTTGGCGCTCTGCAAAAGGGCAAGGAAGATCGCAAAAGAGGCAGCGAACAGGATGGCGTTGATGGCCAGCGCCCACGCCATCAGGTCGGCGCGGAAGACGTGATCGATCAACAGCGAGCGCATGCCTTCGAACACGTAAGTCGGCGGCAGCGTCCAGGCAACAGCTTGCAGCCAGCCCGGCAGCACCTCGACCGGATAGTAGATGCAGGCGAGCGGCATCACGGCGAACATCAACGTCCAGACGATGCTTTCCGCCCCTAGCCCGTTGCGCAGCACGAGGCCCGAGGCGAACACGCCGACCGACCAGCTCGTGAAGATCAGATTGCAGAAGAACGCGATCAGCGGCAGCCCGATGGCGTAGAAGTTGAAGCCGAAAAAGAACAGCGCCAGCAGCGTCATCGGGATCACGCCGATGGCGAGCCGGATCAGGCTCATGATCATCAGCGAGAGCAGGAATTCGATCGGCTTCAGTGGGCTCATCATCAGGTTGCCGAGATTGCGCGCCCACATCTCCTCCAGGAACGAGATCGAGAAGCCGAGCTGCCCTCGGAACAGGATGTCCCACAGGATCACGGCGCCGATCAGCGTGCCGCCCGCCTTGGCGAAGAAGCCGGATGCCTGCGAGATGTAATTCTGCAGGAAGCCCCAGGTGATGATCTGCAATGCTGGCCAGTAGACCAGCTCCAGCAGCCGCGGCCATGACGACATCAAGAGATACCAATAGCGCAGCACCATCGCGTTGATGCGTTGCAGTGAAATGGTGTGCTGGTGCTGGCTGACGAGTTCGCTCATGGTGTGCCCTCTGGCGCGCCCTCCCGCACCCGGCCGCGCGCCACGTCGAGAAACACCTCTTCCAGCGTGTCGCGGTTGTAGCGCGCCATGATCCGCTCGGGGCTGTCGTCATCCTCGATCTTGCCGCGCTTCATGATGATGACGCGGTCGCAGAGGCGCTCGACCTCCAGCATGTTGTGTGACGCCAGCAGGATGGTCGCGTTATGGGTCTTGCGATAGGTCTCGAGATGCTGCCGCACCCAGTCGGCGGTATCCGGGTCGAGCGAGGCGGTCGGCTCGTCGAGCAGCAAGAGGTCCGGCTCGTTGATCAGCGCCTTCGCCAGCGCGACGCGGGTCTTCTGCCCGGCGGAGAGCTTGCCGTTGGAGCGGTCGAGGAATTCCTTGAGATCGAGATCGTCGGCGAGCTGGTCGATCCGCTCGCGCAAATTCTGCACGGCATAGAGGCGGCCGAAAATGGTCAGGTTCTGCCGCACCGTGAGCCGCATCGGCATGTCGACATAGGGGCTTTCGAAATTCATCCGGCCGAGCACATCGTAGCGCTGCTCGGGGATTCGTGCACCGAGCACCTCGACGCTGCCCGAGGTCGGCAGCACCAGGCCCATGATCATCGCGATCGTCGTGGTCTTGCCGGCACCGTTGCCGCCGAGCAGGCCGGTGATGCTGCCGCGCGCGATGCGGAACGAGATATCGTCGACCGCGCGGGTGGTCTTGTAGACCTTGACCAGATGCGCGACGTCGATCGCGGCCGATCCGCCCTGATCGACCGCCGGCGTTTGCGCCTGACCTGTCCCGATCTGCTGCATATGGCCGTCATTGAGCCATTGCGACAATAAGCGCAAGGCTCGGCGGTAGTTAAAGGCTTGGCGGTAATTAAAGGCTTGCCCTGCATCGTTGCGCTAAGTCGCGAATTTGTGCGCCGCCCACGGCACAGCTAAGGTCCCGGGATGACCGACGTCGCTTCCGATTTCCGCCAACCCCGCCGCTACGTCCGCCTGGATACGATCCTGCGGCTGCGCTGGCTCGCCGCGCTCGGCCAGCTCGTCGCCATCTTCATCGTGGCGCAGGGACTGGAATTCGACGTTCCGATCGTCCCATGCGTCACCATCGTGACGTTCTCGGCGCTGCTCAATCTGGCGCTGCAGATCGCCTTCAACCCGATGCAGCGGCTGGAGCCGGCCTATGCCGCCGCGCTGCTCGCCTTCAACATCGTCGAGCTCGGCGGGCTCTTGTACTTCACCGGCGGATTGCAGAACCCGTTCTCGTTCCTGTTCCTGGCACCGGTCCTGATCTCGGCCACCGTGCTGCCGATCCGGCTGACGATCGCGCTCGGCTGCCTTGCGGTCGCCTGCGCTTCGGCACTGTTCTTCTACCATCTGCCGCTGCCCTGGGACGCCGACGATCCCTTGGTGCTGCCGCCGATCTATCTGATCGGTGTCTGGCTTTCGATCCTGCTCGCGATCGGTGTCACCAGTCTTTACGCATTCCAGGTGACCGAGGAAGCGCGCCAGCTCTCCGATGCGCTCGCCGCGACCGAGCTGGTGCTGACGCGCGAGCAGCATCTGACCCAGCTCGACGGCCTCGCCGCCGCCGCCGCGCATGAGCTCGGCACGCCGCTGTCGACGATCTTCCTGATCTCGCGCGAGCTCGAGAAGACGGTGCATGACCCGGCGATCGCCGGCGACCTGAAGACCCTGCGCGAGCAGGCGCAGCGCTGCCGCGACATCCTGAGCAAGATCGCGCAATTGTCATCGAGCGGCGCGCCGTTCGACACCATGAAGCTGTCGACCTTGATCGAGGAGGCGGTGGCGCCGCATCGCGATTTCGGCATCAACATCAAGGTGCGGCTTGCTGTCGCAGCAACCCCTGAACCGGTCGCCGCGCGCAATCCGGCGATCCTCTATGGCGTCGGAAACATTCTCGAAAATGCGGTCGATTTCGCGCACCAGACCGTCGAGGTGAACGCATGGTGGAACGCCGAGACCGTTGAGGTCGTCGTCTCCGACGACGGTCCGGGCATCGCGCCCGACATGCTGAAGCGGATCGGCGAGCCGTATCTGTCACGCCGCCGGGGTGCGGATGAGGCCCAAAACCCACGTGGGGGCCTCGGTCTGGGCGTTTTCATCGCAAGGACGCTGCTGGAACGCACCGGCGCCAAAGTGTCGTTTACCAATCGCACCTTCCCCGATCACGGCGCCGTGGTGCAGATCGTCTGGCCGCGAGAGAGCTTTGAGGAATCCGCGCCGGGCGACGAAACCGAATCCTAAGAACGATTCTTAATCGCAACTCTGGCATTACGGATGCATTGCTCTTTCCAGACGAGCACGCGACTTTCGGCTGCCTTGGCAGCGCCACGGTAGGACCCCATATTGTTGGTGTCTGCCACAGGGAAAAATGGACCGTGAACGCCATCACTGAATTGAATGACCATGCTGACCGCTCGCTCCTCATTGTTGAGGACGACAAGCCGTTCCTGGAACGCCTGTCGCGCGCGATGGAGACGCGCGGCTTCGCAGTGAAGTCATGCGACACGGTGTCTGATGGTCTCGCCGAGATCGGCCGCGCCGCGCCCGCTTTCGCGGTCGTCGACCTCCGGCTCGGCGACGGCAACGGCCTCGACGTCGTTTCGGCGCTGAAGCGCAAGCGCCCCGAGGCGCGCGCGATCGTGCTGACCGGCTACGGTAACATCGCCACCGCCGTCACCGCGGTGAAGATGGGCGCCGTCGATTATCTCTCGAAGCCCGCCGACGCCGATGACGTCGTCGCCGCGCTGCTCGCGACCGGCACCGAGAAGTCCGAGCTGCCGGCCAATCCGATGTCGGCGGACCGCGTGCGCTGGGAGCACATCCAGCGCATCTACGAGATGTGCAACCGCAACGTCTCGGAGACCGCGCGCCGTCTCAACATGCACCGCCGCACCTTGCAGCGCATCCTCGCCAAGCGCGCACCGCGCTAAGCAGGATTCATATTGGTTTGCTATGGCCGGGTTATTGCCCGGCCATTTCCGTTCTACCTCCCGTTGCCCGGATGGAGCGCAAGCGAGATCCGGGGCAGCGCAGTCCGCGGCAAGACTCACCCGGATTGCGCTGCGCTCCATCCGGGCTACTTGATTCCACACCGTCATCCTGAGGCGCGAGCGGAGCGAGCCTCGAAGGATCGACGGCCACCAGCCGGGCCGTGCATCCTTCGAGCCGCCGCTTCACGGCTCCGCAGGATGACCGATCACAACCGCACCTGTCCTAAAACTCGTGCCCCTGCGGATCGACCAGGCGGTTGATCCGCTGCGCCGCCGCCATGGCAAAGCGCACCGTCATCGCCTTGCGGGTTGCCGCCGGCAGGCGATGCTCCGGCGCCTCGCAGTGCAGATGCGCGCCATAGGCGTCGGCGATGATCAAACCGGTGTCGACGGGAAAGATCTCGCACGGCAGATCCTGCGTGAAGGCGAAGAACAGCCGGTCGCAATGCATCCGGTAGTCCTGCCATTTCTGGTCGGCGCGCAGATCCTCGACCGATGACTTGATCTCGACGATCCAGATCTCGCCGCGCTCGTTCAGCGCGACCAGATCGGCTCTTCGGCCGGACGGCAGCGGCAATTCGCTGATGCACGAAAATCCCAGCGATCTCAGAAGCCTCGCCGTGCCGCGCGCGATCGCAAGCGCAGTCTCCGACTGGCGTCGGTCGGGCGCGGGCACAAGCGCGATCTGGCGGGCGGATGAGTCCATTGCGCGAAGATTAGCCGATTCCGCGAGAGCATGATCCGGAAAAGTAAAAGCCGGTTTTCGGCGAAGATCATGCTCCAACCGATAGAGCGCGGCAGCGCCGGAATCGGCCGCAGATTCGCGAGGAAGGCGCCTTGATTCCAGCCTCGAAGCCGACAGAACCTGGTTCCGAGGGACGCGGCCAGATCGTCACCATCGAGACGCCGTTCGACGAGGACATCATCATCCTGCAGCGCCAGATCAACGGCACCGTGATCCCCTACGGTCCGCGCGCACTGCAGGAGTGAACGGAATCCAAGACCCAGCAGCTGGCGAGCGTCGCCGCGGCTTCGCCGGCCCGTGCGTCCGAGATGGCAAGCTTCATCGGAGGCGGTCACCGGCGACGGTGACCTGGTCGCCGACGTCGCGGCCGGCCGCAACGATGTGGCAAAGTCAGGGACGAGGATCTGCCAGACAATCTCCGCGCCATGAAGCCGGAAGCACGCAGCGCCGAGATCGACAAGCAGATCACCCAGCGCAAGGCGCTGAACGAGAAGCTCGCTGCGCTGATCGCCAAGCGCGACCAATACGTCGCCGAGCACCGCAAGAGCGCGCCGAAGACGTCATCGTTCGATCGCGTGGTTGAGGACACGCTGAAGGCGCAGATCAAGCGGTAGCCACTCGGCGCGAAGCGTCGTCCGGCTCCTTGCGGGACGGCGCTCCGCAGGAACCCGTCGCCGCCTCACCGCTTATCCTCCCGGCCGCCGCCACGGGTGGACCGGAGAGGATTGCCTGGTGATCGACGACCTCTGGTACAAGAACGGAGTGATCTACTGCCTGTCGGTTGGCACCTACATGGATGCCAACGGCGATGGCATCGGTGATTTCAGCGGCCTGCTGCGGCGCCTCGACTATTTGCACGGGCTCGGCATCACCGCGATCTGGCTGATGCCGTTTCAGCCTTCGCCCAACAGGGACGACGGCTACGACATCTCGGATTATTACGACGTCGATCCGCGCTACGGCACACTGGGCGATTTCGTCGAATTCACCCATGGCTGCCAGCAGCGCGGCATCCGCGTCATCATCGATCTCGTCGTCAATCACACCTCGGATCAGCACGCCTGGTTTCGATCAGCGCGCAGCTCGAAGGATTCGCCGTACCGCGACTGGTATGTCTGGTCGGACAAGAAGCCCGCCAATGCCAATACCGGCATGGTATTTCCCGGCGTTCAGAAATCGACCTGGACGCGCGACAAGCAAGCCGGTGCCTGGTACTTTCATCGCTTCTACGATTTCCAGCCGGACCTCAACACATCGAACCCGCATGTGCAGGCCGAGATCCTCAAGATCATGGGGTTCTGGATCCAGCTCGGCGTCTCGGGCTTCCGCATGGACGCCGTGCCGTTCGTGATCGCGACCAAGGGCGCCTCGAGGCGCAAGCCGGTCGAGCAGTACGACATGCTGCGATCGTTTCGGGAATTCCTGCAATGGCGCCAGGGCAACGCGATCATCCTCGCCGAAGCCAACGTATTGCCCGAGACCGACATGGAATATTTCGGGCGTGACGGCGACCGAATGCACATGATGTTCAACTTCCACGTCAATCAACATCTGTTCTACGCGCTGGCGTCCGCCGATACGAAGCCGTTGGCGAAGGCCCTCACGGCGACCAAGCCACGGCCCGCGACCGCACAATGGGGGTTGTTCCTGCGCAATCATGATGAACTCGACCTCGGCCGCCTCTCCAAGCCGCAGCGCGAGACCGTGTTCGAGGCATTCGGTGCCGACAAGAGCATGCAGCTCTACGACCGCGGCATCCGGCGACGGCTTGCGCCCATGCTGGGCGGCGACCGCCGACGCATCGAGCTCGCTTACAGCGTGATGTGCACGCTTCCCGGCACGCCCGTGATCCGCTACGGCGATGAGCTCGGCATGGGTGACAATCTCGACCTGCCCGAGCGCGGTTGCACGCGCACGCCGATGCAATGGTCGACCGAGCCGCACGCCGGCTTCACCGAAAGCGATCGGCCATGTGTGCCCATCATCGACAATGGACCGTATGGCTATGAGCACGTCAACGCGGCCAAGCAACGGCGCGACCCCAATTCGATGCTGAACTGGACCGAGCGCATCGTCCGCATGCGCAAGGAAGTCCCCGAGGTCGGCTGGGGAGATTTCAAGGTCATCGCAACCCGAAATCCCGCCATCCTGATCATCCGGTACGACTGGCGTAACAACTCGGTGCTGTTCGTGCACAATTTCGCGGAAAAGCCGCTCGAGATATCTTTCAACGTCGGGCTGCCCGACGACGCCGGCAATCTCCTCGTCAATCTCCTGACCGAGGACCACAGCCGCGCCGACGATGCCGGTCGCCACAAGCTTCTGATCGAGGCCTATGGCTATCGCTGGTACCGGGTCGGTGGGCTCGACTATCTGCTCAAGCGCAGCGATATCGATACCAACGAGCCCCGCACACGGCGTCAATCGTCCTGATGCGGTCCGAGAATGACGCCTTCATTGGCGCGCAGATCGAGCACGCCTTCGACCTTCTCGCCCTGCCGGTCCATCAAGGTCGACAGCAGGACCTCATTGCTGAAGCCGATCGCGCTTGAGGAGACCGACGCGGCGGCCGCGCCAAAGTTTAGCGCGATCACGGCGACGCCCTCAGTGCTGCGCCGCCGGTAGAGCAGCACATCACCGTGCGCCGCCACCGGCTCATAGCTGCCATGGACGAGCTGCGGCAGCCTTCGCCGCAGCGCGATCAGCGCCTTGTAGAGGTTGAGGATCGACGTCCTCTCCGCTTCGAGACTTGCGACATTGTCGCTGGCAAAATCCTGCGCCAGCGGCAGCCACGGCGGAGCCGTCGAGAAGCCGGCATTGCGCTCGGCGCTCCATTGCATCGGCGTGCGGCAGCCGTCGCGGCCGACGCCGATGTCCGGCACGTTCTTCTCGAAGGGATCGCGCACCTGATCCGGCGCAATCGCAACCTGGCGCATGCCGATCTCGTCGCCGTAATAGAGCGTGGGCGTACCGCGCAGCGTCAGCAGCAACATTGCGGCGACCGGCGCCTGCGCCGGCCCCACCCGGCTTGCCACCCGCGGCCGGTCGTGATTGCCGAGCACCCAGTTCGGCCACGCACCCGGCGGCAGCGCCTTTTCGTAATCGGCGATGATCATCTCGACCGCTCGCGCGCTCCACAAGGTCGACAGCAGCGCGAAGTTGAACGGCATCTGCGCGCCGCGCAAATCGTTGCCGTAATAGGCAACCAGCCGGTGCAGCGGCAGATAGATCTCGCCGATCAGCACGCGGTTGTCGAATTCCTCGGTGACGCCGCGCATCTCGGTGATGACCGTATGCACCTCGAGCTGATCGGTCGAATATTGCGTCAGCAGCCTCTCGTGCGGCGGCCGGTCCGCGCGATAATGCGGGTTCGTCGGGTTATCGCGGAAGTCGGCATCCTTGATCAGGTGCCAGATCACGTCGACGCGAAAGCCGTCGACGCCCTTGCGCAGCCAGAAGCGCATCACGTCGTAGATCGCGTCCCTGACCTCGCGATTGCGCCAGTTGAGATCGGGCTGCTGCGCGAGGAAGGCGTGATAATAGTATTGGCCCGAGGCCTCGTCATACGCCCAGGCACTGCCGCCGAACTCGGACAGCCAGTTGTTGGGCGGGCCGCCGTCCGGCGCCGGATCGCGCCAGATGTACCAGTCGCGTTTGGGGTTGTCGCGCGAGCTCCTCGCCTCGGTGAACCAGGGATGCTGGTCGGATGTGTGGTTCGGCACCAGATCGAGGATCAGCTTGAGGCCGGAATCGTGCGCGGCCGCGACCAGCGCGTCGAAATCCTCCATCGTCCCGAACAACGGATCGATGCCGGTGTAATCGGAGATATCGTAGCCGAAATCGGCCATCGGCGACGGGAAGATCGGCGACAGCCACACCGCGTCGACACCAAGCCGCGTCAGATAGGGCAGGCGCGTGATGATCCCCTTGAGATCGCCGACGCCGTCACCGTCGCTATCTCCGAACGAGCGCGGATAGACCTGATAGAAAATGCCGCGTCGCCACCAGTCCCGGTCGTCCTGATCCATCCCGTCCCCCAAGCTCGCAGCCCGGCCCAGGCCGTCCCGCGCCCGGGGCCGCCGATCGGGTCAGGGATGACGCACAATTCGGGACGGAAAGATGGCGCCGTAGCGCCGTAGCCCGGATGGAGCAAAGCGTAATCCGGGACCACTGGCACAATTGGCGAGATCCCCGGATTTCGCTTCGCTCCATCCGGGCTACGGGTAGACTTAGTGCCGGGCCATCGCCAACTGATAGATGGTGATCAGCACCTCGAACAGGATCAGGAAGACGATGATCAGCTCCAGCCGCAGCGAGCGGCTGGTGTCGATGATGTCGGTCAGCACCTGCGCGGTCTCGGCCACGACCGCGAGCTTGCGGTTCAGGGATTCCGCACGTTCCTTCAATTCATACTCGTCCTCGAGCCTGGCGTAGAGTCGCTCGAGCTGCGGCTTGTCCCAGAGGATATCGGGCTTCTCCGACACTTCGACCGGTCCGGCCACGCGATGCCGCACCAGCAGCGCGTTGCCGATGTGCTTGAGGATCGCAACGCGGCCGCCATGGACGCGGCCGCCCTTGGCGAGCTCACGTGCAAGCGGCTCGGTCGTGTCGAAGACCGCCCGGACCTCGCGCTCGTGCCGCGCCAGCACCACGCTTTTCGCCAACGCTTCGCCGACCAGGATCAGCCGCTCCGGCGAGAGGCCTTGCAGATAGATCGGGCCGCCCGGCGGAATCTGATCCTCCTTCTCGGCAGCGAGCTCGATGATTGCGATCTCCTCCTCGCGCCGCGTGAACAGGCCGGTCATGCGCGACTGCAGGCTGCGCAGGAATTCATCCTCCTCCAGCGCATTGAGGCCGATCAGGACGACGACGCCGTAGCGGAACAGAATCGCCACACCATTGTCATTGACGCGAAACGCCAGCGGCGTCGTGGCCAGCACGTCGCCGCGCTCGAGGCCCGATGTGTTGATGCGGTCCGCGACGAAGAAGGCGCGCGCGGTGGTCCGGGGTCCGCCGATCGGTGATTTGGGAGCCTGGGTCATGAAGTTCCGGACTGCGAGGACTTGAATCGTGATTGAGAGCAGCCGCGTACCGGCCTGCTCGCGAACTTGTTCTGCTGGAGGCGACCTTATCACGGTCCGTTTTGGGATCACACGCCGGGGCAGCCGCATTTCCGGTGCGTGTTGACGGCGTTTGCCGGAAGCCTATGGTGCCGTCATGAACGAGACAACCGACACCAAACCGAAGGCCGGCGCGATCATCGTGCCGGTGACGCTGTTCGAGCAGAACTGCACCATCATCTGGCACGAGCCCACCAAGAAGGCCGTGGTGATCGACCCCGGCGGCGACGTGGCGAAGATCCAGGCCGCGATCAAGCAGACCGGCGTGACGGTCGAGAAGATCTGGCTGACCCACGGTCATATCGACCATGTCGGCGGCGCCGCCGAACTGCGCGACGCGCTGCAGGTCAAGATCGAGGGCCCGCATATCGCCGACAAATATCTGCTCGACAATGTCGTCTCGAGCGGCGAACGCTTCGGCATGAGCGGGGTGCGCAATTTCGGACCGGACCGCTGGCTCGACGAGGGCGATCAGGTCTCGATCGGCGATCTCACCTTCGACATCCTGCACTGCCCCGGCCATTCACCGGGCAGCGTGGTGTTCTTCAACAAGGAGCTGCGCTTCGCCCATGTCGGCGACGTGTTGTTCGCCGGCTCGGTCGGGCGCACCGATCTGCCCGGCGGCAGCCATCCGACGCTGATCCAGTCGATCAAGGACAAGCTGCTGCCGCTCGGCGACGATGTCGGCTTCATCTGCGGCCACGGCGCGGGATCGAGCATCGGCCAGGAGCGGATGACGAATCCGTTCCTGACCGGCGAGATGTAGCTACTTCATCAGCCCCGCGGCGGTGAGCGCCCGCGTGATGGCGCCGCCGACATCGACACCCTTGCTCCGTCGCTTGCGCGGCCGGTCGCTGTTGTGGCCGGATGCCACCTCCGGCTCGGCCGCGGGCACCGGTACCGTCATCGACACCGTGTCGGCGCGCTCGCGCGGGATTCCGGTTGGCGCAATATGCGGCTGACGTACCTTGTCGGTCAGGCCGAAGAAGCTTGCGATGTGATAGGACGAGGAGATCCCGGCCTCGATCAGGAACGCGCCCTCGACGCCATAGCGCTCGTCGTTGTCGGCAAGCCCGAGCGGCGTGCCATGCGCCATGTCGGCGATGGTGTAGGACTCGACCAGGGTTTCGCCGTCGGTGTTCCACCACACCTCGCGCGGATGGCCGTCGACATCCGCCTTCGACATCGCCGCCAGCGGCAGGCCGTGCACGTCGAGCCACTGCCGGACGATCGCATCGGCATTGCCGGGGTGCACGGTGCGGTCGGCGCTGCCGTGCCACACCGAGATCTTCGGCCAAGCGCCGCCATGCGTCGAGGCGTTGCGGACGAGACCGCCGAGCTCGGGCGCGGACAGCGCGCTGCCATGCATCATCGCGTGCAGTGCTTCGCGCAGATCGGTGGCGACGCCGAACGGCAGGCCGGCGATGATGGCGCCGGCCGCGAACACATCCGGATAGGCCGCGAGCATGACCGAGGCCATCGCGCCGCCGGCGGACAGTCCCGTCACATAGATGCGGCGCGGGTCGATCTCGTGCGTGCCGACCAGATGCGCGATCATCTGCCTGATCGACGCGGCCTCGCCCTGCCCGCGCCCGATGTCCTGCGGGTTGAACCAGTTGAAGCAGGTGTTGCCGTTGTTGGAAGCCTGCTGCTCCGGCATCAGCAGCGCGAAGCCGTAATGCGCCGCAAGCGCCGACCAGCCGGCACCGAGATCGTACGACGCGGCGGTCTGACCGCAGCCATGCAAGACCACGACGAGCGCGGGCGACCGCGCCAGCTGCGCGGGCACGAACGAATACATCTTCAGATCGCCGGGGTTGACGCCGAATTCGGTGGTCTCGACGAGCGGCGTCGGCACGGCCGGCGTGAGTGCGCCAAGGCCGCTGAACGCGTTCATCTTCGGCAGATGACGCAGAAATTCGACGTTGTTGATCAGGGACAACAGCAACTCCTGAGGTGATTTAGTCTTCTGTGTCACCCGATCAGATAATTGCTGCACTGCAAAATGAAAAGGCCGTGTGCTGTCTTTCCCTGCGGAATTGTGAGAATCGGCGTTAATGCGTGATCGCGCTGTGGACCGGCCGAAATGGTTGCCATAGCACCTTGTTTGAGCACCAACTTTTCAGGAATGCGCGCCACGTGCTGCCGGATTCACGTGGTGGCGCGGCGCATCCATGACAGAAATGCGGCTGAAATGGCGATCGACAGCACAAACAATGCGCATGCCGCAAACAGCGCCAGACGTGCTGACATCGTGCTCTCGATTGCGAAGAAGACTGCGCCGATCGCGGCAACGCCGGCCGCGTTGCCGATCTGCGTCGTGGTGCCGTACATGCCGGAGCCGGCACCGGCGCTCGCGGGCTGCACGCTCGCGAGCACCGCGCTCGACAATGGCGCCATGACAAGCCCCTGGCCGTAGCCGAAGATCATCAGCACCAGTGCGAGCATCAGTGCCGACGGTGTCGCGACCGCCTCAATTGTCGCGACCAGCACGGCGAGACCGACGATCTGCAGCGCACAGCCCTCGATCAGCACCAGCGTGCCGCGATGCCTGGCGCGCAGGCCGCTGTGACGCGAGGCAACCACGAAGGTCAGCGCCAGCGGCACGAACACCAGCCCGGCCTCCAGCGGCGGAATCTGCAAACCCTTCTGCATAAAGATGGTCATGATGAGGTAGAAGGACAGGTTGGCGAAGAAGAAGAAAAACACCGCGACCAGCCCGCGCATGAAGGCGCGATCCGACAGCAGCGACAGATCGATCAGCGGCATGCCGCCGCGGCGCGCGACGGACCGCTCGAGCCGCACGAAGGCCGCGATCACAGCGATGCCCATTGCCATCACCAGCCACACCCATGCCGTCCAGTTAAGATCATGGCCGAACAGCAGCGGACCGATCAGGCACAGCAGGCCCGCGAACAGCACGATCGCGCCCGGGATATCGAGCCGCGTGCCGGCGCGGCGCGGCACCGTCGGCATGATCTTCAGCGCCGCGGCGATGATGACGACGCCGCACGGCACGTTGACGAAAAATACCGCGCGCCAGCCGAGCCCGGCGAGGTCGAGCGTCACCAGCACGCCGCCGAGCATGAAGCCGGCGGCGCCCGCGAGCCCCAGCACGATGCCGTAGATGCCGAATGCCCGCGCGCGGGCGGCGCCTGAGAACAACAAATGCAGCGTCGCCAGCACCTGCGGCACCATCAGCGCCGCGGTTGCGCCCTGCGCGAGCCGCGCGACGATGAGCTCGGGCCCGGACTGCGCGAGACCGCACCACAGCGAGGTCACCGAGAATCCGGCGACGCCGGCGATGAACACGTTGCGCGTGCCATGGATGTCGCCAAGCCGGCCGCCGGTAACCACCAGCGTGGCATAGGCGATCAGGTAGATCGCGATCACGGCCTCGATCTGCGCCGGCGTCGCGTGCAGCTCCGCCGCGATCGTCGGGATCGCGACGTTGACGATGAAGGCATCGACCCCGAACATGAATTGCGCCGACACCACGATCGCCAGCACCCACCAGCGGCGCGATGTGTCCGCTCGCGTCGAAACGATCTGGTGCATGTCCTGTCCTGCCCGAAATGACGTTATGGCGGACATCAGCAGATTCCGGTCATCGCTTCGATTACCTGCGAGGTAAGCCCGGGATCACGGACGCTCGAGCCCCGGCTGCCAATTTGCGTTGACGCGCTGGAAAACATTCCGGACGGCGGCAATCGCCGCCGATTTGCGCAACAACCATGCGACCGCCGCAACCCCCGAGCATTGCCTTGCCCCGGGCCACCCCGTAGGTTGGCGGAAAGCCCCCGATAACAATAGTCCGGAGAGAACGACCCATGGCGCGCCTCAAATTCGGAGCCTTCCTCGCCCCGCATCACCCGATCGGCGAGCATCCGATGCTGCAATTCCGCCGCGACCTCGATTTCGTCGAGCAGCTCGACGCGCTCGGTTACGACGAATTCTGGTGCGGCGAGCACCACTCCTCGGGCTGGGAGACCATCGCCTCGCCGGAAATGTTCCTGGCCGCCGCCGGCGAGCGCACCAAGCGCATCAAGCTCGGCACCGGCGTAATCTCGCTGCCCTATCACCACCCCTTCAACGTCGCGCAGCGCATGGTGCAGCTCGACCATATGACCGGCGGCCGCGCCATCTTCGGCTCCGGCCCCGGTGCGCTCGCCTCCGACGCCCATACGCTCGGCATCGACCCGATGACCCAGCGCGACCGCCAGGACGAGGCGATCTCGGTGATCCGCCGCCTGTTCAACGGCGAGCGCGTCACCGCCAAGACCGACTGGTTCGAGATGCACGACGCCGCGTTGCAGATCCTGCCGCTGCAGGAGGACATGCCGTTCGTGGTGGCCTCGCAGATCTCGCCATCGGGCATGACGCTCGCCGGCAAATACGGCATCGGCATCATCTCGCTCGGCTCGATGTCGACCCAGGGCCTGATGGCGCTGCCGCAGCAATGGCAGTTCGCCGAGGACGCCGCCAAGAAGGCCGGCACCACCGTGAGCCGTTCCAACTGGCGCGTGCTGCTGTCCTGGCACATCGCCGAGACCCGCGAGCAGGCGCGGCGCGAGGCCGGCGCCGGGCTGATGCGCTGGCACAACGAATATAATGTCGGCACCCTGATGCGGCCGGGCCTGACGGCGTTCTCTTCGCCCGATGAGGCCGTCGACAAGACCGCGTTCGTCGAAGGCGCCGCGTCCACCATCGGCACACCGGATGATCTGATCAAGATGATCAAGAATCTGGTCGATGTGTCGGGCGGCGTCGGCTCGATCATCGGCTTCGCGCACGACTGGGCCAATCCGGAAAACACCCGCCGCAGCTGGGACATGGTCGCGCGCTATGTCGTGCCCGAGATCAACGGCTATATCGACGGCCTGCGCAAGTCGCGGCAGTTCCTGATCGACAACCGCGCCGTGTTCGAACGCGCCGGCCAGGCTGTCATGGCCAAGATCATGCAGAACGACAAGGCCGCCGCCGCGCTTCAACAAACCGGCCCCGGCCGCGTCGCGATCCCCGCGGTGAATGCGCCGGATCTTGCGAAGGCAGCGGCCAAGCAGAAGGTGTGATTTGCGACCCTTGCTGGAGGAAGAAAGAACGCCAGCTCGCGCCACATCCACCGCTGTCGTCCCGGCGCAGGCCGGGACCCATACGCCGCGGCGATGTTGTGAACGGGACTCGTCGTTCCACCATTGGGCAACAATCACCATTCGTGGTTATGGGTCCCTACTTTCGCAGGGACGACAGCGAGTGTGTTGCGCGGCCCGTGAATCGTGAGTTTGCATTCTCGCGACATGAATGTCCGAGCTTTGCTCTTCGTTCCGCCCTCTTGCTTGCAGAGGGCGCAGGGAAAGCCGGGTGCCGATCGCACCCATGGGCCCCGAGCAATGGGTAGAAAGCTCGGGGGTAGGACCACAGGTGTAACCGGAGCAATCCGGCTTTCCCTGCGCGATGGCTTACGGCTTATACGTGCTCTCCCCGGCGAGACTGGGCTTTATTGTCACCGCCCTCGCAAAACGTTTGCGCGCCTTGCGAGAGGACACCTGCCGCTAGGGCGTCAGGCCTGCACGATTTCGCCGTCCGCTTCATGCGCATTCGTCGACTGCGCATTCCGCGTCCACCGCATCTCACGCCGCGTTCGTGACGATCGCGAAGCGCCCCTCGATCGGGTGAGACGGGCGGAATTGAACATCTGATTTGCCCGACGACGGAAGCGCTAATTTGCCCGTCGGGTTAATTTGTCGCAGCGCGCGAATCCAGACGCGTTACGCCATCGCGCCGATCCCGACCACTCCGATCGCCACAGAGGTGACGAGGGCATAAGCGAATCCCGCAATCAGCGGCCCGAGCGTATGACGGCCTTGCGCGAGATTGATTCTGACGCTCGTCACCGCGCCGGCGACAATGATGGCGCCGAGATAGCGCAGCCGGCGTGCGAGCTTCGCGTTCATGCTCGCACCTTAGCTCGCCAAAGCTAAACACCCTCGATCGTCATTCCGGGGCGATGCGAAGTATCGAACCCCGAATCTCGAGATTCCGGGTTCACGCTGCGCGTACCCCGAAATGACGGCCGTGGCTTACGCCCCCTGATCGAACGCCTTGCGCAGCGAGACGTAGCCCGCCTGCTGCTGGCTCCAGTTGCGGCCGCCGGTGATGGCGCCGTCGATCACGAGGTCATGGCCGTTAATGAAGCTCGATTCGTCGCTCGCCAGGAACACCGCGGCATGCGCGATGTCGTCGGGCAGGCCGGCGCGCGGGATCGGCTGCGCCGCCTTGTAGACCTCGCGCATCACGGCCGCGGTCTTCTCGGCCGCTTCCGTCGACAATCCGAGCGCCTTGCCGAAAATGCCGGTGGCGATCGCGCCGGGCGAGATCGAGTTGACGCGGATGCCGGACTCGCCGAGCTCCATCGCCACGCATTTGGTGAAATGGATGACCGCCGCCTTCGCGGCGCCGTAGACCATCGACGACGAGAAGCCGGCTAGCCGACCGGCGATGCTGCCATTGTTGATGATGCTGCCGGAGCCCTGTTTGCGCATGTAGGGCGCGGCATGCTTCATGCCGAGCATGACGCTGCGCACCAGCGTCGCCATCGCGGCGTCGAACCGCTCGACGTCGAGACCTTCGATGCCCCCGGTCTGCGCCGGGCCGCCGGCATTGTTGAACAGGCAGTCGATCCGGCCGAACTTCTCGACCGCAAGCGCGATCAGCGCCTGCATCTGTTCCTCGACCGTGACGTCGGTCTGACGAAACACGCAAGCCTCGCCGAGTTGTTGCGCCAGTGCCTCGCCCTCCGGCGCGCGACGCCCGGCGATCACGACCTTCGCGCCCTCCGCGACAAAGATCTCCGCCGTACGTAGCCCGATGCCGCTGGTCGCCCCTGTGATCACCGCGACCTTGCCGTCCAGCCGTCCCATGTCAGTCCCTCAACTTACGTATGATGTTGCGGATATTCCCCAGCTCCCGTTGCCAATACAAGCACTTGCACGCCGCCACGCTCGCAAGGTCCGCCTGTGGCCAGAAGGCCACAACTGCGGTTTTTCGGTCGCAGCGGCCTTATTTTGGGTCGCCTGTTCACGTGAACTGGAACGAGCAATGGCGAAATGGATCGATGATTTCAGGGCGTGTTGGCGGGGCGATGTCCAGCCGTCGGTGCGGCTTGCGGTCGCCTTCGCGGTGCTTTGTCTCGTTTTGGCCACGGCCGCGCGCTTCGGGCTCGCCCAGATCCGGCCGGACGTGTTCTTCACGCCCTATTTCCCCGCGGTGTTCTTTGCCACCGCCCTTGGCGGTTTCCGGATCGGGATCGCAACCGCGCTGGCGAGCGGGCTGCTCGGCGTGGTGCTCAATTTCAGCGGTTCGCACGCCGATCCGGCGCGCTTTGCGCTGTTGATGATCTTCTGGGTTGTGTGCGGCATCGCGATCTGGGGCGTGGAGCACTACCGTTCCCTGGTCGCTCAGCAGCGCGAAGTTTCCAAACGGCTGATCGAGGAAGAGCAGTACCGCAAGGTCGTGGTCGACGAATTGCAGCACCGGCTGAAGAACAAGTCCTCGACCATTCACGCCGTGCTGCATCAGGCGCTGCAGGACCGGCCCGATGTCTGGCAGCGCATCGACCATCGCATCCGCGCGCTCTCGGCGACCGACGATCTGATCGCGCGGGTCGACGGCTATGGCTGCGATATCAAGGATTTGCTGCGCTCGGAACTCGGGCCCTACGGCCACGTGCGGTTCAACCTCAATGGCGAGCAGCTGTTCCTGCCCGCCAAGCTCGCCGTCTCGCTGGCGTTGATCTTCCATGAGCTCGCAACCAACGCCGGAAAGTACGGCGCCTTCTCCTCGCCGCGCGGATTTTTGCAAGTGTCATGGACCGTCGACGACGGACGTCTCAACGTGATCTGGGACGAGACCGAGGGACCGGTGGTCGAGGCGATCGGCGAAGCCGGCTTCGGCACCAAGCTGCTCAAGTCGGCGCTGCGGCCGTTCGACGGCAAGACCGAGATCAGTTATCTGAAGACCGGTGTTCACTGCACCATGCAGTGCAAGCTTCCGAGCTGTTGATAAGTCGTCATTCCGGCACAGCCGCACGTGTTGGTGCAACCGCGCGCGCCGCAATCGCTTTCACCAGCGGCCGAAGCCGACATTGATACTCTGTTAATGACGATTGCCGCGACGGCTTGCGAAAGCCGTCGCGGTCTCATTCTGTCACGGCATTTCGCAGGTCCGCTTAACCAAAACTACAACGGACTTTGCCAAGGTCGGCGCATGCACAGTCTCACCAGACACGATTTTCAGACGGGCGCGGCAGTGACCGGCCAAGACGATATTTCCAGCAATGAATTACGTATCCTGCGCGACCTTCTCCAACTGCTGCCGGCGGGCGTGACCGTTCAGGACGAGCAGGGCGAGCTCATCCTGGTGAATGAAGCAGCAGCGAGCCAGCTGCAGCTGGCGGCCAGCGCGAGCCAGCCGTCCCCGGTCGACGAGCGCCACGCCGCCAACCTCGACCTGCTGCGCAGCGGCCGTCCGGTGGTGCTCGAGGAAGTGCTCTCCTGCGGCGCCTCCAAATACGTGTTCCTGACCTCGCACCGGCCGGTCCGGATCGCCGGTCGCAATCTCCTGATCTCGACCTCGACCGACATCAGCGAGCAGAAAGCGTTCGAGGACCAGCTGTTCCGCTCGGCCTATTACGACGAGCTGACCGGCCTGCCGACCCGCCGGGTGATCGAGCACCGCGTCAGCGGCCTGATCCGCGACGATTCGCAAAGCCATTTCGCGCTCGCCTTCCTCGACGTCGACAACTTCAAGCACATCAACGACTATTACGGCCACGCGATCGGCGACGCGCTGCTCGTCGAACTGTCGAAGCGGCTCGGCCACGCGCTGCGCGAAACCGATATCCTGTCGCGCATCTCCGGCGACGAATTCCTGCTGCTGCTCAACCCGATCAGCGGCAATGACGAAGTCGCCGAATTCATCCAGGTCATGCAGGAGCGGCTGAAGGCGCCGTTCTTCATCGAGGAATCCGAGATCTTCGCGTCGACCTCGATCGGCGTCAGCCTCTATCCGATGCATGGCCGGAGCTACGAGGCGCTGCGCCAGAACGCCGACATCGCGATGTACCGCGTCAAGAACAACGGCAAGGGCTCGACCGCGTTCTTCGACAACAGCATGGAGCGCGAGGCGCTGGCGCGGATGAAGATCGAGCAGTCGCTGCGACTGGCGATCCTGGAAAAGCGCTTCTGCTGCGCGTTCCAGGCCAAGGTCGATATCCGCACCCAGGAGGTGAAGGGCATCGAGGCGCTGGTGCGGCTGCGCGACGACGAGGGCGTGATCCAGGCGCCGGGCACCTTCATCAACCTCGCGGTCGAGCTCGGCCTGATCGACGAGCTGACGTTCCTGGTGCTGGCGGAGATCGTCAAGTCGATCGACCTGATCAACGATACGTTCGGCCCGATGGCGACGATCAGCATCAATGTCGCCGCCAAGCAGGCCTCGAACCTCGAATTCATGCGCCGGTTCGCGCGCGCGATCGAGGAGACCGGCTTCCCGAAACGCTTCATGATCGAGGTGACCGAGGACGCGTTCGTGACGCGGTCGCATTTCCAGGACCAGATCCTGCCGATCCTGCGCGGCATCGGCGTCGGCATCTCGATCGACGATTTCGGTATCGGCTATTCGTCGCTGTCGGCGCTCGCCGACATCACCGCCGACGAGATCAAGATCGACCGCTCCTTCATCACCGACATCCATCAGCGGCCGCGCAGCCAGGGCATTTTGCGCGCGATCGAATCGCTGAGCGAGGCGCTTGGCATGACCGTGATCGCCGAGGGCATCGAGTCCTACGAGGAGCTCACCTATCTGCAGGCGGCGACCAAGATCCGCTACGCCCAGGGCTATTACTTCGCCAAGCCGATCTTCCTCGAGGATTTGAAGCCGGCGACGCCGGTCGCCAGCGAAACGCGCGCCAGCATGGCCGCGCGCCCGGCCCTGGAAGGCCGCCAGACCTATTCGCGCGCCAGCGGTTTCCGGCGGTAGGGGCGTGACGTGACTGCGCTCCCTCTCCCGCTTGCGGGCAGGGCTATCGCATTTCGTGGCGGTGCCCTCGTGGCCATCCTTCGAGACGCCCGCCTTCGGCGGGCTCCTCAGGATGAGGTCTTGTTTTGCGGCACAATAGTAGACCCTCATGGTGAGGAGCGCCGCTTGCGGGGGAGGGTTGGGGACGGGGTCTAATCGCGAGTCGTTCTGTAGAGAAAGCCCCCACCGGCACGCGGGAGAGGTAGGAGCGCGAGATCGATGCAGACGCCCTACTTCTCCAGCACCGCCAATGGCTGCACGCCGTTATTCGCGGGGCCGGCCTGCATTGTAATCAACGTCATCGAGACCAGGTCGTAGTAGCCCATGATGCCGATGATATCCATGATGCCGCGCTCGCCGAACTTCTCCAGCGCGGCCTTGTAGACCGCGTCGCTGACTTTCCTGTCGCGATAGAGTGCGACGCCGAGATCGTACAGCGCGGCCTCGTCGTCCTTCATGCTCTCGGGCCGCGTGCCCTTGGCGATCGCGTCCGCGATCTTCGGATCGAGCCCACCCTTCATCGCCAGCGGATAGTGCGCCGACCATTCATATTGCGCGGTCCAGTGCCGCGCCGTGATCAGGATCGCCATTTCGCTGAGCCGCGCCGGCAGCGAGGTATTCCAGCGCAGATACTCCGACAGGTTCGACAGCTTTGGCGCCAGATCGGGATTGCGGATATAGGCGCGGTAGGGCGGCGCGGTGAATTTGGCATTGCGCGGCGGCGCGCTGATCATGTCGGCCCAGGCCTTTTGCGCCGGCGACAGCTCCTCCGCCTTGAGCGGCGCAAAGCGCACGGCGTCCTCGGCCCGCACGGCCGACACCGACAATGCCAGCGCCGCCAGAATCCCTGCTCCGAATATTGTTCTCATTGTTGTTCTCCCTTTTCGGTGCAGGCGTCTTTGCGCCCTGCCCGGTCGCGCGAGATTAGTTGCCGTCGCGACGGATGCAATGAGGTGCGAGCTGTCGTTCAGCGCCGGCCGCCGGTGAAGCGCCTCGTCACGGCAGGCGCGCGCTTAGGCCACACCTACCGCAGCGCCGGGCAGCGGCGTATATGAAGAATAGTCCCAAGCGGCGCGAAGGTGTCAGCCATGCAGCCTGTGTCTATCCTCCTGAACATCCTCTGGATCCTGATCGGCGGCGCGTGGATGGCGTTCGGCTGGCTGGTCGCCGCCGTGATCATGGCGGTGACCATTATCGGGCTGCCCTGGGCGCGCGCCGCCTTCAACATCGCGGTCTACACGCTGCTGCCGTTCGGCTCGCGTGCGGTGCGCCGCGATGAGGTGACCGGCACGCCCGACATCGGCACCGGACCGCTCGGGGTGATCGGCAATCTGATCTGGTTCATCCTGGCCGGCTGGTGGCTCGCGATCGGCCATGTGATCACCGCGGTCCTGCTCGCGGTGACCATCATCGGCATCCCCTTCGCCTGGGCGCATCTCAAGCTCGCCGGCATCGCACTGTGGCCGATCGGCAAGGTGATCGTGCCGGCGTGACGCTGGCCTGGCCGTCGACGGCTAGAGCCAATCCTTCGTCGTCTGCGAACAGGCCTGAAGGTCGCGCCGCCAGATGAAGCCACCGCCGCCACACGGGGGGCGAGCCCGCGAGGTGGCGGGGCACTCGTTCCTGACCCGCGCGCTGGTGCCCCAGCCGTCGATCACGCAGGCACCTCGTGAGGTCCTGTGGCAACCGTCGCCACATCCCTCTGCGGCGTTGGCCGGGGTCAAGCCGAGGAAGGCACCGGCTGTCAGAAGCGTGATCAAGCCTGCTCTCATGATGTTCTCCATCGAGCTGTCGGTCGTGATGCTCCATTCGCGACACGAGCGTAGGCGATCTCGGTGCCGCTTACCACCGAATCCGCGCACAAATTCTGGTGTCGGGGGGCTAGCGCGCCGCTTCGCAGCCGGGGATGTCGAACACCGCGGTCAGGCCGCAGGGCGAGTTGAGCATCTTGCCGCCCGCATGACCGACGCCGGGCACATCCCACACGCTGTGGTTCGGCGCGCCGCCGTCGCGGGCCTGCATCACGGCGGCATAGGAATGCCCGCGCGCGTAACGGTACGGCCCCTCGGCCTCCGCCATGCAGGATTTGTCGAGCGCGGGATGATTGGGGTTGGTGTCGAGCGTTCCGAGCAGATAGATCACGCGGCGCGCGACATAGGCCTGCTCCAGCGCAGCCGGCGAAGGCTCGGCAAGATAGGGCGGGCGGTTGTCCATACCGAATTTCCAGCTGTTATAGCTATGGCAGTTCGCCGCGATCGCGGGCTCCGGCCGCTCCTTGGTGAAATAGGCGTAGGAGGACGGATTGGCGACCACATAGCGCACGCCGATGCCCTGGCGCAGCAGCAGCTGGTCGCCCTTCACCGCGATCGCATAGCGCTGCACCACCTGGCCGCCGCCGGAATGACCGAACACGACGACCTGCTGCAGGTTCGGAAACAGCTTGCGGTCGCCGAGCTTCGCCAGGATGGCATCGAGCGCCTCGAACGAACTCGCCGGGCTCGGCGCGAGCGCGGGCTCGCCGCCCTGCCAGCCATAGAGGCTCCAGCGCAACGTCTCCGCCGGCAGCTTGAATGCCTCGACGTCGGACTCGATCAAGAATTGCGGCGCGATCATCAGCGCATGCTCGCCGGCATCGCCGGCCGCGGCCTGCGCGCTCAGCGCCGCGCGGAAATAGTCGTCGGCATTGCGCAGCACCCCGTGCAGCACAAGCACGGCGCGCGTGACATCCGGCAGCGGATTGGACCAGTCGGCCGAGAGGTAGAGCGGAAAGCTCGCACTGCCGACGGCAATCCGCGCATTGGCGATCTCCTTGACCGGCTTCAGGTCGCGCTCGGTCTGTGCCTGGGTCGCGGACGCTGTGGGTACGTCCGCCGCCGCCACGACGAGCAATGCCGCGGCCGCAAGCCAGGCCCGGTGATGCATGGTTCGACTCCGTTGCTGCCGCGAGCTCGGCAGGATCATGGCGCGTCAGGCGCAGATTCACCCGTGAATTTTCGGAAAGCTTCCGGATCGCGCCTCAGGCGACGAGCCGCCCGCGATTGTTGGCGGCGAGGATCGGGCGGATCAGGCGACCGAACCGCTCGGCCTCCTCGTCATGCAGATAGCCGGACAGGCAGAAGGAGTGGCAGCCGGTGTCGATGAACTGCTGCAAGGTGGCGGCGCATTGCGCGGGATCGCCGACCACCGCGATGCCGGCGCCGGGCCGCACCTTGGTGATGCCGGTCCACAGATGCGGCATCAGAAGATCGCCGTAGTCGCGCGCGAGCTGCTGCACGCGCTGGTTGGCCTCCGAGCGATTGTAGAGCGTCTTCATCTCCTGCTTCTGCCGCTCGGTGGCGTGGCGCACCAGCTGGTCGGCCGCCTCCCAGGCATCCGCCTCGTTCTCGCGGCAGATCACCTGCAGCCGCATGCCGAAGCCGATCGCATCCTCGCGGTCATGCGCCCGCGCCATCCGCCGGATCTCCGCGATATTCTCCGCGATGCGCTCCGGCAGATCGCCCCAGAACAGATGGACGTCGGAATGCTTCGCCGACACCTCCCAGGCCTGCCGCGAGCCGCCGCCGAGATAGAATTTTGGAAACGGCTGCTGCAACGGACGCGGCCGGATATGCGCGCCGGAGATGGTGTGAAACTTGCCCTCGAAATGCACCGGGCCGCGCGTCGTCCATAGCGCTTTCAGGATCGAGACCTCCTCCTCCATCAGCGCGTAGCGCTCTTCCTTGGGCTGACGCACGCCCTCGGCCTCGACCTCGCTCTCGTTCTGGCCGGCGATCAGATTGATGCAGATTCGCCCGCCCGACATCTGGTCGAAGGTCGAGATCATCTTTGCCATCAGCACCGGGTTGATATAGCCGGGCCTTGCTGCGATCAGCGGCTTGATCCGGCGAGAGCGTGCCGCCATGAAGGCGCCCGTGATCCAGGCCTCCCAGCACACCGAGCCCACCGGGATCAGCAGATATTCGAAGCCGGCGTCCTCGGCGGCCGCGACCACGCGCTCGCAGAGTTCCGGCGAGCCGGCGATCTGCGCCTCCATCAGCCCATAGGCCGCGGTGTCGCCATGCGTGGGCAGATACCAGCCGAATTCCAGCGGACGCATGGGCAAACTCCCTCGAAAGACGGCCTTTTTCCGCGGCCTGTCATATTGTCGGGAGGCAGTTTACAGCCCTTAAGCGGCCGGACAACGCCGTTGCCGACAGGGAGCCAATCAGCTAAATGAACCCCTGCACGCACCCGTAGCTCAGCTGGATAGAGCGTTGCCCTCCGAAGGCAAAGGTCACACGTTCGAATCGTGTCGGGTGCGCCAGTTTTTCTTTGTTTACAACGCGATATGACGTCCGAACCGAAATTCCAGTTCTGTCTCATTCGAGCGAGCAAGCAATCTGGATAAAATCGTCGCCGAGAGCCGATAGGTTGCTAACTGACAGTGTCGGTCAGAAGTTCGCCTCGCCTAAGGTGTTGCCACTCCGTTATGGCGCTTGTCTCGCTCGCAGGAAAAAAAGCGCGATGAATGCGGAAACCGACGCTAGCGCCGTGATCCATAACGCTCCTGCACCGAGATATTCAGCAAACAGGCCAACGGCGAGCGGCGCGACTGCACCGGTCGCGCGGGCCGGAAGCGATAGCACGCCAACGCGACGGCCAAAGCCGTGCGGCCCAAATAGTGCGAGCGGTAGCGTGCCGCGCGCTATGGTCAAGATGCCATTGCCCGCACCGTAGAAGATGGCGAAGGCGGGAGCGAGCACCGGTCCTCCAGCCGCAAGGACTACTATGCCGAGTGGATTCATGACCGTCGCAAGCCGAGTCGACGCAAGAGGATGGTAGCGGCTAAGCCAGCCCGCTTCGATAATCCGCGCTGCCACCTGTGCCGGGCCGATCAGGGTTCCCGCGAGCAGCGCTGCCGCCGGTGTTGCACCGAACTGCAAGAGCAGGGAAGGCATCAAGGCAGAAAGTCCCGAACTCACAAACCCGGTCGCTGCAAAGACATAAGCCACGAGGATCATGGCGACTGTCTCGCTTTGCTGCGCCGACTCTGCGGGGCTTGCCTCATCGGGCAAAGCCGCCTGGAATGGTTTAGCGCGCGGCAGCGACAGGTTCAGCGGCAGCGCCAACGCAATGTGAATAAGCGCCCAAACCTGGCACGCAATCCGCCAGCCAAAGTGCGCATCGAGATACGTGGTGATCGGCCAACCTATCGTGCTTGCGAAGCCTGCAATCAGGGTGATGCCGGTGATCGGCCTGCGGGCGGCGTATCCATACATGCGCGTCAGTGTCGCAAAGGCGGCCTCATAGAGCCCCATCCCCATGCCAACGCCGAGGATGAGCCACGACGCGATCAACACAACGCTTCCGGACGCGAAAGAAAGAAGGACCAGTCCCGCCGCAAACACGACGTTCGAAACGGCAAGCAGCCCCCGGCCGCCGAACGTATCGATGAAATGCCCAACACGCGGTCCCAGGAGGCCCGCCATGATCAGGCCGACCGAAAGCGCGCCGAAAACCTGAGTCGACGAGATCCCAAGGTCGCGGGCGATCGGATTGGCAAGAATCGCCGGCAGATAATAGGTGGAGGCCCACGCCAGCGTTTGGCTGGTGCCAAGCGCCAGTATGATTGGAAGCTGACGTTGACTCATCCCTGTGGCGCCCTCGCCCTCGACCAATAGAGCGCGACGGGGCCGAGCAGAATGCCTGCCGCGAGTACGGCAAACGCTGCCGCCCAGGCGGTGGCACTCGATGGTCCGCCCGCCGCATCCAGCGCGACGCCAAGGGCCCACGCGCCCAAAGCCGACAGACTAAAGCCAACGGTCGAATGCACGGCCATCGTTGCGCCGCGGTAGTTGGGATCGGCGGCCATCGTCATTCCCGAGGTCAACGCACCGGAATCGGCGGGCACCGTGATGGCGTAGACCAACACCAGTGGCAGCAACAGCCATGGCGATTTGTCGGCGAACGCGCCGATCAGCAGCGCCACGCAAGCAGAACTCAACATCACGGCGGTGATGGCGCGATGTCGGCCGAACCGGATCGCGCATTCGTTGCCGAGGATGCTAGCCGGCATCGCGAGCAAAGAGAAAAGCACGCTGACGACGACGGGCGTCAGGAGTGAGCCTTCCGAGTTCCTCACCGCCACGAAAGTCCAGAATCCAACCAGCCAGGTGCGGATGCCGTAAAGCTCAAAGCAGTGGGCGCCATAGCCGAGAACAAAGCCCATGGCGTTGGTGTTGCGGAACACCGGCGCGAAGTCCAAGAGGCGGCCCTGCGCGGGTTTTGGCGCCACCGGCCGCAGCAGGAAGCAGACCGAAAGCATCATCAGCGGGCCCAGCGCTGTCACGAGGAAGGCTGAGCGCCAGCCCAAAGCTTCCGCAACGAGCTGCGAGACCAGAAACGACAGCCCGACGCCGAACGAAAAGCTCGACGTATACAGCGTGACCGCGCGGGATGAATCGCCGGGTGCCAGCCGGTCAGTCAGCGCCTTGAGACCGGGCATATAAGCGCCCGCGAAGCCGATGCCCGCAATGGCGTTGAACAATGCTCCGGACCAGAGGCCGGTCGCAAACAGGCCGAACAGCAATGTACCGAGTGCACTGACCGCCGAGCCCGCAATCAGGATCCTGCGCGCGTCGATCCGGTCAGTCAGCGTGGCTAACACCGGCACCGTCAACATGTAGCCAGCTGCGCCCGAGCCGGCGAGAAGGCCAGCCTGCGCACCGCTCAGGTGCCATTCCGGAATCAGGAATGCGGCAAGTATCGACGGCACGACGACATGCGGGAGCAAGCTACCGAGCTGCCCCACACACATCGCCGCGATGACGGATCGCCCCTCTAGCGTCAGCATTCGCACCTTTCCGCGCTAAGCTGCGCAGCCACAGCCAGCTTTTCCTGCACCCTTCGCCTTAGCATCATCGACGCAACAGGCGTCCGCCCGTTCGGTGGCCGGCCCGCCACAGCATTCGACCTGTCCCGGTGTCGCGCTGCGGCTGCACACGCCTGTCTCGGGCAATACGAGTTCAACCCGCGCTGCCGCTTCATTGTCACCGGCAATTTTGGCCGCAATTGACCGCACCTGCTCATAGCCGGTGAGCATCAGGAACGTTGGCGCACGCCCATATGACTTCATGCCGGCGAAGTAGAATCCCGGCTCGTCCTGCGCGAGTTCGGCCGCGCCATGTGGGCGTACTGTGCCGCAGCTATGTTCATTGGGGTCGATCAGCGGCGCCAGCGCGATCGGGCATTCGATGGCCGGATCGAGCTGAATCCGAAGTTCACGCAAGAATTCGAGGTCGGAACGGAACCCCGTCGCGACGATTAGTTCGTCAGCCACAATGCTCCGGTCGCAGCATCCGGCAGTGGCAAGCTTCAGGCGCTCGCCGTCACGGTCGATGCGAGTCACAGGGAAGCTGGCTTCCACTCGGATTTGCCCAGAGGTTACCAGCCCTGCCAGAGCCATTCCCAGTTCGCCACGCGCCACGAGTTTGTCATTGACGCCCCCGCCAAAAGCTTTGGCAGGATTGTCACCGCGCAAGACCCAAATGACTTCGGTGCTCGCAGCCTGAGATTTCAGATTCGTGAGTTCGATTAGCGTGCCAACCGCAGAATGCCCAGCCCCGAGCACGGCGACGGCCTTTCCAGCATACCGGGCGCGATCCTTGCCGAGCACGTCGGGCATCCCGTACGCGATCTTGGTAGCGTTCTCCCGCTCGCCGAGGGCCGGAAGACCGTTTGCGCCACCAGGGTTCGGCGAGAACCAAGTACCTGACGTATCGATCACCGCGTCCGCGCGAATGCTTTTCGGGCCCTGCCCGTTTTGGTAGCGAAGCTCGAAAGGCGCGTCGCCGCGGCCTTTGGTCTTGAGCTTGTCGAAACCAACGCGACTGATGTCGATCACGCGGCTTGATGTATGAATGTGATCCTTGAGCACCGTGCGGTGAGCCAGCGGTTCGAGATACTGCGACAGCAACTCACCGCCGGTCGGATATTGCTTTGGATCCGGCGAATTCCAACCGGTTGGCGCCAGCAAGCGCTCAGCCGCTTTGTCGACGTTGTATTCCCACGGCGAGAACAACTGCACGTGGCCCCACTGCCGCATCGCATGACCAATTTCCGGACCTGCTTCCAAAACGGTCGGTGTCATTCCGCGTTCAAGAACATGAGCAGCGGCGGCAAGTCCGACAGGACCTGCGCCAATGATCGCAACCGACTTCGACTGTCCCATTTTGCTTATCCCATCAAACTAGAAATATCGAAATTTCCGACCTGAAAAGATCAGGCCGCAGTGCTTGTATCCTTGCATTCGGTCGCATCGGCGCAGCATTCAGCAACTAGAAAGTCGACCAGCCCCTGCATCACGTCATAGTTGGCGTGACACGTCAGAGTCGTTGCCTCCCGCACCTGGGTGATGAGGCCGGCGGTCACGAGCGTCTTGACGTGGTGCGACAGGGTCGATGGCGCGATTTTTAGTTTATCCTGCAGTCGGCCGACGGCCAGACCAGCCTGCCCAGCGCGAACAAGGGCACGATAGATCTTGAGCCGGGTCGGATTGCCCAAAGCTTCAAGGTGCATGGCTGCGTCATCCAGTTTCATGTCCATAATCTGTCGCAACAGCTTCAGAATGTCAACCGTATTTCTGGTATTATCGAAATAAAGACGATGAATGATCGCCTAAACGGTTTCCCTGCTTTCACGGCGTAGAATGCCGCCGAGAAGACCAACGGTACGCGTTGCCGTTCCAGCGCCACCCCCGGACGATGGCCTTTCCGCGCAGTTTCTTGGTCTTGACCGAAACCCGCGTCTTGCCGGCCATGATGTCTTTGAGGGCCTTGTTGATGTCGGTCTTGGTCAGGTCCTTGACGCGCCGGGTTCCTATGAGGGGAATGATGTGACGTTCGATACGGCCAGTGTCGGTGACGATGGTCGAGGCCTTCTTTGGTCGCCCTCCCTTTCCAGTTCGTCGTCCCAGATCAGGTAGCCCTTCTCTCGGACATCCGCCGCCTCGACAACCCTCATTGTGATCTTGACCATAACGTTCCTTCGTTCCGGGCGCGATCTCCAAGTAAGCAACGCGTAAGCAGGCGGGAGAAAATCGGCGCGGGGTTTCGGATAGGAACGTCGCTTCTGTTGTTGAGAATATCCAGACGCTTCAGCTGGATAGCGCATAATAGCGCGCCCTATCGTACTTTTCGGATGAGTACGTTATCTTGCTCCGAAGGCAAAGGTCACACGTTCGAATCGTGTCGGGTGCGCCATTTCCGCTTCGTTTGCCGCCGATCAATTGTGGCCCTTGCTGCGCTTCCCGCGGCTTTAAGGGATTCTCGCCACAACGTTGGGCCGGTTTTTCTCGAGCCAGGCGACGGCCTCGGGTCCATCGACGACACACTCGAAGGTTTCCCAGGTTGGGTCCTCCAGAGATTCCAGTTGCAGTCGCTTCGCCGCGTACTCAACGAGGTCGTGCAGGCGTTCGTATCCTTGTCTGTGCTCGAGGGAATCTGCAATCGCAGTGCTGGTCCATCCTCGATGGGCCAAATCGATAATGCTCGGTGCGTCAGCCTCGCTGAACCACGGCGTGGCATCGAACTCGATGCAGCGAACATTGTCGGCGGTATGGCAGGTGGCGTGGATCATTGGATTCCTCCGTTTGCCGGCTAACTACCTGCGCCAGCATTGCGCTTCCCACATCGTTGCCTCGCACGCCCTCAGGCCTTGACCAGGTCCCCCAGCAGGTTCGCCGCCACCGTCAGCTTGGCGAGGGTCAGGCCGCTGGCAGCGATCTCCTCGACCGAGCGGCGGATACGCGTCGCCTCGGGGTGAGCCGCGAGCCAGGTCTCGACGGCCTGCTGGCCAGACTGGCCGGTCGCCAGCATATCGGCGGCCAGTCTCCTTTCGGCGCCGGCGATCTGCTCGACGGCGCGATCGATGGCCATGCGTTCGAAATAATCGTTGGCCGGCACACTGCGTGCGGCGGCGATGATGCGGTCGAGACGGAAATTCGCCTCGGCGGCGTAGAAGGTCGCGGCGGCATCACCGATGGGGCGCGCGGTGCGCTCGGCAACCGTCACGATGTCGGGAGCCGAGACCAAAGCGTCAAGATCGGCGAGCTCGCCGGCGAGGCCGACCGGGACACCGGCATCGGCGAGTTCCTGCCGACGCTTGACGCGCGCGGCTTGCAAGTCCGGCGGCAAGGCAGTGTCGAGCCCGGCGACGATCTGGCGGATCGCCGGGCCGAAGCGCGCGACGACGGCCTCCAGCCCGTCCTTGAAATCGACATTGCGCACGTACCAGACCATGCGGGAGAGCAGAAGGTCCTGCACCGAAGCATAGAGGGACAGCTGCAGCTGCCCGTCGATGCAGGCGTCGAGCGCGTCGATCGCGTCATTGAGCCACTTCAGGCCGAAGCATTCATCGACCGCTACATAGGCCATGACGATGGTCGGGATATCGGCGTCGGTCTCGTCGATCAGGCGCACGACGCAGGCCGGGCCGCCGCGATTGATCACCGCATTGGCGAGACTGGTCGCGATGATCTCCCGCCGCAGGCGATGCAATCCGGCCGCGGTCGGGAATTTCTCCTGAACCTCGCGCGGAAAATACTGGGATAGTTCGCGGGCAAGATAGGGGTCATCGGGTACGCTGGTGACGAGCAGGTCATCATAGAGGGTCAGCTTGGCGTAGGCGAGCAGCACGGCAAGCTCGGGCCGCGCGAGGGACTGGCCGCGCCGTGTGCGCTCGGTGAGCGCGGCGTCGTCGGGCAAGAACTCCACAGCGCGGCTGAGCAAGCCGCGCCGTTCGAGCGACTGCATCAGGCGGGTGAGGAAGCCGGTCTCGGCCACACCCTTGCGCTCGGCCAGCGAGAGCGCCAGCGTCTGCAGATAGTTGTTGCGCAGCACCAGCGCGCCGACCTCGTCGGTCATCGCGGCAAGCAGGCTGTTGCGGTCAGTGGGACTGAGGCGCCCCTCGCGCTCGGGGCGCGCCAGCGCGATCTTGATGTTGACCTCGACGTCGGACGTGTTCACGCCGGCCGAATTGTCGATGGCGTCAGTGTTGAGCTTGACGCCCTTCTGCGCCGCTTCGATGCGGCCGCGCTGGGTAACGCCGAGGTTGGCCCCTTCGCCAATCACCCGGGCGCGCACGTCGCCACCCGCGATGCGGATCGGATCGTTGGCGCGGTCTCCGACCTGATCGTCGCTTTCCCCGGAGGAGCGGACATAGGTGCCGATGCCGCCAAACCACAACAGGTCCGCGCGAGCCTTCAGGATCGCCGTCATCACCTCGAAAGGCGTGGCTTGCGGCTTGTCGAGATCGAGCAGCGTGCGCACTTCCGGCGCAAGCGGGATCGCCTTGAGCGAGCGCGAGAACACGCCGCCACCCTGCGAGATCAGCGACTTGTCGTAGTCCTGCCAGCTCGATCGCGGCAGATCGAACAGGCGCTTGCGCTCGGCGAAGCTGGTCGATGGATCGGGCGAAGGATCGATGAAGATGTCGCGATGATCGAAAGCCGCCACAAGCCTTGTCGCCGGCGAGAGCAGCATGCCATTGCCGAAAACGTCGCCCGACATGTCGCCGACGCCGACCGCGGTGAACGGCATGGTCTGAATGTCGGTGCCGAGCTCGCGGAAGTGGCGCTTGACCGCCGCCCAGGCGCCGCGCGCCGTGATCCCCATCTTCTTGTGGTCGTAACCCTGGCTGCCGCCGGATGCGAAGGCATCGCCGAGCCAATGGTTCTTCTCGGCCGAAATCGCGTTGGCGACGTCGGAGAAGGTGGCGGTGCCCTTGTCGGCGGCAACGACGAGGTAGGGGTCGTCGCCGTCGTGGCGCACGGTGGATTCGGGCGGCACGACGATGTCGCCGTCGAGATTGTCGGTGAGTTCGAGCAGCGAGCGAACGAAGATGCGATAGCTTTCGGTGCCCTCCGCGAGCCAGGCGTCGCGCTTGGAAGGCGGCGGCAGGCGCTTGGGCACGAAGCCGCCCTTGGCACCGACCGGCACGATCACGGCGTTCTTGACCTGCTGCGCTTTCACGAGGCCGAGGATCTCGGTGCGGAAATCCTGCGGCCGGTCGGACCAGCGCAAGCCACCGCGCGCAACCTTGCCGAAGCGCAGGTGAATACCTTCGACGCGAGGGGAATAGACGAAGATCTCGTAGAGCGGTCGTGGAGCGGGTAAGTCGTCGATCCGGCGCGCCTCGAATTTGAAGGAGATCACCGGACGCGGATGTCCATCCTCGCCGATCTGCCACAGATTGGTACGAACGGTAGCCTGCACCAGATTGGTGAAGCGGCGCAGGATGCGGTCTTCATCGAGCGAGGCGACGGATTTGAGCTGTTCCTCGATCTCGGCAAGCAAAGCCGCCTCGCGCGCCGCGCGCTCGGCGTCCGTCAAGGCGAGGCGCGGATCGAGGCGGGTCTGGAACATCGCGACCAGGCTGGCCGTGATCGCGGCGTTCTTGCGCACGGTCTCCCACATGTAATCCTGGGTGAACGGAGCGCGGATCTGGTGGAGATAACGCGACAGCGCCCGGATGGTCGAGACTTCCCGCCAGCTTAGGGCGGTGCGCAGGATCAGGCCGTTATATCCGTCGGATTCGGCGCGATCGGTCACCACCGCCATGATCGAGGCTTCCAGGCGATGGCTGAATTCCGGGTTGATCTCGATGGGCTGGCCGTCGCTGGTCTCGATCGTCATGTCGTGCAGCCAGACCGGCGCAGGCCTGGTACCGGGCACGATCTGATAGGTGCGTTCGTTGACCACGCGCAGGCCGTGATTTTCGATCACCGGCACGCGGTAGGACAACGACAGCGGTACGGCGTCCGAAAACACCTTGAGGCCGAAGCGCCTCGGATCGTCGCCTTCGATGCGGTAAACCGAAATCGTTACCGGGCGGGCCGGCGTCAGCTTTTCGACGGTCGTGATATCGGCGATCGCCTGTTCCGCGCTGAACACCTCGGTATAGCCGCCGCTGAAGGCCTGGGCGTATCGGTTGGTGAGCATGCGCGCCCGCATGCCGTCGGTCGACGCGGTGAGCGCGGCCTTCAGCTTGTCGGCCCAGGTCGCGGCAATGGCGCTGATCCCGGCTTCGAGCAGGGCGCGGTCGACGACGGGCGTTTTGCCTTCATAGCGTCCGATGATGAAGTGGACGCGCGCAAGCGCCCCTTCAGGGAATGATACGTAGGAAGCGGACAGCTTCCCTTTGTAGGCCTGCGCCAAAAAGGCTCCGACGCGCGTGCGGACGTCGGTGTCGTATTTGTCGCGCGGAATGAAGGTGAGGATGGAGACAAAGCGATCGAACTTGTCGACCCGCGGCAGCGCCCGGACGCGCGGACGCTCGTAGAGGATCAGGATCTCGATGACGAAGTTGTAGAGCGTGTCGACGTCGATCTGGAAAAGCTCGTCGCGCGGATAATCTTCGAGAATATGCATCAGCGCCTTGCCGGAATGGCCGTTCGGGTCGAAGCCCGCGCGCTGCAACACCCGCGAAACCTTGTGGCGGACATAAGGGATCTGCCGTACCGAGCGAGTATAGGCACCCGAGGTGAAAAGGCCGACGACGCGCAACTCGCCTTCGAGCCGGCCGTCGGGCGAGTAGAGTTTGATGCCCACATAATCCATCCGGGTGCGGCGATGGACGCGGCTGGAGACATTGGCCTTGATGACGATCAGCAGGGTCGGCTCGTGCATGAATTCGCGGATTTCCGGCGTCATCACCACCATTTCGCTGCCGCGGCGCAGGACCTTCACGTCCGGATCGCGCAGGATACCGAGGCCTTCGCCGGTTGTAATGTCGTCCGACGCGTCGCTGTCCGGCGAGAAGCGATATTTGCGCACGCCGAGGAAAGTGAAATTGTCCGCGCAGAGCCATTGCAGGAACTGATTGGCTTCGGCGAGTTCGTCGATCGGCAGCGGCGGCGGATTGGAAGAGAACGTCTTGATCGCTTCCTCGACACTGTCACGCATGACGCGCCAGTCGGCAACGCAGGCGCGGACATTGTTCAACGTCCTGGTCAGGCCGTCGATCAGCTTCTGGCGATCGGAATCCGCATCCAGGCGGGTGATGTGGAGATGAATCAGGCTTTCGCGCGCGCCCTTTGCTCCCTCCGGCAGTGCTTCCCCGTAGAATCGCAGCAGCTTGCCCCCTTCATCGCGCTCCACGGCGATGATCGGGTGAGCGACCAGGGTGACCTCGAGGCCCTGCTCGGCGAGCTCCGCCATGGTGGAATCGAACAGGAAAGGCATGTTGTCGTTGAGAATTTCGAGCACGGAAATCTCGCGCCCGTTCGGCAACGTCGGATTGACGACGCGGATATCGGCGCTGCCGGCCGTGCGCCGCTGCACGTGCTCCCAGGCTTGCTCCGCCAGTTGGGCAAGCGAGGCGGCATCGTAATTGGCGAGATCCTCGATATTGGTGTAGCCGAACAAGGGCTCGGCAAAGGCCCGGGGGCTCTTGCCCGCTGGCACGCTGCCCGCTGCATCGCGGATCAGGGCTGCCCGGGCCTTGTCGTCACGCCACGCCATAATGTCCTCCATTTGCCGTGCCGTCCGATCGCAGCCGCGACCATCCGCTTGATTCTGGAGTGCATCTCTTCGTGCGTCGCGATCGAATGCTACGCGAAATCCTAGCTTCGACGGCTGCCGACGACAATACTACGATCCCGCAGCGAACGGCGCACGCTGTCGTGAGGCGTGCTGAATTTTCGCTCGCGACAGCGGCTGGGCCGAAGTCGGCGGCGACGGCGGTCGAACGCCTCGGGCAGGAAAAATCACGTGCAATTTCAATTATGTATGGGTTCGTGGTTTTGTTCTGAATAGTGTGCCGATTTTCCACCATTCAGCCAGCCACCGTTCGGCAGGGACATCGTATTTGACCAGGGCGGTCAGCGACGGCGGGCCGCGCCTGAGGTCAGGTCAGGTCTTTCGGCATCGTGATGCCGAAGCGGAGAATCTGGCGATGGATGGTCGAGCGATCGACCCCGCGTTCACGCGCCACCCGTGAGACATTCCAGCGATTGTTGCGCAACGCCGTCAAGAGCGCATCGGCTTGCCGTGACGTTGCCGTTCCGCCTCGTACCGGCTTTCCGGAGCTGTCCTCACGCAAGGGCTGAGCGATCCGGTCCGGCAGATCGGCAAGATCGATCGTGCCGTCGGTCGACAGCGCGCAGCCATGATCGAGCGCGTTGATCAACTCGCGGATATTGCCAGGCCATTGGTACTTGAGCAGCGCGCTGCGCGCGCTTGCCGTCAGCGCATAGTTGGCCTGGTGCTCCATCGAAAGCCGATGCAGGGATTGATCGATCAGCCACTCGATATCGGTGCGCTGACGCAGCGGAGGCAGCGCAAGCACCGCGCCGTTGAGGCGGAAATAGAGATCCTCGCGGAACTGCCCCGCCTTCACCAGCGCGACGAGGTCGCGATGAGTGGCAGCGATGACGCGGACATTGAGCGGGACCGGCCGAGTGCGGCCGACCGGCGTCACCTCGCGTTCGGCGAGCACGCGCAACAGGCGCGTCTGCGACGAGATCGGCATGTCGCCGATCTCGTCGAGAAACAGGGTGCCGCCGTCGGCTTCGAGCACGAGACCCTTCTTGCCCTTGGCCGCCGCGCCGGTGAAGGCGCCCGCCTCGTGGCCAAACAGCTCGCTCTCGATCAGACTTTCCGGCAGCGCGGCGCAGTTGACCGCGACGAAAGGCCTGCCTGCCCGCGCACTGACCGAATGCAGCGCCTTCGTCAGGTGCTCCTTGCCGGTGCCGGTTTCGCCGGTGATCAGCAAGCCCATCTGGGTATTGATGAGCTTGGCGGCGCGCGTCACCACATGATGCATGGTGGGATCGCCGCGGAACAGGTGGCGCAACGGCGCCGGAAGCGCCGACTCGCTGCGGGAGGAGCCCGGCGCCGCCAGCTTGTTCGGGGGCGGCAAGGTCTGCGCGAACAGTGTCGCGCCGCTGTTGGCAAGGCGCAGCGTGCGCTGACCGGTGGGGCGCGAATGGGCGAAGCGCGGCAGATCGTCGATGGTGCATTCGAAGATGTCGGACACGCCGAAGCCGTCGGCCCGCAGGCGAAGGTCCGGACGCTTGGCCAGTTCGCGGGCGAGCAGCTGCCTTGCGCGATTGTTGAAGCCGATGATGCGGCCGCTGCTGTCGACGGCCATCACATAATCCGGATCGACATCGGCGAATTCCGCGGAGCCGGACAGCTTGATGATCCATTCCTGCCGGAAACGGTTCAGCAGGTTCGCATTCTCGATCTTGTGAGCGAACGACTTGACCAGTTGCAGCGCAAGGAACTGGCTGGCCTTCGGCTCCGGCGAGCGCAGCGCGGAGATGTCCAGCACCGCAGCGAGCTTGCCGCTGGGATCAAAGACCGGCGAAGCCGTGCAGGTCAGCGGAATATGGGTGGCGTCGAAATGGTCGGATTGATGCACCGTCAGGGCTTCTTCGGTGGCGATGCAGGTGCCGACGGCGCAAGTGCCGGCATGCGGCTCGTTCCAGTCGGCACCGAGATAGAGGCCGGCCTTGCGAAGCGTGTTGTTGAATGTCGGATCGCCGATGAAATCCACCGTGATGCCCCTGGCATCGGTGAGCAGCAGGACGTAGCCGAGCCCGGCGATCTGGCGATACAGCATCTCGACGCCGAAGCGCGCCGTGTGGAGGAACTCGTCCATGGCGTCGCGATGCTCGCGCAGCCGCCCGGATGTCACGATATGAGCGTCGCGCAGCACCAACGGATCGAGCTTGTGTTCGGAGACGCATCGTACCCACGACTGATGGATGATTGCATCACGCGCGCTGGTCTGGCCGACCGCAACGCGAACCAGCTCGTCGATGTGCGCAGCCCGCTCCGTCGTCACGGCTGATGCTCCTGGATGTTTCCCCGCACGTTGTTGCGTCAAGTGTCACTCGGATTGTGCCGCCGATCAAGTTTGTTGCGTGCAACACCTGTTGCATGGCGCAACAAGTGAGGCGGCCTGGCGCCGGCAGTTAACGCGAGGAAATGCCGAGCGTTTTTCGAGATGCGCCGCGGTGGCATGAGGCTTGCTGACATGGTGGTCGAGGCAAGATTCGACCTCGCTAACGAACGCGCCGGAACCACGACGCAAAGGCGATCGACGCCGGCATATGGGAGAATGAAACATGCTCACGAAAGCCCCGGACGGAAAGATCACCGCGCTGCTCGACGAGTTCAACGCCGCGTTGTCGTCAGGTGACATCGAACGCGCGATCGCGCTGTTCCAGACCGATTGCTACTGGCGCGACCTGGTCACCTTCACCTGGAACATCAAAACCATGGAAGGCAAGGATCAGATCCGCGACATGCTGAAGACGCGGCTTGCGGACAGCAAACCGTCGGGATGGCGCACTGCCGATGGCGAAGCTGCGAGCGAGGCCGGCGGCATCATCGAGAGCTGGATCGAGTTCGAGACCGATGTCGCGCGCGGCTATGGTCACCTGCGCATGAAGGATGGACGCATCTGGACCTTGCTCACCACCATGGCCGAGCTCAAGGGACATGAGGAAAAATCCGGCTTCACCCGTCCGCTCGGCGCCAAGCACGGCCATGGCAAGGACCGTAAGAGCTGGCGCGAGGAACGTGACCAGGAAATCACCGAACTGGGTCATGCAAAACAACCCTATGCGCTGATCATCGGCGGTGGGCAGGGCGGCATCGCGCTTGGCGCGCGGCTGCGGCAACTGAATGTGCCGACCATCATCATCGAGAAGAACGAACGCGCCGGCGATTCCTGGCGCAAGCGATACAAGTCGCTCTGCCTGCACGATCCGGTCTGGTACGACCATCTGCCCTATATCGACTTCCCGAAAAACTGGCCGGTGTTCGCGCCGAAGGACAAGATCGGCGACTGGCTGGAGATGTACACGAAGGTGATGGAGCTCAACTACTGGAGCTCGACCACGGCGAAGTCGGCCAAGTATGACGAGAAGGCCGGGGAATGGACTGTCGTGGTCGAGCGCGACGGCAAGGAGATCACGCTCAAGCCGAAGCAGCTCGTGCTGGCGACCGGCATGTCGGGCAAGGCGAACTGGCCCACCTACAAGGGGCAGGACATCTTCAAGGGTGAGCAGCAGCATTCCTCGACCCACCCGGGGCCGGAGAAATATCGCGGCAAGAAGGTGGTGGTGATCGGCTCCAACAACTCCGCCCACGACATTTGCGCGGCGCTGTGGGAAGGCGGTGCCGACGTCACCATGGTGCAGCGCTCATCCACGCACATCGTGAAGTCCGACACGCTGATGGATATCGGGCTCGGCGCGCTCTATTCGGAGCAGGCGGTCGCGAGCGGGGTGACCACGCGCAAGGCCGACCTGATCTTCGCCTCGCTACCCTACAAGATCATGCACGAATTCCAGATCCCCCTCTATGAACAGATGCGCGAGCGCGACAAGGATTTCTACGCCGCGCTGGAGAAAGTCGGCTTCATGCATGATTGGGGCGACGACGGCTCCGGCCTGTTCATGAAGTACCTGCGCCGCGGCTCGGGCTATTACATCGACATCGGCGCCTGCGATCTCGTGATCGACGGTTCGATCAAGCTCAAGAGCGGCAAGGGCGCCGCGGTGCAGGAGCTGACCGAAACCGGCGTCAGGTTCGTGGACGGCACCGAACTCCCCGCCGATCTCGTCGTCTATGCCACCGGCTATGGCTCGATGAACGGTTGGGCCGCCGACCTGATCTCGAGGGACGTCGCCGACAGGGTCGGCAAGGTCTGGGGTCTTGGATCCGAGACCACCAAGGACCCCGGCCCGTGGGAGGGCGAGCAGCGCAACATGTGGAAGCCGACCCAGCAGCAAGCGCTTTGGTTCCACGGCGGCAACCTGCACCAGTCGCGGCATTACTCCCAATATCTGGCGCTGCAACTGAAGGCGCGGATGGAGGGCATCGCGACGCCGGTCTACGGCTTGCAGAAGGTTCATCACCTGGGTTGATTGACCGGGCGATAACGCGACGTCGGGCGGATCGTGGTGCGATCCGCCCCTCGACAGATCGGATGGAGATCGAACGGTGCCGATGGCCGTCCAGCTTCGGGCCGATGCCTGTGAGACACCCGGCACCGGTTGCCTTCCCGGTTGATCATGATACTGGCCGGTCTGCCGGATTCCCGCAGACCGGCCTCGCTTCAATGATGAGCAGACACGCTCTTCATGCATTGGGATACGAGATCGGCACCGGCAAACTGGCCTATATCCCCCAGGCTGACCATGCCGACCATCCGTTTACTCTTGTTGATCACAGGCAGCCTGCGGACCTTCAGCGTTTCCATGTGGTGCACCGCTTTCGCCAGATCGTCGTCTTCGCGGCAGCAGTGGATGCCTTCGGTCATCACATCCCGCGCCGTGGTACGCGCAGAGTTGAAGTCCTTGCTCGCAAGACCTTTGCAGACGAGGTCGCGATCCGTCACCATCCCGATCAGACGATCGTCTTGCCCGATCGGAATGCAGCCGATGTCGTGGCCTTGCATCAATTTCGCGATTTCGGTGATTGGCGTGTCGGGGCTTACCCAATCGACGCCCTTGTGCATCACGTCCTTGACTTTCATGGAGGACCTCCCGTCCAAGGCAGCAGCCCCCTCGTTCGCAAATATACAACAGAGTTGACGCGACCGCATGCGTGCCGCGCCTTAAGACGCGATGAAACCGGGTCGGATCGTCATCGCGCATGAGCCCCTTGCTTGAGCTTGATCTCCGCGCAAACGCATTCCTCCCTTGTCTCGGGAGAGAGACACTTCGCACCCTCCCGGATCATGCTCCGGTCGGGGCGCACCGACAGATGGTCCCGCTGTCATGTCGCCTCAGTCGTGCGCACTGAAGCTGCCATGCAGGGAACCGGCGGTCAGGCGTGCGAATTGCGCACGACCGAGATGAAGCAACGTCTCATGATCGCCAGCTTCGATATAGATCTCGGGCTGCATCCGGATGCTGTCATCAACGATAACGTCGAGCCCGTAGCAGCTGCCGGCGGCGGGAACCGCTCCGTGCGCACAGTCCGTGAACAGCCGATCGATCTCGCTTTCGGCGGCCATAGCGATATCGTCACCGAATCTCGCCCTGAGATCCGCCAGCCTGAGGTGATGCGATGCCGGCAGCACGGCGAGCAGGTACCCGTCGTTGCGGCGCAGCACGATGGCCTTGGCCAAGCGATCGCCCGAGACGTGACAAGCCTGGGCGGTAAGGGCGGACGACATCGTCAGTACGTGCGGGATTTCGTCGTACTCGATGTTTTCTGCAGCGAGATAATTGTGCAGTTTGGGAGAAATGGTCATGGCGTCACCTCCGGTGCCACATGCAACCATCCACCGTGGTCCTGCCCGCCGCACGATGAGCGGCTGCGTGGTTCTCAAGACAGAACATAGGTCTTGTCGCAGGACACTGCAATTCGATCCCTAACGGGGGCGCCGCGCCAGGTTCAAGTTCCGGGCCTTGTCCAGATTGCGGGCCTCGGCCAGCGCGGCCGCGCCCGGCAAGAGGGCCGACGCAAGGTCGGTCTCGGTGAAATCTGCGCCGGCGACATTGGCGTCGGACAGGTCGGCTCCCGCAAGGTCAGCTCTGTAGAGGCTGCAGTTCGCCAGATTGGCGTTCTGCAGTTGCGCGAATTCGAGATCGGCGCGCGAGAGATTGGCGCCGCTGAGATCCGCATTCCGCAGATCGGCGGATTTGAGCACGCCACGCATCAGGCCCATCGATTGGTTGCGCATGTCGGCGCTCAGATCGGCGCCCGCAAGCCTGGCCCCGATCAGGCTGGCGCCGGAAAGATCGGCGGTTATCCGGGCGCCGCTCAAATCGGCGCCGCCAAGCCTGGCGCGTTGCATCTGCGTGCCGAGCAGCGATGCCTTGACGAGGGACGCCCCCGTCAAGTCTGCGTCGATCAGCCAGGCCTGGTTCAAGGTGGCCCGATCGAAGCGGGCGCCTTTCAGATTGGCCCGGTTGAGCTTTACGAGATGAAGGTTGCCGCCGGTGAAGTCGAGGCCCGAGAGATCGAGGTGCGACAGTCGCTTTCCATCCAAATCCGCAGTGCGCCCGTCCCCTTGAGGGACCGACTTGAGGAGCGCGTCGACCTCGGCGCGCGTCATCTCCGACGTCGTCATTTCCGGACTGTTGAGGTCGACATTCCGCAGCATGTCCTGCGACACGGCGTCGGTCGGATCAAACAGCAGCGCCGCTATCGACACAAAGGTAAATGCGAGACGAAACGACATCGCCGTCTCTCCGCCGCTCAGTAACCCGGTATCGTCTCTTGCATTCTCCGGGTCGGCCGCGCCGACAGGTTAGCTGGCCGGCTCCGGCCTATGCCACAGTATGAAACCGGATATCGATCCTGGCAATGCCAGTGCCCCGTCCGAGGGAGCGCTGCCTCGCAAGGCAAAGTGTCAGATTGCGGTCCGATGCACGTCTCGTCCCGGTAGGCGATCTCAAGCCCGAAGAGACAGGAAGAACGATCCGCCGCTCGTCGCCGACGGCTCGACGCGGCATCTGCCCGGCGATAGCTCTCATGACGATGCCTGCATAACGATACTCACGTCGACGATCGCACGAACGTCCGTCCAAAGTCGCCGAACGCGCCCTCGTCGGCAAATCTCCCGAGCTGATCGTCGCTCCAGCCGAGCCATTCCGCAAACACTTCGCTCGTGTGTTCGCCGAGCATCGGCGGCGGCGTGGAAGGTGGCGGCGGGTCGTCGCCGAACCGCGTCGGCCTCGCGATGAACTTCACATCTCCCGCGGCCGGATGGCTGATGGTCTGGACCATTCCGCGCTGCGTGAGCTGCGGCGTTTCGCAGACCTCGCCGACCGACTTGATCGCGCCGCACGGAATGCCTGCCGCGCCGAGCGCCTGCAGCCAGTCGGCGCGGCTTCCCCGGGCAAAGATCGGCGAAAGGATCGCGACGAGCTCGTTGCGGCTCGCCGCGCGCTTCGGAGCGGTTACGAAGCGGACGTCCTCGCGCAGCTCCGGACGGCCGATGACGTCGCAGAAGGCCGCCCAGAACTTGTCGTTCGCGACCCCGACATTGATCCAGCCATCGCTGGTTTCGAACGGTTCATACGGGCTGATGGTCGGATGGACATTGCCGCGGCGCCTCGGGCTTTCTCCCGAGGCGAAGTACATGCCGGCGTTGAACGTCAGCAGCGATGCCATGGCGTCGAGCATGGAGACGTCGACCCGGCCGCCCTCGCCGGTGCGGCTCTTCCGCATCAGGGCAGCCAGCACCGAATGCGACGCATAGAGGCCCGTGACGAGGTCGGCGATCGACGTGCCGACCTTGGTCGGCGGCCCATCCGGATCGCCGGTGATGTCCATCACGCCGGATTCGCCCTGCAGGATCAGATCGTAGCCGGGGCGCGCGGCGTCGGCGCCGGTGCGCCCGAACCCCGAGATGCTGCACAGGATGATGTCGCCCTTGCGGGCCCTCAGCGCGTCGAAGCCGAGCCCCCATTTGTCCAGCGTACCGGGACGGAAGTTCTCGATGACGACATCTGCGACGGATGCAAGATCGAGCACCGCGTCGCGCCCCGCCGGGGATTTCAGATCGATGGCGCAACTTCGCTTGTTGCGGTTCACCGACAGGAAATACGCACTCTCGCCGCCGATGAACGGCGGGCCGTAGCGGCGGCTTTCGTCGCCTTGCCTGGGATCCTCGATCTTGACGATGTCGGCGCCGAGATCACCGAGCTGCATCGTGGCAAACGGACCGGAGACCACCCGGCAGAGGTCGAGGACCCTGATGCCCGACAGCGGCTCGCGATCAGACGATCGCATCGGCGAGGTCCTTCATCGACGGCACCAGGATGTCGGGCTGATGCGGCGTGATGCCGAACGGGCGGCTGCGCCGGTCGATGAAGGCCGTCCGCATGCCGGCGGACTTGGCGCCAATGCAATCGAAGGCATGATTGGCCACGAACAGCACCTGCTCGGGCTTCACGCCCATGATCTCGGCCGCTTTCGTATAGGTCGCGACATGCGGCTTGAACGAATTGGCCTCGGCCACCGAGATCACGCGATCGAACGGGACCTTGTGGTACTGCTTCGCGGTCTCGAGCATGTCCGGATCGCCGTTCGAGAGCACCACGAGCTTGTACTTGCGTTGCAGCCGCGCCAGCGCGTCCGGCACCTCCGGAAACGGCACCAGCTTCTCGATCTCGCTCACGAGGTAGCGCACATCGTCCATCGTGTAGTCGATCCTCGCGCGATCCATGACGTGGGCAACCGCGCGGTGGCCGATCTCGCGATAGGGCGTGTGCTCGCGATGCAGCAGCGCATCGATCATCGAGTTCTCGAAATGCGTGCGACGCCACCACGTGACGAAGGAATTCGGATCGCCCTTCCAGCCCTTGTTCTCGAGGAACGGCGCCGCGATCCTGGTCAGGCCGCCCTGCATGTCGACGACCGTGCCGTACTGGTCGAACATGCAGATCTTCACGTCGTGCTTGATCGTCTCAAAGTTCATTGATGCCTCCTTGGTCGGATCGATTGATACGCCCTGCATCGTCATGGATGAAATGGATTTGTGATCTTTCGCCATTCACGATATGAATGATGAATGAACCTCCGATCCATCGACCTCAATCTGCTCGTCGCGCTGGACGCACTGCTGACCGAGCGTCACGTCACCAAAGCGGCGGATCGCGTCGGCCTCAGCCAACCGGCGATGAGCAATGCGCTCAATCGGTTGCGCGCGATGTTCAAGGACGAGCTCCTGGTGCGGACCACGACCGGGATGAAGCCGACGCCCCGCGCCACCGAACTGGCGGAGCCGCTGCGCCAGGTCCTGCGCCAGGTCGAGCGCGTGATGGCGAGCGACGCCGGCTTCGATCCAGACCGGACCGAACGCACCTTCACGATCAGGATGTCGGACATTCTCGCGTGCCTGCTGCTGCCGCGACTCGCCGCAGCACGGCCGCCGGAGGGGCGGATCTCCTACAACACGATCCATCTGCCGCCTGCCCTGACGATCGATGCGCTGGAGCGGGACGAGATCGATGTCGCGGTGAGCATGGGGCTCGAGCACTCCGCATCGATCCGTTCCGAGACGTTGCTGCGCGACCGCATGGTCTGCCTGATGCGACGCGGGCACCAGATCAAGCGCGCACGGCTGACCTTCGAGCGCTTCATCGCGCAGGAGCACATGAAGGTCTCGATGAGCCCGACCGATCTTCGCTTCGTCGACGACGTGCTCGCCGAACGCGGCCATCGAAGACGCATCGCCCTGAACGTGCCGCATTGGCTGGTCGTGCCTCACGTCTTGAAGAAGACCGATCTGCTCGCGGTGATGCCGGGACACCTCGCAACCGTGCTGATGGACGACGATCTGAGGATGGAGGAACTGCCGTTCGAGTCCGCGCCGTTCGACTGGATGTTGTACTGGCACCGCAGATACGATCAGAGCAATGCCAATGGCTGGCTCCGCGACCGGATCAGGGCGGCCTGCTCCGACCTGAACTAGGCGCCGAGGTCGGCCGGCCTCCGCGCCATCGACGACCGCCCTCCCGCCTCGACGTCCGTGACCGCCGACGCGTCCTCCAGAGATCGTCCCTTGGTCTCGAAACCGAACACGAGGAAGACCACGGCCTGGAACACGAGGATGCCCGCCAGGGTCGTCAGCACGCCGGTCAGCCCCTGCCAGGCGAAGATCGCGACCACGACGTACTGGACCAGCGCGGTCGCGACGCGTCCGGACGTGGCGCAGATCGCCGTGCCGCGAAGCCGATACCGCGTCGAAAACAGTTCGGGGACGTGCATCGCGAATCCGGTCGCCAGCATCACGTAGATCGCCGTGATCAGCAGGAAGCCCACGGCTGCGAGCGCAACACCATCCGGCATGTATGGATAGGCGATACCGAGCGCCGCTGCCGCAATCGACGAGCCGACGATCGACAGCCGGCGTCCGAGCCGGTCCGCCAGCACGAGCCCGATCAGCGATCCGACCGGCCCGCCCAGCGCCATCACGGTGGTGTAGCCCAGCGAGGACACCACGCTGTGGCCGCCCTTGACCATGAAGGTCGGCAGCCAGCCGATGAACCCGTAGAGGCTGAAGCCGACGACGATGTGCAACAGGCTGCCGAGCAGTGTGCGCGCGAGATAGGGCGGCTGGAACAGACGCCAGACCGCGCCGGGAGACTCCTGCGCCGGCGCGCGGGCAGCGACGGCAGGAAGTACCGCCTTGCGCGCGGCCTCGGCTTCGATCGCCGACAGGATCTTCTCGGCTTCATCGGCGCGTCCATTGGCGGCGAGCCAGCGCGGCGATTCCGGCATCGACTTGCGCAGAAACCAGACGACCATCGCAAGGCAACCGACAAGGCCGAACATGTAGCGCCATCCAAGCGTCGGGATCACCCATAGACCGACCATGGAGGATACGAACAGCGAGAAATTGGTGATCACGGCCAGCAGCCCGATCCAGCGTCCACGCGAGGAAGCCGGCACGAATTCCGTCAAGGTCGCATAGCCGACCACGATCTCCGCGCCGAGGCCAATGCCGATGATGAAACGCAGGCCGATCAGGACGATCATGTTCGGCGCAAAGGCCGCGGCGATCGACGCGAGGCCAAAAATCGCGAGGTTCATCTGGTAGGAGAAGCGGCGACCGAACCGATCGCCGAGGATGCCGGAGCACCACGCGCCGATCGTCATCCCGACGAAGGTCGCGGAGACGAACGCGGCGTTGAGTTCGAGCGTCGACCAGCCTTCCTTGAGCACGGCGCCCAGCACGCCGCCGGCCAGATAGATATCAAACGCATCGAGGAACATGCCGGCGCCGATCAGGGCCAGGATGCGCCAGTGGAATCCGCAGATCGGCAGCCTGTCGAGGCGCGCGCCCGCGTTGATGTCGATGTCGGCGGATCGCGCCATGCCAAACCTCCCTGCCCGGCCTTTGGCAGCCGGATGCTCCGGGCACCGATTGATGACGCGCAGGGGGTCGTCGTCCAATTCAAATCGAAAATTCGACTATTTGGCGCAGTGATGAAGCTGACGCGACCGCACCGTCGCGTTCCATCCTGACACCGAGCTGACTTGCATTCGCCGTCGTTAACGATCCCGCCGTCGCGCGATCTCGAAATCACGGTGTCAGCACAAACATTCACAACGGGTTCATGTCGCCGCCACTATTCGACTCCAACGCTGGGGGAAGAAGATTGGAGTATGTGCCATGCGCCGCATCGCCGGACTGCCTTTCGCCTTGGCTCTCAGCCTCTGCTGTCTCTCACCGCCCGCGCCAGCACGCGCGCAGCTTGCCATCGGCATCACCGTCAATGCGGCGCCGCCGCCATTGCCGGTCTATGTCCAGCCGCCGATCCCCGCGCCCGGCTACATCTGGACTCCGGGCTATTGGGCATGGAACGACGACACCGGTTACTACTGGGTGCCCGGCACATGGGTGCGTCCGCCGGCGCCTGAATTGCTGTGGACACCCGGCTATTGGGGCTGGAGCGACGGCGCCTACGCCTTCCACGCCGGATATTGGGGCGCGACCGTCGGCTTCTACGGCGGCATCTCTTATGGCTTCGGCTACACCGGCGTCGGCTATGAGGGCGGCTACTGGCGCGGCGGCAGCTTCTTCTACAACAGCTCCGTCAACAACATCTCGAACGTCTCGGTCACCAACGTCTACAACAAGACCGTCGTCAACAACACGACCAACGTCAGCTACAACGGCGGCACCGGCGGGACCGCGGTAAAGCCGACGCCGCAGCAGCTTGCTGCCCAGGGCGAGCACCACGTGGCTGCGACCGGCGAGCAGACGCGACACGCGGAAGCAGCGATGAAGAATCCGGCGCTGACGCTCGCCAACAACCATGGTCATCCGGCGGTCGCCGCGACCGCGCACGCAGCACGGTTCAGCGGTGCCGGCGTGATCGCCGCGCACCCAGGCAAGCCGATTGCGGCGCCGCCGCCCCGACATGCGCAGCCCACGGCCGAGCACGCCTTGCCAACGGGACATGCTCTCCCGACGGGGAGTGCTCCGCCGCCAGGACACGCCCTGCCGACAGCAAATGCTTCGCCGGCCGGACACGCTCTACCGACCGGGAACGCTTTGCCGCCGGCACACGCCCCGCCGACTGCGCATGCTTTGCCCGGCGCAGGCGCACATCCTGCACCGGCGCCGCACGCCGCTCCGCCGGCGTCAAGACCGCAGCTCGTGCAGCATGCACCGCCGCAGGCACGCGCGGCTGCGCATCCGCCGGCACCGCGCGTCGCGCAAGCGGTTGTGCATCGGCCCGCGCCGCCGCAGGTGTCGCGACCGGCGCCGCGGCCTCATCCGGCACCACGGCCACATCCCGCTGCGAGGCCGCATCCGGCGCCACAACAACACTCATGATCGAGTTCATCGGCGTGCCTGCAAGGGCACGCCGATGTCGTATGACACCCCATCGCAGGCACAACGACTCGCGATGCATTCATCAATCCTGGACTATCGGGCGCCAAGCGCGTCCTCAAGCCAGTTCGTCGGCCGCACACCTGATCCCGTCGTAGATCTCCTCGAGATCCGCGTCCGTGACGCAGTAGGGCGGCATGACGTAGATCGTGTTGCCGAGCGGCCGCAACAGCAGATCGCGCCGTTCAAAGAAGGCCTGAAGTTTTGGGCCGATGCCGGCGAGATAGCCCGCATCGACTGCCTTCAGATCAAGCGCGGTGATGGTCCCGGTGCGACGGACGTTCTCGAAGCGCGCGTCGGCGCGGAACGGTGCGATCAGGCGCTCCTGCATCGCAGCCACCGCGGCGACGCGCGCGCCCGCGCCGTGTTGCCAGAGTTCGAGGTTTGCTTTTGCGGCGGCGCAGGCGATCGGGTTCGCCGTGTAGGAACTGGAATGGAAGAAGGTGCGGGAACGATCGCTGGAATAATGCGCGTCGTAGATCTCTGCCCGGCAGAGCGTCACCGCGAGCGGCAGCGAACCGCCGGTGAGGCCTTTTGAATAGCAGGCGATATCCGGCGTGATGTCAACCTGCTCGCACGCGAACAATGTGCCGGTGCGGCCCCAGCCGGTCATCACCTCGTCGGCGATGAACAGCACATCGTGGGTTTCGCAGATCCGCTTCATCTCCTTCAGCACCCAGGGCGGATACATCAGCATCCCGCCGGCGCCCAGGATCAGCGGCTCGACAATGAACGCGGCCGCGGTTTCCGCGTTGCACGCGGCCTCGAGCGCATCGAGCGTTGTCTGTTCATAACCGGGCGCAGGAAACGGGATCGACGCGACGTCGAACAGCAGCGGCTCGTAAGCCTTGTTGAAGACGCCGCGCGCGCCGACCGACATCGTCCCGATCGTGTCGCCATGGTAGGAATGCTCCATCACGATGATGCGGGTGCGCGTCGCGCCGATATTGTGCCAGTAGCCAAGCGCCATCTTCAGCGCCACCTCCACGCTGGTCGAGCCAGAGTCGGAAAAGAACACGTAATCGAGCCCATCAGGCGCCAGCTTCAGGAGTTGCGCGGCGACCTGTTCGGCCGGATCGTGAGTATGGCCCGCGAAGATGATCTGGTTGAGCTGCTCCGCCTGGTCCTGGATCGCGCGCACGATGTGCGGATGGCAGTGGCCATGGGTCACGACCCACCAGGATGCGATCGCATCGATGATGCGGCGATCATCCGCGGTGTAGAGATAGGCTCCCTCGCCACGCACGATCCTCGTCATCTCGCCGTGCAGCGCGTGCTGGGTGAACGGGTGCCAGATCGGCGACTTCCGAGCGGATGTCATGGATTGAAATCTTCCCGCCGGAACGACGCCTTGAACGCTGCCTGCAGCGTGTCTGCCGCAAGCGGAGCAAGCCAGGGCAACCGGCCCAGCCGGCGCACCTGCCCGATCTCGCAAATCGCGCGCTCGCTCTCGGGATTGCTCTCGCCGATGAATGCGATCCCGAGAATGTGGATCCCGCGCTTGCGCAATGCCTCGACCGACAATAGCGAGTGATTGATGGTGCCGAGCGCGGTGCGGGCGCAGAGCACGACCGGAAGGCGCCATCGCGCGAAGACGTCGATATAGAGCGTGCCGCCGTCGAGCGGCACCATCAGCCCGCCGGCGCCCTCGATCACCAGCGGCCGGTCCCCGACATCGGGCGCGCCGAGCGCGGCAGGATCGATGCGCACGCCGTCGAGTGCGGCGGACTGATGCGGCGAAGCCGGCGTTCGAAGCCGGTATCGCTCCGGCACGATGCGATCGGCCGGGAGCCCGCCAAGTCGCGCGACCAGCTGCGCATCGGTTTCCTCCTCGATGCCGGCCTGAACCGGCTTCCAGTAGCGCGCGCCGAGGAAACCGGCGAGGCCTGCGGAGAACACCGTCTTCCCGATCCCGGTATCGGTGCCGGTCACCACGATCCGGCTCGTCATCGCGACCAGCCCTTCGTCTCCTCGACCAGCGCATCGAGCAGCGCGCGCACGTCGCTCTCATCGACATTGAGGGTCAGCGCAATTCGCAACCGCGCGGTGCCCGCCGGCACGGTCGGCGGCCTGATGCCTCTGATATCGAAGCCGCGCGCCTGCAGCGCAGACGCCAGCCGCATCGCGCGCGCATTGTCGCCGACGATATAGGGCACGATCTGCGAGCGCGACGGGCTGCGCCAACCGCGCAGGTCGAGCTCGCGATGCGTGAACGCGACCAGTTTTGCCAGGCGCTGCTGATGCTCGGGCTCCTGCTGCAGGATCAGCAGCGCCTCACGCACGGCAACGGCCACAAGCGGCGACGGCGCGGTGGCGAAGATGAACGGGCGGCAGCGATTGACCATGAAGTCGCGCAGCACCGTCGAGGCCGTGACCAGCGCGCCGGCGGCGCCCAGCGCCTTGCCGCAGGTATGAACGATCACGAGGTTCTCGCGCCCCTCATAGGTCGCCGTCAGCCCGCGCCCCTGCTCGCCATAGACGCCGGTGCCGTGCGCCTCGTCCACCATCAGGAACGCGTCGTGCCGGTCCGCGATGGCGACGAGGTCGTCGAGCGGCGCGACGTCGCCATCCATGCTGTAGACGCTTTCGACCACGATCCAGACCCGGCCCGTGCCACCCTCGGCGCGCCAGCCGCGAATGGTGGCTTCGACCGACCCGGGATCATTGTGCGCGCTGATCCGGAATTCGGCCCGGCCGGCCCGCGCGCCCTCATGGATGCTGGCGTGCACGAGAGAATCGAGCACCAGGAGGTCGCCGCGTTGCGGCAGCGTCGTCAGCACGGCGAAATTGGCGACGTAGCCGCCACCGAAGAACAATGCGGTCTCGGCTTTGAAGAACGCGGCGGCTTCGGCCTCCAGCCGTTCGTGCTCCTCGCAATTGCCGCGCAGCAGCCGCGACCCACCGGCGCCGATCGGCGTGCCGGCCTCGAGCGCGGCCGAGACGGCCTGCTTGATGCGCGGCGCGCTCGCGAGCGCCAGATAGTCGTTCGAGACGAAATCGGTGCCCGCGCGCGGCTTGAGACCGCGCAGCCGATCGTCCTTGCTCAGGGCGTGCAAGGCCGCGGCGTAATCAGCGACCTTGGCCGCATGGATTGCGCTCATGCTTCTCTCTCAGATTTGTCGTTGGTCGCGCGGCTAATCCCGCCGCACGCGTGCCGGAGGTACGCTCAGGCGAGGGCGGAGTTGATGCCGAGCCGGTCCAGCAGATTGGCGTCGCGATCGCGCTGCGGGTTCCTGGTGGTCAGCAGCACATCGCCGATGAAGATCGAATTCGCGCCGGCAAGGAAGCACATCGCCTGCAGCTCGTCGGTCATGTATTGCCGTCCGGCCGACAGCCGCACCACGCTCTTCGGCATCATGATCCGCGCGGTGGCGACCAGACGCACCAGCGCGATCGGATCGGGCCGTTCTGCGGTGTCGTTGACCGGCACGCCCTTGACCTCGTTCCACAGATTGATCGGCACGCTCTCCGGATGGCTGGGGAGATTGGCAAGCAGCATCAGCATGCCGAGCCGATCATCGACCTGTTCACCCATGCCGATAATGCCGCCGCAGCAGACCTTGATGCCGGCGTCGCGCACATGCGCGAGCGTATCGATGCGGTCCTGCAGGGTGCGGGTGGTGATGATCTTGTCGTAGAACTCGGGCGAGGTGTCGACGTTGTGGTTGTAGAAATCGAGCCCGGCGTCGGAGAGACGCTCGGCCTGCTTTGGCGTCAGCATGCCGAGCGTGACGCAGGTTTCCATGCCGAGGCCCTTCACCGCGCTGACCATGTCGCAGACCTGATCGAGATCGCGGTCCTTCGGGCTGCGCCAGGCCGCGGCCATGCAGAAGCGGGTTGCGCCGGCGTCCTTGGCGCGCTGCGCGACCGCGACCACTTCGTCCCGAGGCATCAGGCGGGTGGCTTTCAGGCCGGTGTCGTAATGCGCGCTCTGCGAGCAGTAGCCGCAGTCTTCCGGGCAGCCGCCGGTCTTGATGCTGAGCAGGCTCGCGGTTTCGACGTGGTTCGGATTGAAGTTGGCGCGATGCACGCCTTGCGCCTGAAACATCAGGTCCGCGAACGGCAGGTTATAGAGTGCTTCAGCCTCGGCACGCTCCCAGGTCTTGCGGGGCGCTGCGCTGGTGCGGCTGTCGGTCCGTTCGATCTCCACGACATCAACCATAGAGCTTGCCTTCTCGTTTGCTATGGATCATAGATAATATGACATATTATCTATGATATTTGGACTTAGAACGATGCTAGCCGAGCCCGGACGAACGCGCACCCGTTTTTACGATAGATAATCTATGGCGAACGAAGGTGAGAACACGACCACCGCGGGGCGCATCGCCGAGGCGATCGGCGAGCGCATCATCAGCGGCGAGTTGCTGCCGGACGCGGCGCTGCGGCAGGACCATGTCGCGCGCGAATTCCACTCGAGCCACGTCCCGGTGCGCGAGGCCTTCAGGCAATTGGAGGCGCAGCACCTCGTCGTTGCGGTGCCCCGTCGCGGGGTGCGGGTCGCGCCGCTCGATACCAGATCGGTGAAGGAGATCGCCGAGATGCGCGCCGCGCTCGAAGTGGTCGCGTTGCGCAATGCCGCCCCCAGGCTCACATCGGCCCATCTGGCACGGATCGAACTCGCCATGATCGAAGGCGACAATGCCGAGACGGTGCAGGATTTCGAGATGGCCAATCGCGCCTTTCATCACGCGCTGGTGGCGCCGTGCGCGATGCCGCGACTGCTTGCCAGCCTCGACGGCCTGCAGCTTGCGAATTCGCGACTGGTGTTCGCGATGGCACGCAATGCCGGCTGGCGGCCGCGGCCGAGCCAGGATCACCGCGTGATCCTGCAGGCGCTACGCGCGCGCAACATCGAACAGGCCTGCAGCCTGCTGGCGCGGCATATTCAAACCATCGAACGGCTTGCCCTGCCGACGGCGTGATCGGACTTCGCAGGCAGCCGTATCCACTCACGTCGCATTTGCGCGAGCGCGACGGAGTCAGGTTGAATCGATGATGCCGCAGACTGCCTGCACCTCTCCCGCTTGCGAGGGCTTTGCGCAATCGGGCGTGCGCGGGTGCAGGCCAGTGTCAGGCATTTTTTTGCGTGGCTTCTGGGGGGCGCGCGGGAGTGGACAGCTTCGTTTGGGCGGCCGATTGACGGCATTGCGGAGCGGCGGTCACAGCGCAACAC
>NZ_JADFUD010000027.1:0-107746 GCF_054820065.1 Bradyrhizobium sp. UFLA06-06
TACAGTTTCCGCTCTGGGCCCGGCGGCGGCACGGGCGGCGGCAGCTTCGAGGACATCCTCAACAGCATGTTCGGCAATGCCGCTCGCGGCGGCGGCGGCCGCGCGGGCCGGGCCAGTCCGTTCGAGTTTGACGGCGGCGGGGTCGGCGTCGACCTCGATCTTTCGGTCGCCATGACGGTGTCGCTGGAGGAATCGGTCAGGGGCGGAGACAAGCGCGTCCGCCTGCCGACCGGCCGCGAGCTCAACGTCAAGATTCCGCCCGGGGTCGCTGCGGGCCAACAGATCCGGCTAAAGGGGCAGGGTGAGACCGCGCAAGGCCATCCGCCCGGCGATCTCCTGATCACGATCTCGATCGCCCCGCACCCGTTCTTCAAGGTCGACGGCAACGATCTCCGGATCGACCTGCCCATCACCCTCTACGAGGCCGTGCTGGGCGGCAAGGTCCGCGTGCCGACGCTCGGCAGCGCGGTCGAACTGTCGATCCCCAAAAACACCTCGAGCGGCCGTACTTTCCGCGTCAAGGGCAAGGGGCTATCGAAGGCAGGCGTTGTCGGCGATCTCTACGTCACGACCCGCATCATCCTTCCCGACGGGAACGATGCCGAGCTTGAGGCATTGATGCAGACGTGGCGGGAGCGTAACCCCTATAATCCGCGCAGCGATCTCGGCTGACCGCCGAGAGCGCGCCCCAAAGACGCGAAGACGCGAAACTGCAACTACCCCGGAGTCTATCGGGGTAGACGCGGGCATTGCGAGCGCGTCACAAAGGATAACTGGCCGTCCGAGGTCTGCGGCGTGCAGATCGGATGACGGAAAAGGAGTGCGGCCTCGAGAGGGGGACCAGCGCGGTACACAAAACCCCAATCGAGGCCGCGTGCGCCGATCGGCGGATCGGGCGCGGATCATCTTCGCGTGAGCATCCGGTGCGATAATGAGACGCGTCGATGACGCGAATCGAAGTTTTCGATGTCGGAATTGGGACGCTGAGTGAGGCTGGATTCACTTACTCGAAATGAAGCAATTTCGACGACCTGATCTTCCGTAAAATTACGGAAGATCACCCGCCGCTCTTCTCCATCTGATCATAGACGGCCTGCGCGACCTGGGTCAGGCGCGTGCGATCGGTGCCGCCGCTGACGACATAGGCAACGCCCCGATCGGCCCAGAACAGCGCGCCGTCGCTGCCCTGCGCGGCGTAGCGCATCTGGGTCGCCTCGGTCTTCGCCTTGGCGGTGTAGACCGTGAAGCGCTCGCCGGACGTGCTCTCATACATCAGGAACGACGCCGGGCCGCTCGGTCCGGGCAGGAGGCGGCCGCCGACCAGCTTCAGCCCGGTCAGCTCCGGCGCGCGGACGTCCCAGCCGCAGCGCTTGGTCAGCCATTGCTGCAGGTGGTCGCGCTCGCTGCCGGGCACCTCGACGGGATGCCGGACCTCGACCACGTAGAGCCGATGCGCATCGAGTGCATCGACCGTGAAGCTCTGGAAGGCCGACGGCGTCGCCGCCGCTCCGCGCGCGATCCAGCCGGCGCCGCCGCCGGCGACGAAGGCCATGAGCGTCGCCGCCACCGCGCCATAGACCCAGCGGCGCGGCTGGCGCACCAGCCGCTCGAGCTCGAGCCGTTTCGGCACCGCCTCGTCCAGCACGGTGTCGTAGCGTGCATGCAATGTCTCGGCCATCGCGCGCCATGACTGCACCCGCGCCGCGTCGTCAGGATGCGTGCCAAGCCACGCCTCGACATCGCCGCGGCGTTCGGCCGGCAGCTCGTTGTCGACGTAAGCGTGCAGCTCGTCTTCGGTGACGGGAATGTTCGGGTCGGTCATATCAGTCGTCTCTGCCAAATCTTGTTCGAAAATCGTTCATGCGTCATGCCGGCCATCGCGCACATTATCATTTCACCCGTCGCAGCGCCGGGCGCTGGCCCTCGATCGAAGCCCGGACATGGGCGCGGGCGCGGGCGAGGCGGGACATCACCGTGCCGATCGGCACGCCCTGGATATCGGCGACCTCCCGGTAGCTCATGCCCTCCAGCATGACGAGCAGCAGCACCGAGCGTTGCTCCTCGACCAGCGTCGACAGCGCGCGCTCGATGTCGCGTCCCTCGGCCTCGGTCCCGCTGGCGTCGGCATTGTTGTCGAGCAGCGGCACGAACGCCGGCCGCCGCGCCAGCGAACGCCGGCGATTCTTGTTCAGATTGGTCAGGATCGTGTAGAGCCAGCTCCTGACGTCGCCGCCGAGAAACAGCCGCTCCGAGCGCAGCGCCCGTACCAGCGTGTCCTGCACCAGATCGTCGGCGATATCCGTGTCACGCGCCAGCGCGCGCGCATAGCGGCGCAGCGCGGGAATCATGGCTTCGACACTTTGACGAAACGCGGTCATGCATCCCAGTCTTCGATGGTTGCGGCGATAGCCGCCTTGTCCACATAACACCCTGGCGGCGTGGCTATTCCGTCTGCGCCGATCTGCGCGCATACCGCCCAAGCTGCGGCCGATTTGGGCTTGTCGCCGGCCGAAGTGCTGGTGTACCTCCGGGCCGAAAAAATTCGAAGCGTGGAAGCCTTGAGGCGGCCGACATCTCTCACTCAGCAGGGACCAGCCGTTACGGGAATGCCGGTACCGACGATCTATTACATCCGCCACGGCGAGACCGCGTGGAACGCCGAAGGCCGGCTCCAGGGCGTGCAGGACATCGCCCTCAATGAGCGCGGCCGCGCCCAGGCTGCGCATGCCGGGCGCATCCTCGCCGATCTCCTGGCGCGCGACGGCCGTGACAAGACGACGGTGCCGTTCGTCGCGAGCCCGCTGATCCGGGCGCGCGCCACCATGGAGCTGGTGCGCGCCGAGCTCGGCCTGCCGCCCGGCGACTACGCCCTCGACAGGCGACTGCGCGAGATCGGCTACGGGACGTGGGAGGGCTCGACCTTGGCGCAGGCGCAGGCTGCGGATCCCGCGCTGTATGCCCGCCGTTTGGCCGAGAAGTGGACGGTGTCGCCGGCCGGCGGCGAGAGCTACGTCGACGTCCAGGTGCGGATGACCGACTGGTATCGCTCGGTGACGGCAGACACGGTCGCGGTTGCCCATGGCGGCACGGCGCGGGCGCTGATGGTGGCGCTCGGCTTCGAGACCACGGCCTCGGCCGCCGAGCTCACTATCGAGCAGGGGGCGGTCTATGTGTTCGGCGCGGCGGGGTTGCGGAAGTATAGTTAAGGGCGCCCGGCCACCCGCGTCTTTGGGGCCATGAAACTCGTTTGACGCTGCCGACCCTGCGCGTTACGACACGCCATGTCCTTCAATACCTTCGGCCATATGTTCCGCGTCACGACCTTCGGCGAGAGCCATGGGGTCGCGATCGGCTGCGTCGTCGACGGCTGCCCGCCGCTGATCCCCCTGACCGTGGAGGAGATCCAGCACGACCTCGACCGCCGCCGCCCCGGCCAGTCGCGCTTCACCACGCAGCGCCAGGAGCCGGATGCGGTGAAGATCCTGTCCGGCGTGATGGCGCATCCGGAGAGCGGGGTGCAGGTGACGACCGGCACGCCGATCGCGCTGCTGATCGAGAACACCGACCAGCGCTCGAAGGATTATTCCGAGATCAAGGACAAGTTCCGCCCCGGCCACGCCGACTTCACCTATGAAGCGAAATACGGCCTGCGCGACTATCGCGGCGGCGGACGCTCCTCCGCGCGCGAGACCGCGACCCGCGTCGCGGCCGGCGCGATCGCGCGCAAGGTCCTGCCCGAGGTGAAGGTGCGCGGCGCGCTGGTGCAGATGGGGCCGCACAAGATCGACCGCGAGAAGTGGGACTGGGACGAGATTGCGAACAACCCGTTCTTTTGTCCCGACAAGGACAAGGCGGCGTTCTTCGAAAGCTATCTCGACGGCATCAGGAAGAGCGGCTCCTCGATCGGCGCCGTCATCGAGGTCGTCGCCGAGGGCGTGCCGGCCGGACTCGGCGCGCCGATTTACGCCAAACTCGACAGCGACCTGGCGGCGGCGATGATGAGCATCAACGCGGTTAAGGGCGTCGAGATCGGCGCCGGCTTCGGCGCCGCCGAATTGTCGGGCGAGGAGAACGCCGACGAGATGCGGACCGGCAACAACGGAACGCGTTTCCTGTCCAACCATGCCGGCGGCGTCCTCGGCGGCATCTCGACCGGCCAGCCGGTGGTGGTGCGCTTTGCGGTCAAGCCGACGTCCTCGATCCTGACCACGCGCCGGACCGTGGACCGCAAGGGTGTCGATACCGACATCCTGACCAAGGGTCGCCACGACCCCTGCGTCGGCATCCGGGCGGTGCCGGTCGGCGAGGCCATGATGGCCTGCGTGCTGGCCGATCATTTTCTGCGCGACCGCGGGCAGACCGGGCGCTGATCCCCTATATAGTGGCGGTCGCCAGACCGCCCTGGGGGAATGCCATGAACGCGTCGGAGCTTCGGGACATCATCGAGTGGATGATCGGCGGCGCGCGGTCGGCGCCGACCCCGCCGCAGATGATGGCGGAATGCTGCGAACGGCTGGTGCGGGCCGGATTGCCGCTGTGGCGCATCGGCGTCTTCGTGCGCACGCTGCATCCGGAGATCTATGGCCGCCATTTCTTCTGGAAGCCCGGCGCCGAGGTCGAAACCGGCACCGTCGATCACAACATCCTGGACTCCCCGGAATTTGCCGTCAGCCCGCTGTCGACCGTCTTCAGGCAGGGCATTGAGGTCCGCGCGCGGCTCGACGATCCCGCAAGCGCCCGGTTTCCGATCGTCGTGGACCTGCAGGCCGAAGGCGTCACCGACTACATCGCCGTGCCGCTGGTCTATACTGACGGCTTCGTCAATGCCTCGAGCTGGACCACCAGGCAGCCGGGCGGTTTCACCGACGAGCAACTCGATGCGATCCGGTCGATCGCCGTGCCATTGGCGCGCTATATCGAGATCATCACCCTGCGCCGCACCGCCTCGCTCTTGCTCGACACCTATGTCGGCAACCGGGCCGGCGAGCGCATCATGGGCGGCCAGATCCGGCGCGGCCATGCCGATACGATGGATGCCGCGATCTGGCTGTCGGACCTGCGCGGCTTCACCGCGCTGTCGGACCGCCTGCCGGCCGAGACGGTGGTGGAGATCCTCAACCTCTATTTCGATTGCCAGGTCACCGCGATCCGCGACCATGGCGGCGAGGTGCTCAAATTCATGGGCGACGGCCTGCTCGCGGTGTTCCCGGTCGACGAATATCTCGGTGACGAGGTGCAGGTCTGCTCACGCGTGCTGGAGGCCGCGCGAGCGTCCCGTGCCGGCGTCGAGGCGCTGCAATTCGCCAACGGCGATGCCGTCGAACGCTTCCGTTTCGGCCTCGCGCTGCATCTCGGTCGCGTGCTCTACGGCAATATCGGCGGCGGCAACCGGCTCGACTTCACCTGCATCGGTCCGGCGGTCAATCTCGCCGCGCGGCTGGAGAAGATCGCCGGCCGTCTCGGCCGCACCGTGGTGGCCTCGGAGCGCTTCGCCGGCATCAGCGACGGCGGCTGGAGCGATCTCGGCGAGTTTCCGATCGCGGGATTTGCCAAGGCCGAACGGGTCTACGGCCTGTTCGACGAGGCGCCGGTCGCTGCTGCTAGCTAGCCGCTGCGGGCGTAAGACTGCTTCAGGCCGAAGGTCAGGATCGACAATGTGATCCACAGCCGCAGCATCGCGAAGCCGAAGATGAAGACGACGTAGACCAGGTTCTTGAGCGGCTGGCCCACCATCGAGATTTGCCAGAAGTCCCAGATCGCGGTGCGCACAAGCGCCTGCCCGTAGCCCAGCGCAACGTTGATCGCGCCCAGCACGAGCACCGCCGCGCCAAGCCAGAGCGCGTGCCGGCCAAGGTCCTTGACGGCGGCAAACAGCGCGACGCGGCCGCCATTGCCTTCTGCATTGACGATGATCAGCAGCACCAGCGCCGCGATCGCCGCACTCCAGAACCGGCCGAGATGGGTGACCTGATCGAAGGCCATGCCGTCGAGGCCCGACAAGAGAAACGGTGCAAACGACGAGAAGCCGATCGCGGCGCTGCCGAGTGCCGCCACGATCATCACGAGCACGATCCGCCACAGGATCGACAGCGACAGCCTGATCTGCTCGGCCAGCGTCAATTCGCCGAGCGACGATCGGCCGCCGGAAGCCTGGATCGAGTCCCGTGCCGTCGCGAAGAAGGCGAGCAGCACGCAAGCGTTGGCCAGCGCCAGCGCGGGCACAATCAGGCCGAGATTGCCGTAGCCGACGATCCGCAGCGCCGCCGCCATGATCAGCCAGGGCAGGGCGGGCAACGGGCGAAACGGCCCGAACGAGGTCTCCGGGCGAGTTTTCCGCAGGGACAGTTGTTGGCGCAGCGCGACGGACATGCCGCGTAGGTACCATGCGATCCCTAAAGCACCGGTCGCCGCGATCGCTAAAATACGTGGCAAGGCCCGCGGCAATCTGGCGCCGGCGCGCTATTCCTCGGGTTCGGTGGTGAACAGCAGCGGATAGCCCTTGGCTCGGCCGGCGTCGGTGGCGCGCGTCGCCTTGGTCTCGGCGATGTCCCTAGTGAACACAGCGACGACGCAGACGCCGCGCTGATGCGCGGTCAGCATCACCTTGTAGGCCTGGTCGTCGGTCATGCGGAATTCACCCTTCAGCACGGCGACGACGAATTCGCGCGGCGTGTAGTCGTCGTTGACCAGGATCACCTTGTGCAGGCGCGGCCGCTCGACCTTGGTCTTCGTCCTGGTATTCGGCTTGACGACGGTATCTGGCATCGCACTCCCTCGCGATTGCCCCGTAGGAATACCGTCTTCGGGCGCGGCTTGGAACCGTTCGATTTGCACGGCGTCATTGCGGCAACGGCACGGCGCGTGTCGCCGCATTCGAGACAAGCGAAGTCTGACTTGAGTGTGGACGTCTAACCTGAATGTGAAGGACAGCTGATATCTGCGCTTTTCGCCGCCTGAATTGCGTGTCACGATGACGCTCATACGACGGGAGGGCCGCAATGCGCTGGTATGTCTCGATCGGAGCGGTGCTTGTCGCGGGCATGTTGGCCAGCGGCGATGTGGCCGGTGTTGCCGCGCCCGGCCCGGGAACCCAGCCAGGCCATCGCCTGGCTGAAAAGGAATCCACACCGAGCGTCGACATCGAGTTGATCATCGCGGTCGACGTCTCCTATTCGATGGACATGGACGAGCTCGCGATCCAGCGCGAGGGCTATGCGCAGGCCATCGTCTCCAAGGACTTCCTGCAGGCGCTGAAGGCCGGTCCGAACGGCAAGATCTCGATCACCTATTTCGAATGGGCCGCCTCCAACGATCAGAAGATCATCATCCCCTGGCGGGTGATCGACGGCCCTGAATCCGCCGATGCGGTCGCCGCCGAGATCATGAAGACGCCGGTGCGCCGCGCCTCGCGCACCTCGATCTCCGGTGCGATCTATTTCGCGATCCCGATGTTCGACGAGAATCCGCATCGCGGCCTGCGCCGCGTGATCGATATTTCCGGCGACGGGCCCAACAACAACGGCACGCCGATCACGCCCGCGCGCGATGCGGCGCTCGACAAGGGCATTGTCATCAATGGCCTGCCGATCATGGTGAAGGAGCCGTCCTACTCGACGATGGATATCGAGAATCTCGACTATTACTACGAGGACTGCGTGATCGGCGGACCGGGCTCCTTCGTGGTGACGATCAAGGATCGTGAGAAGTTCAAGGAGGCGATCCGCACCAAGCTGCTGCTCGAAGTCGCCGGCCGCACCCCCGAGCGCCCGATCATGCGGACCGCCGAGAAGGAGCCGCGGGTCAATTGCCTGATCGGCGAGAAGATCTGGCAGGACCGCTGGGGGCGGTAGCCGATCATGTGGATCTCGTAGGATGGGTAGAGCGAAGCGAAACCCATCAATTCATATCCGCGGTGCGGATGATGGGTTTCGCTGCGCTCTACCCATCCGACCGTTCTAACTCGCCCTACAAATCTTCTGGAGCTCACTCTCCAGCGCGCGCAACGTCTGCAACGCGGCGGCGTGCTCGGCCGCGCCGATCTGCCGCCAGACCTCCGCGGCGCAACCAGCGAGGCCGCGAACCGTCACCGGAAAATTCGCGGCCTGCGCCAGCGCGCCCTTTTCGTTGATCAGATACGCCCCGTTCAGCGCAAACAGCACCTGCGCGATACAGGCCAGCGCGCGATGGGCGCAGCCGGCGATATGCGTGCTGTCGCCGCGCGGCACGGCGAGCTCGGCATTCTCGATGCTGAACAGCACTTCCCATTGAAAGCGCCGCACCAACGCATCGCGGAGGGCCGGCGGGTAGGGCGCGGTCCTCGCCTTCAGCGCCGCGACGAGGCCGTCGGGATCGTGCAGCTGATGGCACAGCGCGACCTCGCCCATCCAGATCGCCGAGCAGAAGCCGTGCGGATGGCCCGGCTGGTAGTGCATGCTGATCTCGCCGTTCCGGCAAGCATCGATGACAGCGGAAACCTGATCGATGCTGCGGTAGAGCAGGTCGACCTTGCGGCCGCCGATCGTGAGCCAGGCACCGCCGACGATCCACGGTCCCCATTCGCCGACCGGCGTGACATGCGCAGCAGCGGGGTCGTCGACCAGACCCGTTACAGCTTCGCGCAGCCGATCGATATCCGGCGCGGCGCCATCCCGATAGCAGAGGCCGATATCGGTGTCGGAGGCGTCATGCGCCGTGCCGCGCGCCCGCGAGCCGCCGAGCACGATGGCGGCGACGCCCGGTACGGCGGCGAGAACGGGAATGATGCGTGCGAGCGGCGGATCGTCGGACATGGAGCGCAGACTATAGCGGGAGCGCCCGCGCTCAGCGATCGTCGCTGCGTCCTGTCAGCGCGCGAACCGCGCCACCAGCTCGACATGCGCCGTGTGGCGGAACTGATCGACCGGCGTGACAGCTGCGATCTTGTAGCCGCCGTCGATCAGGATTTTCGCGTCGCGCGCAAACGTCGCGGCGTTGCAGGACACCGCGACGATCACCGGCACCTTGCTCGCCGCCAGCTGGGTGACTTGCGCCTGTGCGCCCTGTCGCGGCGGATCGAACACGACGGCGTCATAGTCGCGCAATTCCTGCGGCATCAAGGGGCGGCGGAACAGGTCGCGCGCCTCGGCCTTGAGCGGCTTCAGCCCCGGCGTCGATTGCGCGGCCTTCTGCAGCGCGGTGATGGCGCCGGCATCGCTGTCGAAGGCCGCGATCCGCGCCTTCTCCGCAAGGCGCAGCGCGAACGGACCGACGCCGCAAAACAGGTCGGCGATATGCTTGGCGCGTCCGCAATGCTCGCGAACCAGCGCGGCCAGCGTGTCCTCGCCCTTGACGGTCGCTTGCAGGAACGAGCCGGGCGGCAGCACGACCTTCGCCTTTCCGATCGCAATCTCGGGGGAGCCGCGCTGCAGCACCAGCTCGCCGTGGCGTGTCAGCCGCGCCAGCCGGTGCTTCTGCGCGACTCGCGACAAAGTGGTGATCAGGCTGGTCGGCAGCGCGCCGGAGCCGCGCACGTCGATGTCGAGGCCGTTGACGGTTGCGGTGACCTGGATGTCGAGCGGCTTGCCGATCGCGATCAGCGGCTCGGCTGTGGCCCAGGCCGCCTCGAGCGCACCGTCGAGCGCAGGATCGAGGATCGGGCAGCGATCGACCGGGATGATGTCGTGCGAACCTGCCGCGGCGTAGCCGACCTTGAGGACGTCATGGGGGCCCATGCGCCCGTGCAGCGTGATGCGGCGACGGCCTGCGCCGTGGGCGTCGAGCAGTGGCGCGACGTCGGCTGCAATCTTCGCCTGCGCCAGTGTCTCGACCACGATGTTGCGCTTCCAGGCGTGGTAGGGCGCGTCGTTCCAGTGCTGGATCGCGCAGCCGCCGCAGACGCCGAAATGTGGACAGAACGGCGCGATGCGCTCGGGGCTTTCCTGCGCGACCCGCAGCAGCCGCCGCCGGTCGGGATGGTTGCCCGGGACGTCGTCGACCTCGACCGTTTCGCCGGCCAGCGCATAAGGCACGAAGATCGATTGCGATCCCTCGATCGCGACGCCGTCGCCGCGGTGGCCGACATGGTCGATGGTGAGAAGCTCAGCCACGGCGCGCGCCGAGGAAGAATTCGATATTGCCGTCGCCGCCTGAGATCGAGGACGGGAACACCTGGATGTCGGTGCAGCCCTGCGAGGCGGCAAAGGCGGCGATATCGTCGCAGATCTCCTGGTGCACCATCGCGTTGCGGATGACGCCGCGCTTGGAGTGTTTGCGCGCCGCCTCGAATTGCGGCTTGATCAACGCCAAAAGATGCATCGGGGCGGCCGCCAGCGACAGCGCAACCGGCAGCACCAGCTTCAGCGAGATGAAGCTGACGTCGATCACCACGATGTCGGGCCGCGCCGGCAGGCGCTTGCCCTCGAAGCTCCTGATGTCGGTCGCCTCCATGGAGACGATCTTCGGATGCCCCTGCAGCGAGGGATGCAGCTGGCCGTGGCCGACATCGACGGCGAACACGAGGCTTGCGCCGTTGGCGAGCAGCACTTCGGTGAAGCCGCCGGTCGAGGCGCCGACATCGAGGCAGACATGGCCTTCGACGTCGATCGGATAGTGCTCGAGCGCGCCGGCGAGCTTGACGCCGCCGCGCGAGACATAGGGATGCGCCGGCTCGGCCGAGAGGGCCGCGCCCGGTGCGACGATCTCGGACGCCTTCGCGATCTGCTTGCCGTCGGCGGTGACGAGGCCGGCGTCGATGGCGGCGCGCGCCCGCGCCCGGCTTTCGAACAGGCCGCGTTCCACCAGCAGCACGTCGATGCGCTTGCCGGCGGATGCGTCGTTGTCGTTGTCGCCCGCTCTGGTCACTTCGCCGCCTGCCGGCGCTGCGCGGCAGCGAGCCGCACGCAGGCCTCGAAGGAGGTGAGGTCGTGCCAGAGGTCGGCCGACGGCTCGCGCGGGGTCACCAGCGGGCTGCCGTGCAGGTCGAGCGCGTGCATCATCATCAGATTGTCCGGTAATCCAAACTCTTCCACCGTCAGCCCTTCCGCATCGATCAGGCGTCCGTCGGATGCCGGCACGACTTGGCTCAGCCGCGCCACGCGATTGGCGTAGGACGTGGGATCGTTGGAATAGGCGAGGCACAGTTTGCCGCGTCCCGCCATGTAGCCGAGTTCGTAAACCGTGCCTGCGTCGGCACTGGGGCCGCGAAACGGCGTCAAATTGGCGATGATGGCGTCGGCAGACTCCATCATCGCCTCGTTGCTCTTGAAGATGGCGAGCGAGGCCCCGGCGGCGGTGGGATCGATGCTGCTGTCGAGCGGATACAGCCCGGTCAGCCCGTGATAGGCGCAAACCTCCGCCTTGCGGCGGCCGATCTCCACGGCATCCGGCAGGAACACGTCAGGACCTGCCAGATAGATCTTCATGGACGTGCCGGGGCTGGTGCGTTTTCGAGCGAGAACCTGGAGCTTCGGTTCTGATTCAATCAGAACCGAAAATGCTCCAGTGAGCGCCGCCCGTAACGATTAGGCGAGCTTGACGGTCTCGGTCTTGTAGTCCTTGCCGAGGGTCTCGAACACCTTGGCAACGATGCTCTTGGCGTCGAGACCGGCGCGGGCATACATCGCCGCCGGCGTGTCGTGGTCGAGGAACACGTCGGGCAGGATCATCGAGCGGAACTTGAGCATGCCGCTGTCGAGCATGGCGTTGTCCGACAGGAACTGCATGACATGCGAGCCGAAGCCGCCGATCGAGCCTTCCTCGATCGTGATCAGGATCTCGTGGTCGCGCGCGAGCTTCATGATCATCTCTTCGTCGAGCGGCTTCATGAAGCGCGCGTCGGCGATCGTCGCGGAAAGGCCGTGGGCGGCGAGCTCGTCGGCCGCCTTCTCGCACTCGGCAAGACGGGTGCCGAACGACAGCAGCGCGAGCTTCTTGCCCTCGCGGATGATACGGCCCTTGCCGACTTCCAGGGCAACGCCGACTTCCGGCATCTCGATGCCGCGGCCTTCGCCGCGAGGATAGCGCAGCGCGCTCGGACGATCGTTGATCGCAACCTGCGTCGCCACCATGTGGACCAGTTCCGCCTCGTCGGCGGCAGCCATGATCACCATGTTCGGCAGACAGCCGAGATAAGCGCTGTCGAACGAACCCGCATGCGTCGCGCCGTCGGCGCCCACCAAGCCGGCGCGGTCGATCGCGAAGCGGACCGGAAGGCTCTGGATCGCGACGTCATGGACCACCTGGTCATAGCCGCGCTGCAGGAAGGTCGAATAGATCGCGCAGAACGGCTTGTAGCCTTCGGTGGCGAGGCCGGCGGCGAAGGTCACCGCGTGCTGTTCGGCAATGCCGACGTCGAAGGTGCGGTCCGGGAACGCCTTGTTGAAGATGTCGACGCCGGTGCCCGACGGCATCGCCGCGGTGATGGCGACGATCTTGTCGTCCTTCTCGGCTTCCTTGACGAGGCTCTGGCCGAACACGTTCTGGTAGGCCGGTGCATTTGGTTTGGCCTTGGCCTGGGTGCCGGTCGCGACGTCGAACTTGACCACGGCGTGGTACTTGTCGGCGGAGGCTTCGGCCGGGCCGTAGCCCTTGCCCTTCTGGGTCACGACGTGAACCAGGATCGGGCCGGTCTCCATGTCGCGGACGTTCTTCAGCACCGGCAGCAGATGGTCGAGATTGTGACCGTCGATCGGGCCGACATAGTAGAAGCCGAGTTCCTCGAACAGTGTGCCGCCGTCCATCATGAAGCCGCGGGAATATTCCTCGACGCGGTTGGCGCGATTGGCGAGGATCTTCGGCAGACGCTTGTTGATCTGCTTGGCGGCCTCGCGCAGCGAGCGATAGGTCTTGCCGGAGTAGAGGCGCGACAGATAGGCGCTCATCGCGCCGACCGGCGGGGCGATCGACATGTCGTTGTCGTTCAGGATCACGATCAGGCGCGAGTTCATCGCGCCGGCATTGTTCATCGCCTCATAGGCCATGCCCGCCGACATCGCGCCGTCACCGATCACGGCGATAACGTTGTTCTTGCCGCCGGAGAGATCGCGCGCCACGGCCATGCCGAGGCCGGCCGAAATCGAGGTCGAGGAGTGCGCGGCGCCGAACGGATCGTAGTCGCTCTCGGTGCGCTTGGTGAAACCGGAGAGGCCGCCGCCGGTGCGCAGCGTGCGGATGCGGTCGCGGCGTCCGGTTAGGATCTTGTGCGGATAGGCCTGGTGGCCGACGTCCCAGATCAGGCGGTCGCGCGGGGTGTCGAAGATGTAGTGGATGGCGGTGGTCAGTTCGACCACGCCGAGGCCGGCGCCGAAATGGCCGCCGGTCACCGACACCGCGTCGATGGTTTCCTGGCGGAGCTCGTCGGCAACCTGCCGCACCTGCTCGACCTTCAGCTTGCGCAGGTCATCGGGCGTGTGAATAGTGTCAAGAAGCGGCGTCTTACTAAATGTGGTCACAGCGAATTTCCAATTTTTGCCTGTCGGAACGAACCGCCCGACGCGAGATGGGATGGCGCGCACACCGCGCAGCGAATGCCAGACACTGGGTGCCGCCCCGGCAGGCCGGTGCCTGGTTGTAAGCCTAGATTCACTCCGGATTGGACCACGTGATATGCATCACCTTGGTCGCTCTTCACCCGTCCCGGTTCAGTTTTGTCGAACCATTTGAGATGCATGCCGCCCGAAAAGTCGGGCTGCCCGCCACTCTCAAATGCCCATAGAACTGGAAGCATTACACCAAAGCCGCAGCCAAAGCCAACCCGATAGGGCGCGCAGGGTTCCTATGCGCCGCACTGAAAAACCTAACCTTTTCAATGGCTGGGCTGAGGCCGGGTTCCAATTCGCCTAATTTGGCGGCAGCCAGCGGGGCCGGCTCAACCTGATTCGCAGCCGTACACGACCGCCACGGGGAGCCCCGTGGGGTTACGGTTTGCTGGAAATGGGCAGCAACAATTGCCCGCCGTGGCGGACATCGTGCCGCGCGATCGAGGTGGTCGGTGGCGCTACTGCACGTCGAGCGGCTCGGTCCCGGTCGGCTGGCCCGAGGCGTCGGTGGTGATCTTGTCGACGCGGGCTTCGGCCTGGCGCAGCAGTTCCTCGCAGCGCCGTTTCAGTGCCTCGCCGCGCTCGTAGATCGCGACCGATTCCTCAAGCGGGACCTTGCCGTCCTCGAGCCGCTTGACGATCGATTCGAGTTCCTCGATCGCGCGTTCAAAGGAGAGCTTCTTCACGTCGGCTTGGCTGTTGTCGGCCATTCTTGCGTTCCCGATTGCGTGGATCAGATCGCAACCTGATCTTGTCGTCCAAACATGACCTGTCGCAGGCCATGCTCGCCCCGGCGCAGAATCAATCGAATTTTTGCGGGCGTATTGTGGCGGGGATTTACCCGTCCATCAATGCGGTGACGTGAGATGCTACCGACTCTTTCAGGCCCTGCAGGTCGTAGCCGCCTTCCAGGACGGAGACGACGCGGCCGCCGGCGCTCTTGTCGGCGAGATCCATCAGCTTGCGCGTGACCCAGCCGAAATCCTCGCCCCTCAGGTTGATCGAGGCCAGGGGATCGCGGTGATGCGCGTCGAAGCCCGCCGAGATGACGACGAGTTCGGGGGAGAACTTCTCGAGCTGCGGCAGGATCAGGTTCTCGAAAGCGGAGCGGAACTTGGCGCCGCCGTCGCCGGGCGCCAGCGGCGCGTTGACGACGGTGTCGTGCTCGCCGCGCTCGCCGGCAGCCCCGGTGCCGGGAAACAGCGGCATCTGGTGCGTCGAGCAATACATCACGGTCGGGTCGGCCCAGAAGATATCCTGCGTGCCGTTGCCGTGATGGACGTCGAAATCGATGATCGCGGCGCGCTTGATGCCGTATTTGCGCTGCGCGTGGCGGGCGGCGATCGCGGCATTGTCGAAGAAGCAGAAGCCCATCGGCGTCGATTTCTCGGCGTGGTGCCCGGGCGGGCGCACCGCGACGAAGGCGTTTTGATGCTTGCCCTCCATCACCGCATCGGTGGCGGCCACCGCGCCGCCGACGCCGCGCATCACTGCTTCCCAGGTGCCCGGCGACATCGAGGTGTCGCCGTCGATATAGATCATGCCGGAGGTCGGCGCGATGTGGCGGAGTTCGCTGACATAGTGCTCGCCGTGACAGAGCAGCACGGTGTCGAGGTCGCCTTCCGGGGCGGAATCGCGCACCAGTGCCTTGAAGCGATCCTCGCCGAGCACCTCGGCGACCGCCCGCAGCCGGTCGGGGCGTTCGGGATGTCCGGGAGGGGTCAGGTGGTCGAGACAGGCGGAATGCGTCAGAAGCAGTGTCATGCAAATTCCCGGCGCAATGGATGCGCGTGCGAGGACGCATGATCCGGAAAAGTGCGCAGCGGTTTTCCGACCAAGATCATGCAAGAGCAGGCCCTAATCTAGGCCGTTAGCGGCGTTCCGGAAAGGGCCGACATCATCTCCGTTCCCGTCCCTTCAAAGCCGGGGCGTTTTCCGCGTCATTGCGAGCAGAGCGAAGCAATCCATGCTGCCGCATGCTCGGAGATAATGGATTGCTCCGCTCCGCGTGCAACGACGCGAGGGGCTGCGTACGCCACCCCCACACCTCGCTCAATTGATCCGCTCGATCCGCTTGCCTGCCGTCGGGCCCACCGGGCTGTTGGCCTTGAAGTAGGTATAGAGCGCATCGACGTCGTAGATGCCGAATTGCTGCGCGGTTCCTTGCTTGAACACCGTGAAGCCGTCGCCGCCCTCGGCGAGATAATTATTCACGGTGACGCGGTAGCTCGCGGCCGGGTCGATCGGTTTGCCGTCCAGCGACATCCGTGTGGCGATGATGCGCGCGCCATCGGGCTTGCTCGCATCCCACGCATAGGAGAACCCCTTCGAGACCTGGAGGGCGCGCGGCCGCTTCGGATCGGCCCATTGCTGCTCCAGCGCGTCCTTGAGCTGCTTGCCGGTCAGCGTCATCGTTACCAGCTGGTTGCGGAACGGCTGGCTGGCGAAGATATCGGCATAGGTCACAGCGCCGTCCTCGCGCTTGACGATGTCGGTGCGCACGCCGCCCGGATTGGTGAAAGCGATCACCGCGCCGCCATTCGGCTCAGCGCTGGTTGCAAGCAGCTGCGCGTCGGCGACGATGTCGCCGAGCGGGCTCTCGCCAGTTTCGGCAGGCGTACGCGACAGCGTTTCGGTGACCGAGCCTGCCGCGCGGCTCGCGATCGGCGCGGCCAGCCGGTCGTAGGATTCCAGCAGCGCGCTCTGCTCGGGATCCTTGGCGGTGCCGGCGATCCGCACGATGGTGTTGGCGGCCCTGGCGCTGATCACGTCATGGCTGTTCGGATCGAGCTGAAGATCGATCGCGGTGACCAGGGTGCCGTATTTGTCGCCGGAGGTGACGAGCCGACCATCGATCTCGCAGACATAGGCCTGGTGGGTATGGCCGGAGATCACGACGTCGACCGCGCGATCGAACTTCTTGACGATGTCGACGATCGGTCCGGAGATCCCCGGACATTCATTATAGTCGCCGGTCGGAAAGCCGCCTTCGTGGATCAGCACCACGATCGCCTCGACGCCCTTCGCCTTCAGCTCGGGGACCAGCGCATTGACGGTCTCGGCCTCATCGCGGAAGTCGAGGCTCGCGACGCCGGCCGGCGACACCAGGTTCGGGGTGTTCTTCAGCGTCAGCCCGATGAAGGCCACCGGAATGCCGTCGAACTGCTTGATCTCGTAGGGCGGAAACACCGGCTTGCCGGTCGCCTTGTCGATCGTAGAGGCGGCGAGATAGCGGAATTTGGCTCCTGTGAACGGGTGCGGCCCCTGGCATTTGTCGACCGGATGGCAGCCGCCATTCTGCATCCGCAGCAGCTCGTCCTTGCCCTCGTCGAATTCGTGATTGCCGACCGAGGAGATCGCAAGTCCCATCAGCGAGAGCGACTCGATGGTCGGCTCGTCGTGAAACATCGCCGACAGGAACGGGCTTGCGCCGATCAGGTCGCCGGCCGCAACGAAGATGTTGTTCTTGTGGCCCTCGCGCAGCTGCTTGACGACGGTGGCCATCCGCTCGGCGCCGCCGGCGGGCTCCATGATCTTTTTGGCCGCGTCAGTGGGATCGGTGATGCGGATGCCGCCCGGCGGCGGCCGCAGATAGCCGTGGAAATCGTTGATCGCGAGAATGCGCAGGCTCACCGGCTCCGCGGCCTGCGCCAGACAGGGGCTTGCTGTGGCCACTCCGAACGCGCAGAGCGCGGCGAGAGGGGAAAGGCGGGGCTGTCTCATGACCTGTCCATGGAGCACGGGATCATGGCGCCGCGCCACTACAATTTTGCGACGCTTCGTTTCAATCCTTCGGGCGAGCCATGAATGCCTTGAACGCCTCGACAGCTTCCTTGGAGCGCATCCGTTCGCTGAACAGATGGTTCTCCTGCTCGATGCGGCGGGTGACGTCCTCCGGCGGCAGCCGGATCAGTCGCCGCGAGATCGCCACCGCCTCGGCCGGCAGCGCGCAGATCTCGCGCGCCACCTTGTGCGCCTCCACCTCGGCGTGCCCCGGCGCCACCACGGTGTTGACGAAGCCGGCGACGCGGGCGTCGTCGGCCGACATGGTGCGGCCGATCACCAGCATCGCGAAGGCGCGCTGGTGGCCCATCATGCGCGGCATCAACAGGCTTGAGGCGCCTTCCGGCACCAGGCCGAAATTGGAGAACGGCGTCGAGAACAGCGCGGTCTTGCTGGCGAGCACATAGTCGCAGTGAAACAGCATGGTGGTGCCGATGCCCATCGCGACGCCGTCGACGGCGGCGATGATCGGCTTCACATTGTGGGCCAGCGAATACAGGAACTTGACGAGGTCGGAGGCCGGCGGCGTCTCGCCGGTCGAGGTGCCCTGCGCGAGCAGGTCCTCGATGTCGTTGCCCGCGGTGAACACGCCGGAGCCGCCGGTGATGATCAGGCAGCGGATATTCGGATTGTTCTGCGCCTTGTCGATCGCGTCGCTGATCGCGCGAAACATCTCCTGGGTGATCGCGTTCTTCTTCTCGGGCCTGCGCAGCCGGATCACGCGCGTGGCGGCTTCGTCGGTCACTATGACATGCGCGGTCATCGAGCGGTCCCAGGGTCGGCCGGCATCGTCGCCGGTGGAGGTCGTACCGCCATCCTACATGATCCGGTGCAAGCCCCAAGAGCTCCAGCGTGTTCCGGGCCGCTTTTCCCCGTGGGCGAGCATGAGGACGGCGCAATGCAGCTAACCGGAATTTCGCGACTCCGGGCAGGGGACGTTGGTCGTAGGCCGGACCTGTACGACGATGCTGCCGCGCAGGCCGCCCGCGCCTGATGGCGCTGCTGCCTCCCAGGAGCCGCCGCGGCGCTCGCGACGAGTTTAACTTCCCCGCGAGAAACATTCCGCCGTTCGCGGCATTCCCCCCTTTGCTGACAGGCCGAGCAGACCTCGACACGTCGTTGTCGTGGTTCCGCGTCCGGCTGACTTGAGGAGAGCAGCGGCATGCAGATCTCCGGACGTTTGGAACTATCGCGGCGCCATCTGTTGATTGTTGGAGCCGCCTCGCTTGCGGCGTCGTCGATCGCGACGCCTCCGCCTGCGGCCGCCCAATCTGCCCCGACCGGAGCGCCCGTGATGACGAGAGTATCCTTTGACGTGAACGGCGAAACCCACCAGCTCGAGCTCGACACCAGGACCACGCTGCTCGATGCCCTGCGCGAGCACCTGCATTTGACCGGTACCAAGAAGGGCTGCGACCACGGCCAATGCGGCGCCTGCACGGTGCTCGTCGACGGGCGGCGGATCAATTCCTGCCTGACGCTCGCCGTGATGCATCAGGGCGACGAGATCACGACGATCGAGGGCCTCGGCACGCCGGACGGGCTGCATCCGCTGCAGGCGGCGTTCGTCGAGCATGACGGCTATCAATGCGGCTATTGCACGCCCGGCCAGATCTGCTCGGCGGTCGCCGTGCTTGCCGAGGTCAAGGCCGGCATCCCGAGCCATGTCACGGCGGATCTGAATGCGCCGGTGCGACTGACCGATGCCGAGCTCCGCGAGCGCATGAGCGGCAACATCTGCCGCTGCGGCGCCTATTCCAACATCGCCGAGGCGATCAGCGAGGTCGCCGGGAGGAGCGCATGAGATCATTCAGCTATGAGCGCGCCGCCTCGCCGGGCGCGGCGGCCGCAGCCGCCGCCGGCACCGCGAACGCCAAGTTCATCGCCGGCGGCACCAATCTGCTCGACTTGATGAAGCTCGAGATCGAGACGCCGGCGCATCTGATCGACGTCAACGACCTGGCGCTCGACCGCATCGAGGAGACCGCGGACGGCGGCCTGCGGATCGGCGCGCTGGTGCGCAACACCGATCTTGCCGCCGATATACGCGTGCGGCGCGACTATGGCGTGCTGTCGCGCGCGCTGCTCGCCGGCGCTTCCGGCCAGTTGCGCAACAAAGCGACGACCGCGGGCAATCTGCTGCAGCGGACGCGCTGTCCTTATTTCTACGACACCAATTTGCCCTGCAACAAGCGCAAGCCCGGCAGCGGCTGCGCCGCGATCGGCGGCTTCAGCCGCCAGCATGCGGTGGTCGGTGTGAGCGATGCCTGCATCGCGACCCATCCGAGCGATATGGCGGTGGCGATGCGCGCGCTCGACGCGACCGTGGAGACGGTGCGGCCCAACGGCACTACGCGCAGCATTCCGATCGCCGAGCTGCATCGTCTGCCCGGCGACAGCCCCGAGATCGAAACCAGCCTGGAGCCGGGCGAACTGATCACCGCGGTGGTGCTCCCGAAACCGGTCGGCGGCGCGCAGGCCTATCGCAAGGTGCGCGACCGCGCCTCTTACGCCTTTGCGCTGGTCTCGGTTGCCGCGATCGTGCAGCGCGACGGCACCGGCCGCGTCGCGCTCGGCGGCGTGGCGCACAAGCCGTGGCGCGTCGAGGCGGCGGAGGCGGAATTGCCTGCTGGCGCCAAGGCCGTCACCGCGCGCCTCTTCGCCGATGCGAAGCCGACCAAGGACAATGCGTACAAGCTGCCGCTCGCCGAGCGAACGCTGGCGGTGGTGCTGCGCGAGGCCAGAGCTTGAAACGAAGGCTTAAGATGAGGGCCTGACATCATGCGTTTTGAACATCCCGCCACCTTCAATCCGATCGACCAGCTCAAGGTGATCGGCCACCCGACCAGCCGGATCGAGGGACCGCTGAAGACCACCGGCACCGCGCCTTACGCCTATGAGCGGCACGACGTCGCGGCCAACCAGGCCTATGGCTACGTGGTCGGTTCGGCGATCGGCAAGGGGCGGATCGGTTCGATCGATCTCGAGGCGGCGAAGGCTGCACCGGGTGTGCTCGCCGTCGTCACAGCGGACAATGCTGGCAAGCTCGGCAAGGGCGAGCGCAATGCGGCGCCGCTGCTCGGCGGGCCCGAGATCGCGCATTATCACCAGGCCGTCGCCATCGTCGTCGCCGGGACCTTCGAGCAGGCGCGGGCCGCGGCGCAACTGGTCCGGATCGACTACGTCAAGGGCGACGGCAAGTTCGATCTCGCCGCGGAGCGTGACAAGGGCATCACGCCGCACCCGTCATTCGGCGGCCCGGCCGACACCGCCGTCGGCGATTTCGCCGCCGCCTTCGCTGCTGCGCCCGTGCAGCTCGATGCCACCTACACCACGCCCGATCAGGGCCACGCGATGATGGAGCCGCACGCTTCGATCGCGGCCTGGGACGGCGACAAGCTCACGGTCTGGACCTCCAACCAGATGATCGCCTGGGGCGCCGAAGACATGGCGAAGACGCTTGGCATCCCCAAGGAGAATGTCCGTCTAGTGTCGCCCTATATCGGCGGCGGCTTCGGCGGCAAGCTGTTCCTGCGCGCCGAGGTGCTGCTCGCCGCGCTCGGCGCCCGCGCAGCCGGCCGGCCGGTCAAGGTCGCGCTGCAACGTCCGCTGATGTTCAACAACACGACGCATCGACCGGCGACGATCCAGCGCATCCGCATCGGCGCCGAGCGCGACGGCAAGATCACCGCGATCGGCCACGAGAGCTGGTCCGGCAACGTCAAGGACGGCGAGCCCGAGATGGCGGTGAGCCAGACGCGGCTGCTGTATGCCGGCGCCAGCCGGATGACGGCGACGCGGCTTGCGGCGCTCGATCTGCCGGAGGGCAATGCGATGCGCGCGCCCGGAGAAGCCTCCGGAATGATGGCGCTCGAGATCGCGATCGACGAGCTCGCCGACAAGCTCGGCATCGACCCGGTCGCGCTGCGCATCAGCAACGACACCCAGGTCGACCCCGAGCATCCGGAGCGGCACTTCTCGCAGCGGCAATTGGTGCAGTGCCTGAGCGATGGCGCGGCGCGGTTTGGCTGGGACAAGCGCAACCCGAAACCCGGCGAGGTCCGCGATGGGCGCTGGCTGGTCGGGATGGGCGTCGCCGCGGCGTTCCGGAACAATCTCGTGACCAAATCGGCGGCCCGCGTTCGTCTCGACCAGAACGGCATCGTGACCGTCGAGACCGACATGACCGACATCGGCACCGGCTCCTACACCATCATCGCGCAGACTGCGGCCGAGATGATGGGCGTGCCGCTCGAGAAGGTCGCGGTGCGGCTCGGCGATTCCGACTTTCCGGTGTCCTGCGGCTCGGGCGGGCAGTGGGGCGGCAACAATTCGACCGCCGGCGTCTATGCCGCCTGTACCAAGCTGCGCGAGACCATTGCGCAGAAGCTCGGCTTCAATTCCGAGGAGGCGGTGTTTGCCGACGGCGTGGTCCGCTCCGGCAATCGCAGCGTGCCGCTGGCGCAGGCCGCCGGCGGCGGCGACCTCGTCGCGGAGGATGCCATCGAATATGGTGATCTCGCGAAAACCTACCAGCAGTCGACCTTCGGCGCGCATTTCGTCGAGGTCGGCGTCGATGCCGATACGGCGGAGATCCGGGTGCGGCGGATGCTTGCGGTTTGCGCGGCGGGCCGCATTCTCAATCCGAAGGCGGCGCGCAGCCAGGTGATCGGCGCGATGACCATGGGCGTCGGCGCGGCGCTGATGGAGGATCTCGTGGTCGACAAGCGTCACGGCCTGTTCATCACGCACGACCTCGCGGCCTATGAGGTGCCGGTCCATGCCGACATCCCGCATCAGGAGATGATCTTCCTCGACGAGACCGATCCGATGTCGTCGCCGATGAAGGCCAAGGGCGTCGCCGAGCTCGGCATCTGCGGCGTCGCCGCCGCGGTCGCCAATGCGGTCCACAACGCGACCGGCGTTCGCGTGCGCGACTATCCGATCACGCTCGACAAGCTGCTCACAGGGATGCCGGAGCCGGTCTAGCGCGGAACGCTTCACCTCGCCCCGCATGCGGGGAGAGGCATAGGCCGCCGTTGGCGGCCGTTCAGAAGAACGCTGAGGCAGAGCTTCAGCTATGACGCATCGCTAGATGCGTTCCGGGTGAGGGGGAGTCTCCATAAAGACAACTATCACCGGATATGCGGAGACGGCCCCTCACCCCAACCCTCTCCCCGTGAAGAACGGGGAGAGGGAGCACAGCGGAGTCGGGGGCGCTGTTCTACCTAAGCGCTCTAGCCGCGCCCGACGAACGAGCCGATGCCCCGGCCGATCGCGGCGCCGTGCTGAAACAGTGCGCCGAGGTGATCGCCGGGCACCGACATCGCGTCGAGGCCGTTCTCCGCGGCGAAGCGCTGCATCGGCGCATGCGGTCCGTCGTCCTGTCCGTTCCACAGCAGCACCGGCACGCGCGAGGACAGCACCGCGTCCTTTGCCCCATCGACCTGGCCGAGCGCATTGAAGCAGGCGCGCACGCCGCCTTCGAGATCCGGCGTCACCCATTCGGCGAGCTCCGGCACGGTGCGGCGGGCAAAGGTGATGAAGGCGCCATAGGTCAGCGGGCCGGCATTGCCGCGCGGCAGTCCGGTGAGGAAGTCCCAGCCGCCAATCGCCAGCGACGCCAGCCGCGCCGGGAAAAACCGGGCGACACCAACTGCGACCCAGCCGCCCATCGAGTGGCCCACCACATGGGCGCGCTCGCCGCCGAGATCGTCGATCACGGCGACGATGTCGCCGGCGCGCTGCGCCTGATTATAGAGCGCTGGATCGGCGGGCTTGTCGCTCAGGCCATGTCCGAGCGAATCGACGCACACGACACGAAAGCGATCGGCAAGCGCGTCGACCACGCCGCATTGTTTCCAGCTCGCGGCGTCCAGCAGGAGACCGTGCTGCAGCACGATCAGCGGCCCGGACCCCTCGACGGTGTAATGGATGCGCTGGCCCCGGTGATTGGCGAATGGCATTGATAGAGTTCCCCATGTTTCACGACAGGTGAGCGTGGCAGCGCCCGGATTCAAGACCTCGTTCCGGAACGGGAACCGTTCCACAACCCCCGATCGCGGGCGGAACCTCGCCTTCAGCCGCCCCACACTGTGGCTTCGCTCCAGCCGAGATCCCTGAGCTCGGCTGCCCGGAGCGGCGCTTCGCCGGCGGCGAAGAATTCGTCGAGCTGCGGCGGCTTCACTGTGGTCTCCGACAGCATCGCATGGGCCTGGCCGCGATGATGGATCTGGTGCTGAAACAGATGCATCAACAGGCGGTCGCGTCGCTCGGTCTGCACCGAGGTGTCGCGATTGACCTTCACGATGTCCTCGAGCCGTTCGGCCGTCAGCGCATCGCAGTGAACGATCAACCGCTGGTCGATCGCCCGCTGGGCGTCTTTCAGCTGCGCCACCGACGGGTAGGGCACCTCGTTCGCCCACGCCTTCGGGCCGAGCCAGCCACCTTCGAGCGCGTCGATATAAAACAGGTCGATGACATGAATGTGGTTCAGCGTCGCCTGCAGGCTCGGGAAGAATCCGGTCCGCGCCGCGGCGAACTCCGCCTGGCTGAGACCGGCGCAGGCCGTGAGCAGGCGATGATTGGCCCAGGCATTATTGTACGCAAAGGCGCGAAAAGTCTGGACGAGGCCTGCTTGCATATCGGTCCTCACTGGATTGACTGTTTCAGGCGGGCGCGGCGGCCAGCCGGCCGATCCGCCACAGTGATCGTGGTGCTTGCGTTGGTGACTTGATCCTCGCATAGCTAATCCATCGTGGTGCACTTCATCCCAGGGCGGCAGCAGATGCAACTGGCAAAGAACGTGATCGACGTCGGCCTTTCCTCCAACGATCTCGAGCCGATGCTGCGGTTCTGGCAACAGGATGCCGGACTTCGCTTCGATCATGTGCAGCCGATCCGCCGCGGGCAGAAGCAGTATCGGCACGACGCGCACGGTTCGGTCATCAAGCTCAACCATCATGTCGAGCCGCTGCCGGATGCGGCGCCGAGCGGCTATCGCGAACTGATCATTGCGCGCGCGGGCGTCGAAGCGCCGCAACACATGCACGATCCCGATGGCAACCGGGTTTGCCTGGTCGCGCCCGGACACGACGGCATCACCCAGATCGCCGTCGCGATGGCGGTGCGCGACCTCGCCGCGCATTGCAGGTTCTACGGCGACATCCTCGGCTTCGCCGGGCAATCATGGTCGGGCGGTCCGGCGTTTCGCCTCGGCGACAGCCTGATCCTGCTCAAGGAAGATGCTGCCGCGACGGTCGATCCGATCCGGCAGGCGCGCGGCTGGCGCTACATCACGCTGCAGGTCGCCGACATCGACGCCGTGCATGACAAGCTGCGCGCCAAGGGCGTGCGGGAAGGCCTTGCGCCGGTGACGCTCGGCGAGGTCGCACGGATCTCCATGATCCTCGCTCCCGATGGCAACTGGATCGAACTGTCGCGTCGCGCATCGATCGTTGGGAGCCTGTCCAACCGCTAGGCAGCAAATTTTCTGGCCGCCCGGTCGGCGCCGATGATATGATTCGGCGAATGCATCCAATTTGATGATCGCTTTATGCAGTCGATTTTCAGGCCGCGGCGGGTTCATCGATCGATTTTGCCAGCGTTTATCGGCTCGGCTTGCCTGCTGCTGTTTGTCCCCGTCGCAAGCGCCCAACCTCTCAGCAATCCAGCGACGCCCGCCGCGCAGCGCGCAGAGCCGGCGCAGACAGAAACATCGCAAACCGAAACGTCTCGTCCGGTTACCGACGCCGGAGTGCGCAACGCTGAGGCCGTTCCGTCGGCGTCCGACCATCAATCCTCATCCGCTCTGTCTCCGGCGGCCACACCGTCGCCTCCAAAGCTCGATGGCCCGCAGCAATACTGCAAGGCGTTGGAGGAGGCTGCATTAGAGAGCGGCTTGCCGCCGGATTTCTTCGTCCGGCTGATCTGGCAGGAAAGCAATTTCGATCCCAACTCGGTCAGTTCGGCCGGTGCCCAGGGGATCGCCCAGTTCATGCCCGGCACTGCGCGATGGCGCGGTCTGGCCGACCCATTCGAGCCATTGCCTGCCTTGCAGGAATCCGCGCGCTGGCTCCGCGAGCTGCGCGAGCAGTTTGGCAATCTCGGTCTTGCGGCGGCTGCCTATAATGGTGGTCCGCGGCGGGTTCAGGATTGGTTGGCGGGACGTGGAAATCTGCCCGGCGAAACACGCGCCTATGTCCGGATCATCACCGGCAAGTCCGCCGAGGAATGGGCGCAGGGTTCGCTTGAGGATCGGGTCCACACCGACGCGGCCGTGGCCTGCGGCGACATCGTGCGCGGCATGCTCGTTCGGGCGCTTCCCGCGGGCCCAAGAGAGTCCGTGACAATCGCACAGCAAGCTGCGTGGGGACCCTGGGGACTACAATTAGCCGGCGGCCCATCGCAATCGAGGGTCCTCGCCGACTACCAGCAACTTCAGAAACGATTTGCATCCGTGCTCGGCGATCGCGCACCGCTCGTTCTGAGATCGCGCATGGCCGGGCCAGGCTCGGCCACCTGGTATCTGCTCCGGGTCGCCGAGACGAGCCGTGAGCGGGCTAACCAGCTGTGCGCCCGATTAGAGGCAGTCGGCGGGCGCTGCCTGGTGTTTCGGAATTAGGTGGCGCACCTTGCAGGTCGCTGCGATCGACGGCGTGATGAGGGCTAATTGGCGACAGAGCCCTCGACTGCAAATGTGTGGTACCTGGCGTATTTCTCGCCGACGGCCCGAACCTGCACGTAGGCTGGATCGTGCCGCCAGGCCCAAAGCGCCTCCATGCTCGGATACATATAGAGGACGACGCGCTTGGGTGGATTTCCATCAACGGCAACGACCTGCGAACCGGTTGCCGCCGCGCCTGCAGCCGCAATCAGCTTGCCGCCATGTGCCTTGATGATCTCCTTCGCTTTCGGGAGATATTCCCTGGCATAACCATCGGGATCGGTGACCTCGATCTGGCCGATCAAATAGGCGGGCGGCCTCGCTTCGCCATGCAGTGCTTCGCTGCCAAGAGCGCCGATCGCGGTACAACCCAACATGACCAGAGCCATCTTGCCTCCAGAATTCATGGGAGCCTCCTCCGCTGCAGTGCCGGGTGCCGCAAGCCGCAGCCTGACAGGACTTTCCACGAGGCTTCGAAATACGTCCAATACATATATTTTCTCAAGTCTTATGCTTGAATGGTATAAGCGAGCATGAACCTCCAACGGGCCCTCACGTTCCTGACGGTGGCCGAGCTCGGCACCGTTTCAAAGGCTGCATTGCGGTTGCGTGTCGCCCAACCCGCCCTGTCCAGGCAAATCATCGGTCTCGAACGGGAGCTCGGCTTGCAGCTCTTCGACCGCGTCGGGCGCCGGCTTCTGTTGACTGGCGAAGGCGAGCAGTTGATTGCGGGCTGCCGTCTGCTGCTCAACAGTGTCAGTTCACTGAAAGAGCAGGCTCAGCTGCTCCGTCAAGGAGATACCGGGGTCCTGAGGATCGCTGGCTCGCCGCAACACATCGAGAGCGTGCTGTCGGAATTTCTCCACCGCTACGCGGAGCGATATCCCAGGGTCGAGATCAGGATCAGGGAGGGGACGGGCAGCGAGATATTGGCGATGCTCGAACGCGGGGAAGTTCATCTCGGCCAAAATTTGCTGCACGCCGTCAGACTGAATGAACAGCACTTCGGCAGTCTTCCGCTTGGATCGGTACAGTTGCTGGCTGCTTGCCATCCGTCGATGCCACTTGGTCCCCGTCGCACGATCGAGATCGCTGACCTCGCCGAACTTCCGTTGCTGCTGCTGGACAGCGGGTTCGGATTTCGGCGTGCTTTCGATGCAGCAAGCCGTATGGCGGGGCTGAAACCGAAGATCACGTTCGAGAGTCGCAGTCCGCACACCTTGCTGGCACTGGCCGAGGCGGGGCACGGCGTCGCGATCGTTCCCTCCCAGCTTCAGTGCTGGCGCTACGGACTAAGGATTGTCGGTCTCACGCACAGGCGCCGTGTGTTGCAGGAGCCCCTGACCATCTCATGGGACAAGCGGCGTCCGTTGCCTCGTTTCGCGACTGACTACTGTGCAATGCTGGCAGCGCATATGCGGAAGACGTTTCCGATCACGCGCCCCACGGAGCCGGCTGTAGCAAGAGCAAGCGTTCAGTCCCGCGCAAGGCGAGTTCCACGCAAGGCGAAAAGTCCGGGTGGTTGAATATTGCGATTTGTGCCCGCGTCATCAATCACTGAGTTCCCCGACGGCGCAAGCCCTTACCCGAAACATGGTTCGGTTTATCGGAACGACAGCTCGGTGTAATTCCGCTCACCCGATCGACGGCGCTTCTGAGCTTGCCCTAGCGGATTAAGTGTGTATGCTTGCGGCGTTCGATTTGCCGTTGTGCCTTGTTGAATGGTCAAAGCGGCCCTTTTCCAAAGAACATCGTCGGTTGAAGGATGATGCGGACCAAGCGCGAATTCACGTGCGTCCGCTTTGGAGAAGACAAATGCCTACAGGTACTGTGAAGTGGTTCAACGGCCAGAAAGGCTTCGGTTTCATTCAGCCCGATGATGGCACGAATGACGTGTTCGTTCACATCAGCGCTGTCGAGCGGGCCGGACTTGGCGGTCTCGCCGAGGGCCAGAAGTTGTCGTTCGAACTCAAGGTCGACAAGATGCGTGGCAAGACCAGCGCCGAAGATCTTCGGCTGGCTTGAAATCGACCTGTCATTCCACGGATGTACTGGGATGACAGCTGCGGCCCGCTCGATCCCCTGATGGGTTGAGCGGGTCTCGTGCTTTTCAAAGGGCTCATTCGCTCATGGCCAAGAAGCCGGAAGAACTTTCCGCCGAGCGCCTGGCCAAGGCCCAGCGCCAGCGGCTTGCCGCCGAGGCCGGTGCGCAGGCAATCGCCGAGGTCGAGCGCGATGCGATCGCCGTGCGCAAGAACATGGTGCGTCTGCGGGCTCTCCGTGAAGCGCGTGACGCCGAGGCCGCCGCGCAGGCTGGACCTGCACCATCAGCGCCCGCGGCCAAGAGGACCAAACGGATCAAGCGTATCGTGCGCTGAGCTGCGCACTCCCCGCATCCTCGATCACGTCGCTGAAGCTGCCCTGTTTTTCGACCGCCACGCTGGGATCGCTATGGGAAGCAGCGTCTCCAGGGCGACTCTCGCCGTCTGCATCGAACTTCGTCGCCACATTTCGCAAGGTCGGCAGGAACGATCGAGAGCCGGGCCATATTATCATGGCGATGAAGTACTATTTCGATCTCCGTGACGGTTGCGGCTTGGCCCTCGACGAGGAAGGTCTGGTGCTGTCCGATCTCGCGGCGGTTCAAGAAGAAGCCGCGCGTGCTTTGGCCGACATGGTTCGCGATTCCGTTCGCGGTCACAATTTCGATCAGATTGCGATCGAAGTCCGGGACGACGACGGGCCCGTGCTTGAAGTGCGGATTGCATGGCGCATTCGCCGCTCGAATTCCTGAGTTGGTTGCGCGCCAACGCCCTAGCACCTCGTTATGCCCAGACTGAGACTGACCTGAAACAATGGCCCTTCGTCCGTGCGGACCTCGAACGCCAGCAGCCTTTGCTTGTCCAAAGACGGGTTGTCTTTGGCTATGCTAAGCAGTGACTGCATCGCTTCGTGCGCGGCAGTTTCCTCGTCGCGTAGCTCGATGCCCTGTCTGTCGGCATAGAGTTCCTCGCCGTTGCGGATATCGAAATAGAAGCGGGTTGCCATTTGCGGCTCCCTTTTGTGACGGGAGCTGCCCAGGCTCTCGAGTGCCGGCGCTCCAAGATCATGCGGCAGCGCCGCACTCTGCGCCTGTTGGAGCGAATTTGCTACTCGGCAACGATGCAGATTTGGGGAACCGCTTTTCGTGTTCGCCATCACCGTTCAGCCATGATCTCGGCGTTGCTTGCACCGTCGGACATAATTCTCACGATTTGCGATTGTGTCTTGCATAGCCGAGATAAGTGCATAGCTTCAATAGATCGACTGGCCTTGAGCCTTGTAGATCGGTCCCGGTGGGACCCTTTTCCAAAGACATCGTCGGATGAAAGCGAGGACGCGTGCTTGTAGCACCGCGGCTGAAGCTTCCGCGACGTTGTTGGTCGGCTGCCGTTCCACGGATGTACTGGAATGGCGGTGCGGCCCGCTCTGTCGCTGATAGAGCGGGCTCTCGTATTGTTCACTCAATGTGCGTTGTACCGCGAGAGAGGTGATCCGTTGCAGGTTCTTGTCAGGGACAACAACATCGACCAGGCGCTTCGAGTTCTAAAGAAGAGGTTGCAGCGCGAGGGCGTCTTCAGAGAGATGAAGCGCCGCAGATCGTTCGAAAAGCCATCGGAAAAAAGGGTTCGAGAGAAATCCGAGGCCGTGCGGCGAGCCCGCAAGCTTGCCCGCAAGCAAGCGATACGGGATGGATTGATCGCGGCTCCTCCGCGGAAGCCCAAGTTCCCGGCGTCCAAACCTTCGGCGCCAAGGCAATCACCACAATCGCCACAGCAAGCAGGCGGCACACGGGAGACCTAGCCCGTACCGATCCTGCTGGAAGGATCGTGCAAGATGACGCGGCGATCTTATCGAGGCAACGGATGCCTCCAGGAACGCATCTCCGATGAGATCTGTCGTCGGCGAGCCGTGGATCGGAATGTTCGATCGCGGCACGACGACCGACGGCGACGTGCGCAAAACCTGGCCGGCACGGCCATTAACGCAATGGCGGATCATGCCGCCAGCCAGTTCGATCAGGCCGCTCGCAAGCGTGACTTGCTCGACGGCCCCGAGGAGTTTCGCGCGTTTCGCGCGGACCGCTGACAAAACGTATGATTCGGCGGTAGACGCAAAACTCGATGTCGTCCCGGGCAAGCGAAGCGCGACCCGGGACCCATAACCAGAAATGCCGATTGGTTTGCAAAGCTGGAGCCACAGCTCGTAAGGCTGTGGTTATAAGTCCCTGCTTTCGCAGGGACGACAGTTGTGATGAGGCACGTCGTGTGCATCAAACGAGCGAGGAGGACCCTTGGCGAGCACAGCGCTTTGGGCCCTCTCACCTCGCAATGACGGTGGAAAGTATCTTACCCCGCCAGCACCGCATCCGCGCCGGTCACCGCCTCGGCGCTCTCGGTCACGGTCTTTTCCAGCGACGGCGCCTGCACGGCGATGTTCTCGGCGAAGAAGCGCGCCAGCGCGACGTAGCGCTGCGGCTCGGCTTCGCCGTTCGCCTTGGCGGCCAGTGCCTCGCCGGCGAGCATGCAGCCGCCGAGGGTTGCGGCGAACAGCCGCAGATAGGGCGTTGCGCCGGCGAGTGCCTCGTTCGGCGCCGAGGCGAGGCGCTCGAGCAGCCATTTGCTGGTGCGCTCCAGCGCGGCGTGCGCGTCGCGCAGCTTGGCGCCCGTGGTGCCGAATGCCGGATCGTTGGAGGTCTCGACCTGCTTGATGACGGCAGCGAGCTCGTCGAGCAGCGCCCAGACCGAGGCGCCGCCATTGGCGCCGAGCTTGCGGGTGACGAGGTCGATCGACTGGATGCCGTTGGTCCCCTCGTAGATCGAGGTGATGCGGGCATCGCGATAATGCTGCGCGGCGCCGGTCTCCTCGATGAAGCCCATGCCGCCATGGATCTGCACGCCGAGATAGGCGACCTCGTTGCCGATGTCGGTGGAGAAGGCCTTGGCGATCGGGGTCAGCAGCGCGCCGCGGGCCGCTGCCTCGGCGCGCACCTTGGCGTCCTTGGCGCGCACCGAAACGTCGAGCGCGACCGCGGTGGCGTAGCAGATCGTGCGCGCCGCGGCCGTCATGCTGCGCATCTGCATCAGCATGCGCTTGACGTCGGGATGCACGATGATCGGATCCATCCCATCGCCCTTGTGGCCGATAGCCTTGCCTTGCCGGCGCTCCTGCGCATAGGCCAGCGCCTGCTGATAGGCGCGGTCGGCAATGCCGACGCCTTCGAGGCCGACGCCGAGGCGGGCCTGATTCATCATCGTGAACATGCAGCGCATGCCCTGGTTTTCCTCGCCGATCAGATAACCGATCGCGCCACCCTTATCGCCCATCGTCATGGTGCAGGTCGGCGATGCGTGCATGCCGAGCTTGTGCTCGACGCCGCTGGCATGGATGTCATTGCGCTCGCCGAGCGAGCCGTCGGCATTGACCAGGAATTTCGGAACCAGGAACAGCGAGATTCCCTTGGTGCCCGAGGGCGCATCGGGCAATCGTGCGAGCACGAAATGCACGATGTTGTCGGTCATGTCGTGCTCGCCATAGGTGATGAAGATCTTGGTGCCCTTGATGCGATAGGTGCCGGCATCAGCGCGTTCGGCGCGGGTGCGCAGCGCGCCGACGTCGGAGCCGGCATTGGGCTCGGTGAGCTGCATCGTGCCGGTCCACTCGCCGGTGACCAGCTTCTCGAGATAGATCTTCTTCAGCTCGGCGCTGCCATGGGCATCGAGCGCCTCGATCGCCGACAGCGTCAGCAGCGGGCAGAGGCCGAAGGCGACGTTCGATGCGCTCCAGATCTCGGTGCAGGCGGCGTTGACCGCGAGCGGCAGGCCCTGGCCGCCGAACGCTTCCGGCCCCGACACCGCGTTCCAGCCCGCGGCGGTCCAGCGCTGATAGGCGTCGGGCCAGCCCGGCGCGGTCGTCACCTTGCCGTTGTCGAGCTTGATGCCGTGCTCGTCGCCGACACGATTCAGCGGCGCCAGCACATCGGAGGCGAACTTGCCGGCTTCTTCCAGCACCGCAGCGGTGATGTCGCCGTCGAAATCGCCGTAGTGGCCGGCCTCCACGGCGGCAGCGAGCCCCGCACCGTGATTGAGGGACAGCAGGATATCGTTGATCGGCGCACGGTAGGTCATGGCGTTACTCCCGACGAGGCGTTTGCAAATTGTCATCCCATGAAACCGGCGGCCTCTCAACAGTCCGAACGGACGTCGCACGGTCTGTTTCGGCCACCGCGGCGTCGCCCTATAATAAGAGTACCGTCATCAACCTGCGGCTTTCGTGCCTTTTCGATCGCCGCCCTGTTGAAATGGCGGGACTCACCCTATAGACCGACGTGGCCTTCGATCGGCGCGTTGGGGCGTAGCCAAGCGGTAAGGCAGCGGATTTTGATTCCGCCATTCGGAGGTTCGATCCCTCCCGCCCCAGCCAGCAAACAAGCCGTTGATTTTAATAAAGGAAATCCTTCTCTCCGGTCGAACCTCTGCCGCCATTTCGGCGGATTGGGTCGGCCAAGCTGGAAAATTGTGCCGCTTTCGTTTCCATGGCGGCGGGCGACAAGCCCCCGAGTCGCCCGGAGACGCAGGTCAACGGGCGATCGCACTCACGACATAACGACGGATCTGACGTGGCGAATACCAAGAAGGCCCGCGCTGCTGCTGGCGCGAAGAAGAAAAGCAAGGGATCGGCGCGTTCCGGGATCTCGTCTTCCTCACCGCTTGGCATGCTGGCGCTCCATCTTCTCGAGCAGTGGAAGAAGTCCGGGCGGGACGGCATCGTTTTCCTTGCAGAAAGCGAGAACAGGGCCGAGCGCCTCGGCAGCGTGCTGCATTCGCTCGATCCCTCGGTCGAGGTGCTGGTGTTCCCGCGGCTGAATACCTTGCCCTTTGACGGGCTGGAGCCGTCACGAGAGATCGCCGGCAGGCGCAGTTCGGTGTTGAGGCGCCTCGCCAGGAGCAAGAAGCCGGTCTTCCTGGTATCGACGGCGGAGGCGATCATGGAGCGGTTGCCGTTGCCCGCCAGCTCGGCGCGCCTCAGCATCAGCCTGACGGTGGGGGCGGGCTATTCCGAGCAGGAACTCAAGGATCGTCTGGAAGCTTTGGGATACGATCTCGACGAAGAGGCGGATTATCCCGGCAGCGCTCTGTTCCACGGAATGACGTTCGAGGTATTTCCCGCGGGCGCGCTGGGGCCGTTCAGAATTGAGCATTCCGGTGGCGTGATCCGCAGAATCGCAGGTGTCGATCCGGACGAGCACGACGTCGTGTTCGACGCGGAGGAACTGCACATCGACCCGATGTCCGAACGGATCGCATTGGGAGGCAAGCGGGTCCAGCGGGCGGCGCTGCCGGATTATTGCCAGCGCGCGCACTGGATCGCGGACGCAGGCGTTTCGGGCCACGCCGATAGCTGGCTGAGCACGATCAAGGAGGCGGCCGGCCGCAGGGAGGCGGAGCGCGAATATCTGGGGCCCGCTGACTGGAAACGGCTGGCCAAGCGGATGAGCTCGCTGCCTCGAAAGGCGGCTTTCATCGCCACGCCTGACTTCTCGAAGGTCGCCTCGTCGCGGAAAGCTCTTCGCGCATTTGTCGCCGACACGGAGCGCAGCGGATCGCGGCTGCTCTTTGTCGCGGCGGTCGAGGACGATCTGCGCGCGATCGAGCGAATGAGCGGGATCAAGGCGGAGCGCTTCGCCGACTGGAACGAGGCGGCGAAGGGGCGGGGCGGCGAAGGCGCGCTGTTGGCCGACTTCGACACCGGCTTCATCGGCTCAGGGCGAAAGCCGCTCGTCGTCGTGACGGCGACCGACGTGCTCGGCAGCAGGGCGCATCATCCGCAGCCGATGGCGAGAGCCTGGAGTTCGGCTTTCGATCATCCCGACGTGCCGGAGCGCGACGCGGTCGTCGTGCATCTGCAGCGCGGGCTGGCCGTGCTCGATGGCTTGCAGACCCTCGATATGGGGAAGGGATCATCGCGCGAGATGATCAGGCTGGCCTTTGCCGGGGATGATGCCGTCCTCGTTCCGCCGGCAGATCTTGCGCTGATCTGGCCGTATGCCGCGGAGCTCGGCAAGCTGGCATTGGACAGGGCCGATGGCAGCACGTGGTGGACGCGCCGTACCAAGGCGGAGCAGGAAATCCAAACTGCCGCCAGGGCGCTTGCCAAACACATCGCGCAACGGCGCCGCCGGCGCGCTCCCAAGCTGGTCGCTCCCGGTCCCGCATATGAGCGGTTCGTCGCGCGCTTTCCCTATTTCACGACAGTCGACCAGGCGAAGGCAATTCGCGACGTCCTGGATGATCTTGCGTCCGGTCATCCGATGGATCGGGTCGTCTGCGGCGACGTCGGATTTGGCAAGACCGAGGTGGCCTTGCGCGCGGCGGCGGCCGTTGCGTTGTCGGGCAAGCAGGTTGCCGTCGTTGTGCCGACGACTGTTCTGGCAAGGCAGCACGTCGCAACCTTCCGCAAACGGTTTGCCCCGCTTGGCATCGAAGTGGGAAGCCTGTCGCGGGCGACGTCGGCTCCGGAGATGAAGGAGACCAAGGAGGGCCTGCGAAGCGGCAAGATGAAGGTCGTGGTCGGCACGCAGGCGATCGCATCGAAGGACGTGAGGTTCGCCAAGCTGAGCCTGGTCATTGTCGACGAAGAGCAGCACTTCGGGGCGGCGGAGAAGGCGAAGCTTTCAGGCCTGGCGAAGGGCGCCCATACGCTGTGGATGAGTGCCACGCCGATCCCGCGCACACTTGCGGCGGGCCTTGCGGGATTCAGGGAGCTGAGCGTGATCGCATCCCCGCCCGTTCATCGGCTTCCGGTCGCGACCAAGATCGCTCCGCTCTCGGACGCCGCCATTGCCGCCGCATTGCTGCGCGAGCAGCGACGTCACGGGCAAAGCTTCCTGATCTGTCCGCGCATCCAGGATCTGGATCCGATGCTGGCGCGCGTGCAGTCGATGGCCCCGGAGCTGCGCATCGTCTGCCTGCACGGCAGGCTGCCCGCCGACGAACTGGACGATCGAATGATGAGTTTCGTCGAAGGTGAGGCGGACGTTCTGCTGGCGACCAACATCGTCGAAAGCGGTCTCGACATCCCCAGGGCGAACACCATCGTGGTCTGCTGGCCGGAAAAGTTCGGTCTGGCACAGCTCCATCAATTGAGAGGCCGTGTGGGACGCGGCGGGACACGCGCCTTCGCATACATGCTGACCGAATCCAGTTCGGAACAATCCGGCAGGCGTCTGGCCGTTCTGGAGGAGTTCAGCAGACCGGGCGCCGGGTTCGCGATCAGCGAGCGGGATCTCGACCTCAGAGGCGCCGGGGATCTGCTTTCGCGGCAATCCGGCCACGTGCAAGTGTTCGGTCCGGTGCTCTACAGCCACCTTCTCAAGCAGGCCTCGGAGAAGACCAACGACCGGTCCGCCGATCTGTGGGTGCCCGATCTCAACCTTCCGCTCGCGGATTTGCTGCCCAGGAGCTATGTGCAATCGGAATCCGTGCGGCTTGAAATCTATGGCCGTGCCGCGAGGTGCCGGAGCGAAGACGATCTGGAAGATCTCGAGGAAGAGACCTCGCGCCGCTTCGGCAGGCTGCCCTCGGCCGGTCGGGATTTCTTCGCCGCGGCGAGGCTCAGGATCGATTGCAAGCGGCGAGGCATCGTGAGGCTCGATGTCGGCCCGGAGGCCGTCGCGGCGACGTTCCTTCCGGGGAGGCTGCCGAAATCCAGGGCACGCTCGCTCGAGCGCGACGGCGATCGCGTGTTCTATTCGGACAACATACACGAGCCGCCTTTCGAGCGGATCGAGGATCTCCTGGACATTCTGGACGAGTGAGCGCGACGCGACTCCGTCGGAGACGAGCCGTGTGGGTGTGCCGCGCACAGCAGAGATATTTCAGCGCGCCGGGGCTGCGGAGAACAAATCGACCGATTCTGCGCGCTGACATCCCAGTGACATGTAGCATCGTTACTGCACATCCGTGGCAAACCGCCCGCCGTCATTCGGCCTGCTCCGAGCCATCGGAAAGCCCCCTTCCAGGCGCGAGTCGACGGTATTTGGGGCGGGTTATGTTGTTCAAATCGCGGCGTTTTGGGCCAAAATGCCGTGCCCGGATACCGGAATCAGCGCTGCCGAAGCCGGCTCCGCTTTTCGCTTTCTCCGTAGGACACCCGTTTTGCACACCGTTCCGCGCGGTGTTGCCCGATCTTGTGACCGATAACGGTAACTGAAATATTCGTATTGTATTTCAATGGCTTGCCGAAGTGTCGCAGTTCAAATGCCCGTGATATTTGTGCAACATTTGCCCGAAAACAGCCGCAACTCGCCACAAACCGAGCGGTCTTTTGTTGCGTGATCGGGGGCCTTCTGTCTCATATGGAACTACGACGGAGGGGGGCATCCCGAGGTCGTCCCGTTCTAGGTGGTTCGCTTAAGTCCCTCGCGTTCATGCGGGTGTGTCCGAAGGCGCGAAGCGACTAAGCGGGGATTTAAGGGACAAGGGAACCAACCTGAGGGTGTTCTACCCGGCGGATCCGGAACCTTCCCTGAGATAGAGCAACTTGGAGGTTTAACATGAAGATGGTTAAGAGCCTTATCCTCGGCTCGGCGGCGGCTCTCGTCGCGGTCGGCGGAGCTCAGGCGGCCGATCTTCCCGTCAAGGCCAAAGCGGTCGAGTACGTGAAGGTTTGCTCCCTGTATGGTCCCGGATTCTACTACATCCCGGGCACCGACACCTGTATCAAGCTGGGCGGCTACCTGCGCGTCGACGTTCTGGCGAACACCAACTCGGACCACACCGGCAACACCTCGGGTGCTGGTGGTGCGAACAACCGCTTCACCAACGGCTACACCTGGCGTTCGCGTGAAGACCTGAACATCGATACGCGCACCGCGACCGAATACGGCGTGGTCCGCACCTTCTTCGATGCGACGTTCTCCTGGACGACGGACAACTACGTTGGTCAGGGCAACGGCTCGACCGTCTATTCGGCGATCGGCACGGCTGCGGCTCCGAACAATGCCGCCTCCGGTAACGTCGCCGCTGGTACGGTCGGCGTCTACTACGCCTTCATCCAGTTCGCCGGCTTCACCATCGGTAAGGCGGTCTCGCAGTTCTCGGCTCCGTGGGCCAACTACCCGGGCAACAGCTACGACGGTCTCGTCGGCGGCGGCGGCACGATCACTGGTGTGAACCAGTTCACCTACACCGCGCAGTTCGGCAACGGCGTGTCGCTGTCTCTGTCGGCTCAGGATCAGACCCAGTACTATCAGGCTGGTGTGGCCAACCTCGGTGCTCCCACAACCTTCGGCGTTGTCGGTAACACCAACACGTTCGGCCTCAGCGACTACGCTGGCACGATCGCTCCGGATCTCGTCGCGATGCTGCGCGTCGACCAGGCCTGGGGTCTGTTCCAGGCATCGTTCGCCGCGCATAACAACCACGTGGCCTACTATGGCGGCACCGAGTTGACCGGTCATCCGGACGACAAGTGGGGCTGGGCTGGTCAGTTGGCTCTGTCGATCAAGAACATCCCGACCGGACCTGGCGACACCATCAACTTGCAGGGCGTCTACACCAACGGTGCGACGCGCTACAACATCCAGGACCTCGCCGGCTCGGCGGGTGCGAACACCATCTTCGGCGGCACCAACATTCCGGGTGCCTACCAGAGCATCGGCTTCGGCCTCGCGCCGGACTCGATTTTCGTGACCGGCGGTCAGCAGCAGCTGATCACGACCTACGGCTTCCGCGGTGCCTACGTGCACAACTGGAACCCGAACTGGAACACCAGCATCTACGGTGCCTGGGCCCAGGTTAACTACAACGGTACGGCCAAGGGCTACCTCTGCGGTCCGACCGGCACTGGCGTGGGTGGTTCGCTCAGCAACTTCTTTAGTGCCGCTTCCAACCTGACGTCCTGCAACCCCGACTACAGCATCGCGCAGCTCGGTACGCAGACCCAGTGGACCCCGGTGAAGAACCTGACCTTCTCGGCCGACTTCACCTACACCCGTCTGGACCAGAGCTTTGCCGGTACGCTCACTTTCCCCGGCGCTGCAGGGATCGGCAAGCCGGGCGCTGTGTACGAACTGAAGGACCAGAACACCTACATGTTGCTGCTCCGCGCTCAGCGCAACTGGTAATACCGGTTGATCTGATTGCGATCTAACAGGGCCCCCGGCGTGCAAGCGCCGGGGGTTTTGCTTTGTCATGCCGGTTCTGGCGCGTCACGCGGCGAGCATCTCGCGCACCATCGGCACCACCTTGCTGCCATAGAGCTCGATGCTCTTCATCAGCTTGTCGTGCGGCAGCGGGCCCGCCGAGTATTTCAGCTGGAAGCGCGCCGCGCCGAGCGCCTTGACGGTCGCCGCGATCTTGCGGGCAACGGTTTCCGGCGCGCCGACATAAAGCGAGCCGTGCTCGGCCTCGGACACGAACTCGTCGCGGCCCATCGGCGGCCAGCCGCGCTCCTTGCCGATTCGATCGCGCATGACCTTGTAGTCCGGCCACAGCTCCTCGCGTGCCTGCGCGTCGGTCTCGGCGACATAGCCCGGCGAATGCACGCCGATCGGCTTCGGTTCGCGGCCGAACTGCTGGTAGGCGCGCTGGTGCAGGTCGACATAGGGTGCAAAGCGCTTGGGATCGCCGCCGATGATGGCAAGCATCAGCGGCAGGTCGTAATGCGCCGCGCGAACCACCGATTCGGGACTGCCGCCGACGCCGATCCAGGTCTTCAGCCGGCCGTGCTCGACCGGCGGATAGACCGACTGGCTCTTGAGCGGTGGCCGCAGCTTGCCCTGCCAAGTCACCGGCTCCTGCTTGAGCAGTTCGGTGAACAGATCGAGCTTCTCCTCGAACAGCTCGTTGTATTGCCTGAGGTCGAAGCCAAAGAGCGGGAACGACTCGGTGAAGGAGCCGCGGCCGAGGATCACCTCGGCGCGGCCGTTCGAGACCGCGTCGACCGTGGCGAAGCGCTGGAAGACGCGGATCGGGTCGTCCGAGCTCAGCACGGTCACCGCCGAGCCGAGGCGGATGTTTTCAGTGCGCGCGGCGATTGCCGCCAGCACGGTCTCGGGCGAGGAGATCGCAAAATCGGCGCGGTGGTGCTCGCCGAGCCCGATGAAATCGATCCCGAGCTGATCGGCCAGCACCGCTTCGTCAACGACGTTGCGGATCACCTGGGCATGGGGCAGCGGCGCGCCGGCGGCGTCGTTGGTGACGTCGCCAAACGTATCAAGCCCGAATTCGACGGAGGTCGTCATAGTCAGTCCGGTTGTCGGCGTGGCGGAGCATCCGCCACGGGCTACCCATCGCACGCAGGCCGAAAGGTCGGGTTGCTGCGGATCTATCCGCAAGCCTGCGCTGTGGAGCCTTGGGTTGGAGATACCGTTGAGCTATTGCCGGTTCAGGGGGCCGGCAAGGTCACGCCGCGAAACGCAGCGTTTCCAGGTCCGCTTGGGGCAGCCTGCGGCAATCAGCCCGGGACCACCAGGAAGCCGGCGCGCGGGAAATGCACCACCACCTCGCCGACGCGCTCATCCGACCGGCGGATCGCGATGTGTTGCGCCGACAGCGAGACGATCTCGCCGTGCACCGGGATCTTGCCGTAGTCATCCGGCATCACGGCAACGACGTCGCCGGGCTTGCGACCGTTTGGATCCATGGGGTCGCCGAATACAGGCGACTGCGGTTGCGCCTTCGCGGCGATCTCGAGCGCGTCGGCCGACGACATCTCGGTGCGCGTGCCGTGGCCGATGGCGCGGATGCGCTCCTCCCACGCCGCAACACGCGGCACGGACTTCATGATCTCGTCCATCGTGGCGAGGCTCTGCCGCGCGTACCACACGTTCATGTAGGCGCTGACGTCCGCGAGGCTGAACTCGCCGAACAGCCACGGCCGGCCGTCGCCGAGTTGCGCTTCGATCCAGTCGACATTGGTGCGGAACTGGTCGCGCATCTGCGGCAGCGCCGCGGTCATGGCGGCGACGTCGAACTTGCCGCCGCGCAACTTCTCGCGATCCTCGATGAAATCCCGCGGGACCTTGTCGCCGACGAAGCCGAACACGAGGTTGACCGTGTTCTGAAAGAACGGCCGGTCGGTCCACATGCCGAGCGCCCAGGGCATGCCGGCATTGCCCGCCGGAAACAGCGTCGGCGTCGGGTAGCGCCGCTCCAACTCGCGGATGATGATCTGGGTGTCACAATAGATGTCCGCGCCGATCTGCATCGTCGGCGTGCGGCGATAGCCGCCGGTCATCGGCATCAGGTCCGGCCGCGGCATGATCCGGGAGATCCGCACCGAGTTCCAGGCGAGCTTCTTGAATCCGAAGATGATGCGGATCTTCTCGGAGAACGGCGACTGATCGAAATGATGCAGGATCGGCGTGGGCTGCGACATGGCCTTCTCCCGGGACAGGGTGCGATCTCGACGGACCTTGTCGCATAAGCTGACAAGAATCCAGCCGATCGCAACCTATATCCGTGGGCGAGAAGGGCGGCGCAGCGCGTTCAGAACTGCTCCGCCCACGGCCGCAGGTCGAGCTCCAGCGTCCAGGCGCTGCGGTGCTGGTGGTGCAGCACCCAATAGGCGTCCGCGATGGCCGCGATGTTGAGCATGCCATCCGGTCCGCGCTCATCCTTCAATTGCGGACGCATGCTCAGCAGGCGGTCGCCCTCGATTCCGCCATCGACCACGACATGGCCGACATGGATGCCCTGCGGCCCGAATTCCCGCGCCACGCTCTGCGCCAGCGCGCGCAGCGCGGCCTTGGCGGCGGCGAACGGTGAGTAGTTGGCCTTGCCGCGCAGCGAACCGCTGGCGCCGGTGAACACCAGCGTGCCGCCGCCGCGCGCAAGCAGAGCGGGGATCGTGGCCTGTGCGAGCTGGAAACCGCCGAGCGCATGTTCACGCCAGTGTTCCTCGAAGCGCTGCTCACTGACCTTCAGAAACGGTGCCGGCCGGTTGGAGCCTGCATTGTGCACGGCCATCGCGAGCGGTGCGAGCCTCTCGGCCGCCTCGACGAAGCGCGCAACATCGGCCGCCCTGGAGGCGTCGCCGACCACGTGCGCGACCGTCGCGCCGCTTGCCGCCAGCTCGGCCGCCGTCGCGGCGAGCTTGTCGGCGTTGCGGCCGGCGATCGCGACGGGATAGCCGCCGGCGGCAAAGCGACGCGCAATCGCGGCGCCGAGGCCGTTCGACGCGCCGACGCCGGCAATCAGCACGCTTCCTTGTACAGGGGTCGGCTCGAGGGCGGATCGGTCGTTCATGGCTCACTCCATCAAGGTGCCCGTGGCGCGGGCGAAATCATTCGTCGGACGCCATCGCGACGATGGCATCACGCACCGTGCGCAGAACGGCGTCGGACCGCTTCTGGTCGGTGAGGACACGCGAGATCGCCAGCGCCCCGACCATCGCACTCACGGCGACGATTGCGCTGCTGTCGTCATCGTCGCCGAACGTCTCGGCGACCTTGGCGATGAAGGATTCGATGTGCGGCTCCATCACCGCGCGGCATTGCGCATCGGCGCGGCCGACATCCGAGATCAGCGCGCCGATCGCGCAGCCCGACTTGGGCGCGTCGCGATGGGCGCGGCTGAGATAGCTACGCACCAGTGTGTTGATGTTGACCGGCTTGTCGGGACCGCGCGCCGCGTGAGCCGATGCTTCTCCTGCATTCAGCGCCTGTTCCAGCGCCGCGGCGATCAAGTCGGAACGCGAGGCGAAGTGCCCATAGAAGCCGCCATGGGTCAGCTTCACCTGCTGCATCAGGCCGCCGATGCTGAGCGCGTCGAGGCCCTTGCCGCGGATCTGCGTTGCAGCCTCGTTCAGAATACGCTCACGGCTCCTGGCCTTGTCGGCCTGGGAATGGCCCATCTCGCCTAGTCCCTGTTTGACTCTCTTTCTGGATTATGACCATCATGCGTCTGGATGACAACTATCATCCAGAAATTATCCGGTCACAAAGCAGGGAGGAACAGATGTCCGGCAGCGCGAGCGAAGGGCGGGTCCGCCACGAGCGGCACGACCACATCCTCAAGATCATCATCGACAATCCCGCGAAGAAGAATGCCTTCAGTCCGGAGATGATGACTGAGCTGTCCGACGCGCTGACGCTGCTCGACAACGACGACGGCCTCTGGGTCGGCGTGCTCTGCGCCGCCGGCGGCAGTTTCACCGCGGGTCTCGACATGCCGAAATTCTTCGGTCCGACGGCGACGCGCAAGCCGCTGCCGGAGGGCAACGTCGATCCGTTCGGATTGTCGAAGCGCTGCCGGAAGCCGATCGTCACGGCGGTGCAGGGTATCGTGTTCACCGTCGGCATCGAGATGATGCTGGCCGGCGATATCGTGATCGCCGCGGACGACAGCCGCTTCTGCCAGATGGAAGCCAAGCGCGGCATCGCGCCGCTGGCGGGCGCGCATTTCCGATATATCAGCCGCGCCGGGTGGGGCGATGCGATGTATCACCTGTTGCTATGCGACGAGTTCACCGCCGCCGAGGCGCATCGGATCGGTCTCGTGCAGGAAGTCGTGCCGGCGGGCCAGCAGGTCGAGCGTGCAATGGCGCTCGCGGAGATCATCGCACGCAATGCGCCGCTTGGAATCCAGGTGACCAAGGAGGCGGGCCGCAAGTTCATCGAAGCCGGCGAACAGGCGGCAATCGCGATCATCCCGCAGATCCGCGAACGCGTGCTCAACACATCAGATGCGGCCGAGGGCATCAAGTCCTTCGTGGAGCGCCGCGCGGCTGTGTTTCAGGGACGCTAGTCCCGGGGCGCGCTAGTAGCAGGGGCGCTCGCCGCAGCGGCGCTCGCTGCGTTCACGATACGTGCCCGGATTGCGGTTGTGACAATGTTGTCGCAGCCGCATCAATTTCGATCACGCCGATCGTGCGACGACTCTTGTCGAGATTCGTCGAATCAGGGAGATTCGAGCCATTCATTAAATTCTGTTTCGTCCTGCTTTCACTCAAGCGTCCGGTATGGATTCCCATGACAAACGCACGAGTAGTAGTTGTCGGAAATAACAAGGGCGGCTCTGGCAAGTCGACAATTGCCATGCACGTCGCCATCGCGCTGATCAAGGCGGGTCAGCGTGTTGCCACCATCGATCTCGACAACAAGCAGAAGTCGCTGACGCACTACGTCGAGAACCGGCGGGACTGGGCGCGGGAAACCTCGCTGGATCTCGGCGTTCCCGCGCATATGTGCTTCGAGACGGTGAGCGGCAGGAGCAGCGAGGTCGAGACGCTCGGGCGCAGCGCGCTTGCCGAGATCGTCGAGCGGCTCGGCCGGTCGCACGATTTCGTCGTGATCGACTGTCCCGGCCACGACACCTATCTGACGACGTTCACGCATTCGCTGGCGAATACGCTGATCACGCCGCTCAACGACAGCTTCCTCGATTTCGACGTGCTCGGCACTGTCGATCCGAACGACTTCAAAGTGACCGGCGTCAGCCACTATTCGAAGATGGTGGAGGAGGCGCGGCGCGAGCGCAGCGCACACGATCAGCCGGCATTCGAGTGGGTGGTGCTGCGCAACCGTCTCTCCACGCTCGGGTCACGCAACAAGCGCCTGGTCGGCGAAGCGTTGAGCGAATTGTCCAAGACGCTGAATTTCCGCTTGGTCGATGGCCTGGCCGAACGCGTGATCTTCCGCGAATTCTATCCGCGCGGACTGACCGCGATCGACGATGTCAGCCAGCTCGCGCTCGGTGGCCGGCCGACCATGTCGCATGTCACTGCACGGCTCGAGATGGAGCGGCTGATGACCGCCATCATGCTCGGCCATCTGGTGGCGCGCCCGCCGGAATCCTCCGACGCCAGCCGCGATGCGGCCTAAGGCGACGTCAGGCCGCTAACGGCAATGGGCGTTGCCGGCGTTGGCGACGGTCAGGAACGTGATCGTTGCAGGTGCGAAGACGATCGTTCCGGCGGCGGCTGCGTCGCCGTTCAGGGCTGGGATCCTGTCAGTGGCTCCAAGCAAAAGCGTCGCGCCATTGAGCTGAACATTGCCGTCGGCAGGCTTAGCGCTCGTGAGCGTGTAGCGTTGCGAGGCGGCTGGCAGCATGAGCTTGCGCTGTTTTCGCCGATCATTGTTGATGACGAGCAGAGCTATTCCATCAGGCATGTCGCGCGCGCAATGCGCATAAACATGGAAGCCGGATTGCTCGGCGACACCGGCATCGAGCACAATGGTCCCCATCAACCGTCGCCATAGCAGCGCCGCCCAATAATTCGGCCGCGGCAGATGGGTTCGTTCGTCGAGCAGCCCGTAGTCGCTCGCGGCCAGCGTGTTATGCATCACCACCTGAACGCCAGCCTTGGCCAGCCGTCCGAGTTGATCGAGGTAACGGAACGTGTCGGTGAAGGTTTTAGCCCAGCGATTGCCGCCGCACGCGGTCTCTGCGGTTTCGGTCAGCCAGATCGGCTTGCCCGGTGCAAGCTGGTCGCGCAGCACTTGGGTGAAGGCAAACGTCTTGCCAGTTCGCGCCAACCATTCGTCCGACAATGCATGCCTTGCCTTGCGATCGCCGGCGCATCGGGCCGACAGCGCGCCATAATGATGGTAGGAGACCGTGTCGATGCCGGCTGCTGATGCGGCGAAGAGCGCTTGAGCCTCAGCGCCGGCGCCGATCGTGCCGGGGCCGAGGATCGTCACGTCGGGCGCGGTGTCCTTCATGAAGGCGCGGAACGCTGCAAAATCCCTGCCGTAGGCCGCGGCATCGTAGCCGTCAGGGGCGCCGCCGATGGTCGGCAGATCGGGCTCATTCATGAACTCGGCTGCGGCGATACGCCCGCCTGCGGATCGCGTGAACGCGAGAAGTTGCCGGGCCTGTTCGGGGCTCCATTGCCCCGTAGCGTCACGCGCGCCCACGCTGATCGCAAAGGACGTGACGATCGGAGCGTCGATGGCGCGCGAGAACTCGATCACGTCCCGCCACTGCTGTCGCGTCAGCACGCTGTTGAAGCCGGCCGGCGGCGCGGTCGGTGACGTTTCGGAATCTGCAAAGAACGTGCTGTTGGCCCAGGTCCCGCTGACGCGCAGATACGCGGGGGAGAGCGCGGCGGCGAGCTTGCGCAGTCTGCCATCGTGCAGGTCGATCGGAGCGCGAGCCGCGAACCGATCCGTTTCCGCACGCCGACGCGTGCCGGCGGTTGCATAAGGCTTCCAGAACCGTCCGCCGGTCACCTCGACCATCTCGATGTTGTAGGACTGAAAGCGCGGGTCGATGGCCGCGACGCGCGGCAGGGTTGCGACGTTCAGGGCGAGCTCCGCGGCGGCGGCCTTCGTGTGCGCGAAGGCTGCCATGGCCGAGACGGCGACGAGGCATCGAAGCGGATAAGCCCAGCGGTCGCGCACGGGTCCTCGCGGCGTTCCGGATTGTGGCGTTCAGGATGCCGCCGCGGCGTGTTTGAATCAATGCTGAAGCGGGCCTTGCGGCTCGTTCGCGATGCGATCCCACAGCGCGCGGATCATGTCCTTCATGACCAGCGCGTCCTGCCAGCGGTCGGACAATTCCCTGCCGTCGGCCCCGGTGATGGCATAGGGCGGCGGACCGAGCTCGCACAGGAAGGTCAGGGTCGCGTCCGGTCCGGAACGCTTCCGCCATGAACGGATGCCGTAGTCCCACCAGCCCATGAATAGCGCCACCCAGCTCTGGTGCTGCGGAAAGCCGAGCGAGATCTGCACCTGCTCGCGGCTCGCGATGCGGCCGTGGATGCCCCAGGCGTTGTCGAGGATGCGATGGATCATCGCGTGGTTGACGTCGTCGACCGGCCAGGCGAATTCGCGGCCGACCAGATAATGCGAGAGATCGGCGGTGAGCCGCAGATCGGGAAAGCAGTCGAGCAGGTCGAGCATAAAGAACAGGTCGGTCGTCATCCGGTCACGATGGGTCTCGACATGCACGGCAACGCCGGCCTCCGCGGCAAGCCGCCGCCAGCCTTCGAGCAGGGGAATGCAATCTGCGAGCCGGCGCGGCCGAACGTCCGGCTGCAAATTGACATGATCGGCGCCGAGCCGGGCGACCAGCTCGAGCACCGGCTTCAGGTCGTCGACGCTCTTCGGGTAGCATTGCGCCTGCCAGATCATGCCATGCGCGCGAAGGAAGCTCGTCACCTCGCGCGCGAAGGCAGGATCGATGAAGCGAACGCCGGCGCCGTCAAATCCGGCATCGCGGATCATCGCGAGCTGGGTGTGCAGCGGCCATTCGCCCTCATCCGCCAGCCGCCGCTCCATCGCCCAGAGCGACTGCAGGACACGCAGTTGCTGCGCCACCGATCAGGCCCGCGCCGGGATCGCCGCGGGCAGCTCGGCCTGTTCGCTCGCGTCGGCGTCGATGTTCTCCTGGTAGGTCTCGGGCCCGATCCAGATCGCAACGACGGTGCAGGCCGACAGGAACATCGCGTAGCAGGCGACCGGCCACCAGGTGCCGTAGGCCGCCACCAATGCGGTGGCGACGAACGGCGCCGGGCCGCCCGACAGCAGCGAGCCGAGTTCGCGGGCGAAGGCAAAGCCGGCGAAGCGGCGTTGCGGCGGGAACAGCTCGGCGAAATACGCCGCCTGCGGCCCGAACATCGCCGCCGTCACCACGGCGCGCGCCAGGATGAAGGCGAGCGCGATCATGATCCATTCCTTGGTGCCGACCATCCAGAAGAACGGGAAGGCGAGCGCCACGCCGGCCAGCGCGCCGAACATGTAGACCGGCCGCCGTCCGATCCGGTCGGACAACGCCGCAAAGCCGAGGATCGCGAACAGCTCGACCGTGAATGCCAGCATCAGCGCGCTGAGCGCCTCCGCCTTGGGCACGCCGAGCGTGGTGATCACGTAGCTGAGACCAAACGCCGGGAAGAAATAGCCGAGCCCGTTCTCGGCCATGCGGGCGCCGAGCACGACGAAGAAATTGCGCGGGTGCCGGCGCAATGCCTCCATCGCCGGATTGCTCTCGACCTTGCCGCGCGCGACCACCGCCTCGGTGTAGACCGGCGTCTCGGTGATGCGCATGCGGACGAAGATGCCGACCACGATCAGGAGGAAGCTCGCCAGGAAGGGCAGGCGCCAGCCCCAGCTCATCAAATCCTCGCGCGGCAGCATCGTCACCAGCGCGAAGGCGCCGGCCGCGAGCAGATTGCCGACGGAGACGCCGAGCGGCGCGAAGCCGCCCCAGAAGCCGCGATGCTTCGGCGGTGCGTTCTCGACCAGGTAGATCACCGCGCCGCCATATTCGGCGCCGGCGCCGAGGCCCTGGATGACGCGCATCGCGACCAGAAGGATCGGCGCCCAGATCCCGATCTGCCCATAAGTCGGCAGGAAGCCGATCGCGGTGGTGCCGATGCCGATCATCAGAAGGGTGGCGACCAGCACCGGCTTGCGGCCATAGCGATCACCGAGGATGCCGAACAACAGGCCGCCGAACGGCCGCACCACGAAGCCGACGCCGAAGGTCAGGAACGACAGCAGCGTGCCGACCACCGGATCGCTCTTCGGAAAGAACAATTCGCCGAACACCAGCGCCGCTGCGGTGCCGTAGAGGAAGAAGTCGTACCATTCGAGCGCGGAGCCGATGCTTGCGGCCAGGATCACACGCAGGCGCGATGTGCGAGCGCCATCTCTTGCCATCTCGGTCATTCGTTTCCCCGTTATGTCTGTTTTTATGGTCGTTTTGATCGGGCACGATCTCCGCGCAAACGCGTTCTGCGTTGTCGCGGGGAATCGTGCTCGTGAAAGCAGCAATGCCCGCGGCCTGGCCGCGGGCATTGTCTCAGGTCTCAGGCGGCGCGCGTGAAGTAGGATTTCTTCGACGCCGACTGTGTCTCGTAGATCGATCCCTGCCGTTTCGCCGGCGGCAGTGGCATGCGCACCGGCACGTCGGTGAGCCGCGGTGCGACCACCGGCGGACCCGCCAGCAGGCGGCTGTTGAACTCGTCAAAATCCTTCACGCCCATCAGCGGCCAAGCGTCGCTGGCGGCGACTTCATAGAGCAGCAGGTTGCGCGGCCGGTTCGATGTGTTGGTCGCCGAGCCGTGCAGCGCGCGCACGTGATGGAACGACATGCTGCCGGCCTTGCCCATGCAGGGCACCGCGCGTTTGATGTCGTCCGCGATCTGGTCCGGATCGATCAGGCCGGCGAAGTGGCCGTCCTCGCCGTGATGGTCCCACATCGTGGCGCCGGTGTGCGATCCGGGCGTCACCAGCATCGGACCGTTTTCGATATCGCAATCGTCGAGCAGCACGCCGATCGCGAGGATGTCGTCATTGGTGTGCGGATAGAACGCCCAGTCCTGATGCCACTCGACCGGCGAGCCGTATTGCGCCGACTTCATGTTGAGCTTGGAGCCGTGCAGGCGAAGGTCGGGGCCGATCAGCTTGGTGAGGATCGAGATCACGGCCGGGCTGCGCACGATCTCGTCGAAGATCGGATGCACCTTGTGCGGCGCCTTGATGCGGCGGACGCGCGCATTGTCAGGCGAATGGCCCGGCTCGAGGTCGTAGACGTCGGTGTGCTCGCTCACGCTGGCGGCGCCGGCCACCAGCTCGGCGAGCACCGTGCGCACCTTGGCTAAAGTCTCCTGGTTGAGCACGTCGGGGACCACGATCACCCCGTCGCGCTTGTAAGCCTGGGCCTGCTCGTCCGAAATCATGCCGTTTCTCCCTTTTTGTTCCATGTTAGCGCTAACATGACGCGATGCTAGCGCTAACATAATGGCTTGGCAACCCGGAATCGGGCAGGCTCCGCCCCATGAGCTCCGAACTGACCGCCCCCGGGACCGGCCCGGCCGGTGCCGCGCCCACCCTTTCAGAGGTGGCCAAGCGCGCCGGCGTCTCGTCTATCACGGTGAGCCGGGTGGTGCGGATGCCCGACCTGGTCGCCCCGGAGACCCGGGCGCGGGTCGAGCGGGCGATGCGCGACCTCGGCTATGTCCCGAACCTGGTGGCGGGCGCGCTGGCGAGTGCGCGGACCAATTCGGTCGGCGTGCTGGTGCCGACCATCGCCAACGCGATCTTCGCCGACACGGTGCAGGGCCTGTCCGACAAGCTTGAGCCGCTGGGCTTCTCCGTGATCCTGGCGCAGTCGCGCTATGATGCGGCGCGCGAGGACCGCATGCTGGCGGCGCTGCTGTCGCGGCGGCCCGAGGCGATCATCATGGTCGGCTCGCCGGCGACCGAGGAGGGCACCCGCCTGCTGCGCAATGCGCGCATTCCGATCGTCGAGACCTGGGATCTGCCGGCAAACCCGATCGACGCGGTCGCGGGCTTCGACAATTACAGGGCCGGCGTTGCCGTCGCGAAGCATCTGGTCGCGCAGGGCCGCAAGCAGCTCGCCTTCATCGGCGGCGACGATCCGCGCGGAACCCGCCGCTGGTTCGGCTTCAGGGACGAGGCACTGGCCAGCGGCCTCGCCGAGCCGCGCCGGTTGATCCTGGACCGCAAGGATTCCGGCAGCGTGGCGGCGCATGCACGCCTGCCCGATGTCGACGCGGTGTTCGCTGCCAACGACGCCCATGCGATCGGCTTCATGTCGGGACTGCGCAAGGCCGGGCTGCTGCGCGACGGGCCTGCATCGGCGCAACCGGTCGCCGTGATCGGGCTCGGCGATCTCGAAATGGGCCAGCTGATCTCGCCGACCCTGAGCACGATCAGCGTGCATGGCGACGCGATCGGCCGCACCGCGGCGACGCTGACGCTGGAGCGCGGCGGCGAGCGCCGCGTCGATCTCGGCTTCGAACTGGTGCTGCGCGACAGCGGCTAGCGTGCTGAATGCGAAGTTCGTGCGATTTCGCGGCAGCCACTTTCACGAACTTCGCATTCATAAAGCACACTAGAATCATAAGTTTGCTAGTGTCCTTATCGAATCCGAAGTTCGATCCGAAGGTGCGGCAAATGATGCGAACTTCAGATTCGGGACACTAGCGTGCCTCGCCCACGGTGCGGGCGGAGGTGCTCGTTTCTTTCCGTGCCTTCACCTTGCCGCGACCCCGGAGTCGACCGCCTCGAGCAAGGTCACGAGGCCACGCAGGATGGCGATCGGCGAAGGCGGGCAACCCGGAATATGGAGATCGACCGGAACAACGGTGGAGACTCCGCCAACCACGGCGTAGCTGCCGGCGAAGCATCCGCCATCCCTTGCGCAATCGCCCGCAGCGACAACCCATTTGGGATCCGGCGTCGCACGGTAGGTGCGCTCCAGCGCCTCGCGCATGTTCTTGGTGACCGGACCCGTGACCAGCAGCACGTCGGCGTGACGGGGCGAGGCGACGAACCGGATTCCAAACCGTTCGACGTCGTAATACGCATTGCTTAACGCGTGTATTTCCAGCTCGCATCCGTTGCAGGAGCCTGCATCAACCTCGCGGATCGAGAGGCTGCGGCCGAGGCGTCGTCGTGCGGTGTGGCCGACCATGGCCGCGAGCTCCGCGAGCGCAGCGTCGTCCGGGCGCGGCGCTTGCTCCGTCAATGGCTGGCGAAACAGGCTCTGGAACAGAAGTTTGCGCATCGCCTCAAGCCCTCAGAGATCCTGCCCGGAATAGGAGCAGTTGAACGACTTATTGCAGAGCGGGAAGTCCGCCACGATGTTGCCTTCGATGGCCGCCTCGAGCAGCGGCCACTGAAACCACGACGGATCGCGCAGATGGCATCGCTCGATCCGATCGCCGTTCAGGCGCAGCCAGGCCAGGATGTCGCCGCGGAAACCTTCGACGAGGGCCATGCCCTCGCAAGGCTCTGCCGCACTGTGCAGCGGCACTTTCACCGGGCCGGCCTCGAGGCCAATGAGGATCTGGTACGCCAGCGCAAGACTCTGCTCAACCTCGCGGATCCGGATCCAGACCCGGGCGTTGACGTCGCCGTCGCTGAGGACGGGGACTTCGAAACGGAGGCCATCATAGGGGAGATAGCCGGGCTTGCGTCGGGCGTCATGGTCGCGGCCGCTCGCACGCCCGACATAACCACCGGCGGCGAATTGCCGGGCGAGCGTTGGAGTCACGATGCCGGTGCTGACGGTGCGGTCCTGCAACGAGGCGGTGTTGTCATAGAGCTCGACCAGCGCAGGGAAATGCCGGCGGATCTGGTCGAGTACGGCCCGGATTGCGTCGGCTCCATCGCCGGCGATATCGCGCGCGACGCCGCCGGGAACGACGAGGTCGCGCATCAGGCGGTGGCCGAATGCAGCGTCGGCGGCGCGCAGCACGGATTCGCGCAGCACGGCGCAATGCGCCTGCATCAGCGCAAATGACGCATCGTTGCAGATCGCGCCGATATCGCCGAGATGATTGGCCAGTCGCTCGAGCTCGGCCATCAGCGCGCGCAGCAACAGCGCGCGCGGCGGCACGGCAATCCGTTGCGCGGCCTCGACGGCTAGCGCGAATGCCAGCCCATAGGCGACCGTGCTGTCGCCGGAGACCCGGCCGGCAAGCCGCGCGGCCTGCTCGACGGTGCTTCCGGCCATCAGCCCTTCGACGCCCTTGTGGGTGTAGCCGAGCCGCTGCTCGAGGCGGACCACCGTCTCTCCGCTCGCGGTAAAGCGGAAATGCCCGGGCTCGATGATGCCGGCATGCACCGGACCGACCGCGATCTGATGCAGGCTGTCCCCCTCGGCCGGGAGGAATTGATAAGGCGCTGCGTCCGCTGATGCATCGTGACGTTCACCCAGCGGGAAGCGCGTTTGCCAACGGCCATGATCGAGCCAGGGACGCGGATCCGGTGTGCCCATGGGCTGCAATCCGAACAGGTCGTGGAGGGTGCGCTCCAATCGAAGCGCCGGCGGATGATGGGCCGCGACCGAAGGAAATTGGCGATCGGGACAATCCAGGCTGATCACGCCGATATCGGACGTGCGGTCGTCGAGGATGGCCATGTGCACGCGCGACGGCTCACCCCACAGTCCGAGCAGGCTCAGGCCGCCATCCGCAAATGCGTGAGCGGCGGTGCGCCAGGTTTCGCCGTCCACCACGGCGCGCGGCCATGGATGATGCCGTTCGATCCTGTGGCCGGCCCGGATCAGATCGATCAACCTCGGCATATCCCGTTCTCCCTCGCGCTAACCCAGCAGGTTGGCGACGTGCTGGAACCAGACGACCAGCGGTCCCGGAAGGTAGATGCCCGCAGACAGCACCAGCGCGAAATGCGCGAACATCGGCAAATAGGACGCATCCGCCGGCGCGGCATTGCCGCGCGGCTCGCCGAACGCAAGGCTGGTCAGGCGCAGGATCAGCGCGCCGAAGGCGAGCAGCAGGCCGAACACCAGCGGGATGGCGAGCAGCGGCTGGCGCGCGAAGGTGGAGCTGACGATCAGGAATTCGCTCATGAAGATACCCAGCGGCGGCAGGCCGGCGATCGCGACCACGCCGATCACGAGACTCCAGCCGAGTGCCGGATGCGACTCGGTCAGGCCGCGAATGTTGGCGATCCGCTGCGTGCCCTTCACCTGCGCAATGTGGCCGACCGCGTAGAAGATTCCCGACTTGGTGAGGCTGTGCATCACCATGTGGAGCAGGCCGGCAAAGTTGGCGAGCGGTCCACCCATGCCGAACGCAAACACGATGATCCCCATATGCTCGATCGAGGAGTAGGCGAACAGCCGCTTGATGTCGCGGCGGCGGTAAAGCATGAAGGCCGCGAACAGCAGCGAGGTCAGCCCCATCGTCACCATCAGCGGTCCGGGCGATATCGCATCCGGATTGGCGGCGAGCAGGATCTTGAAGCGGAGCACCGCGTAGAGCGCGACGTTGAGCAGCAGGCCGGAAAGCACGGCGGAAATCGGGGTCGGGCCCTCGGCATGCGCATCCGGAAGCCAGGCGTGCAGCGGCGCCAGGCCGACCTTGGTGCCGTATCCGAGCAGCAGGAAGATGAAGGCGACGTTGAGCAATGCCGGGTCGAACGTCGCCGCACGGCTGATCAACACCGTCCACACCATGGCGTCCTGACCCTCGCCGACCACCGGCAGCGCCGCCATGTACACCAGGATCGTGCCGAACAGCGCCAGCGCGATGCCGACGCTGCCGAGGATGAAATACTTCCAGGCCGCTTCCAGCGCCGCGTGGGTCCGGTAGATGCCGACCATCAGCACGGTGGTGAGCGTGGCGAGCTCGACCGCGACCCAGATCAGGCCGATATTGTTCGACACGAACGCGAGGTTCATGCCGAACATCATCACCTGATACATGGCATGGTAGAAGCGCAGATAGCCCGGCGTCAGCCGCCCGGTCTCGAGTTCATGGGCGATATAGCTTGCGCTGAACACGCTCGTGGTGAATCCCACGAAGGTGTTGAGCACGATGAAGACGATGTTGAGATCGTCGATCAGCAGGTACTGGCCGGGTTGCGGGCGCTCGACCACGAGCAGCGAAAGCGCGGCCAGCAAGGTGCCGAGACTGGCCACGATATTGAGACCCGCGGTCAAGCGGTAGCCGGGCAGCGCGGCCAGCACCGCCGCGGCGGTGATCGGTATCAACAGAACCCAGGTGACGGCATCCGACGCGGCAGTCATCGGCGCTCCCCCCTGAATTCATCGAGCGCGCCGACGTCGACGGTGTCGAACCGCTCGCGAATGCGGAACAGGAACACGCCGATCACGATGAACGCGATCAGGATCGAGAACGCGACGCTGATCTCCACGACGAGCGGCATGCCCTTGGCGCCGGTCGCGGCCAGCACCAGGCCGTTTTCCAGCGACATGAAGCCGACGACCTGGCTGACGGCGTTGCGCCGTGTCACCATGACGAGCAATCCCAGCAGCACCACCGACAGCGCGAAGGCGAGGTCTTCCCGCGCCAGCGGATCGGCCGCGCCCGTGACGCGCAGCATCAGCACCATGGACAGGGCGACGAGCCCCATGCCCGCAAGCATGGTCGGACCGATGCTCACCGCGGTCTCGATATCGCGATGAATGCCGAGCTGCTTGATGATGCGATGCAACGCCACCGGGATGACGATCGCCTTGAAGACCAGTGCGATGGCTGCGGTCACGTAGAGATGCGGCGCATTCTGGATGAAGGCCTGCCAGGCGACGGAAGCTGCGAGCACCACGGCATGAAGCGCGAAAATGTTCAGCAGCGCATACAGGCGGTCCTGGTACAGCATCATGAAACTGATCAGCACGAGCCCGCCGGCGAGCAGATGGGCAATGTCGAAGGCGAGGTTGTGCATCAGAAGCCCCGTGACACGAACCGAAGCAGCGTGCCGAGCAGGCCGAGCATCAGCGCTGCGCCGAGGAATTCGGGGACGCGGAACACCCGCATCTTGGCCGTCGCGGTCTCGAACACGGCAAGCAGGAAGCTCGCGACCGCAAGCTTGAGGATATAGGCGGCAACGCTCACCAGATAGGACAGCGGCCCCGCGCCTTCCGTGGTGATCTGCCACGGGAAGAACACGCAGATGATCAGGGAGATGTAGAGCAGCAGCTTGAGGAAGGCGCCGAACTCGATCATGGCGAGGTGACGCCCGGAATATTCGAGGATCATCGCCTCGTGCACCATGGTCAGCTCCAGATGCGTCGCCGGGTTGTCGACCGGGATGCGCGCGTTTTCGGCGAGCGCCACCATGATGAGGGCGATCATCGCCATGCCGAGCGAGACGCGCAGTCCGACTTCCGACGACGCCATGAAGGTCGCGACCGTCGACAGCTGCGTCGAGCCGGCAATCAGCGCGACGCAGAACACCATCAACAGCATGGCCGGCTCGGCGAGCGCGGCGATCATCACCTCGCGGCTGGAGCCGATGCCGCCGAAGCTGGTGCCGACGTCCATGCCGGCAAGCGCGAGGAAGAAGCGCGCGCTGCCGAGCAGGGCGACGATCGCGATCAGGTCGGCGCTCCAGTTGAATTGCAGGCCGGTCGCAAATGTCGGGACCAGCGCCGCCGCGACCCAGATGGCCGCGAACGTCACATAGGGCGTGACGCGAAACAGCCAGGACGCGTTGTCGGCGAGCACGACCTCCTTGCGCAGCAGCCGCAGAAGGTCGCGGTAGGGCTGGAAGATCGACGGCCCTTTCCGCCGCAACAGCCGCGCCTTGATCTTGCGCACGACGCCGGTCAGCAGCGGCGCGAGCAGCAGCACAAGCGCCATCTGGCCGAGCTGAACGAGGATGTCCGAGATCACGACCATATCGCGAGCGCCAGCAGCAATGTGATGAGGGTTGCGAACACCAGGCTGAGGTAGCGGCGGATGGTCAGGAACTGGAGCTGGTTCAGCCGATCGGCGAAGAACCACACGAGTTCAGTCACGGGTGTGTAGAGCCGCTCCCAGACCAGGTCGTGCATATTCACCCTGAGGCGGGCCGGCCGCAGTTCGCCCGGCGCCGGCATGTCGACATGCTCGCGGGCCTGGAAAACCAGTGTGCCGAACACGCGGCGGATCGGCTGCACGAAGCTCACGCCGGAATACTGCGCCGCCGGTGTCGGATCGGCGAAGCCGCAGCCCCAGGCCGGTCCGCGCCGGATCGCGCGCGACGCAAAGCGGTGGATGAAGTACACCGCGAGCGACGCTGCGGCGGTGATGAACGCAAAGACGAGCAATCCGTTGTAGGAACTGCGGCTCTCCTCGATCGGCACGATCGAGAGCCAGGGATCGTCCGCCTGAACCGGCATCCGGTGGCCGATCACGGCCTGCGCAACGGGCGAGAGCGCGTCGATCACGAGGCCGGGCAGAATGCCGGCGAGGAAGCAGAGCACGGCGAGGCTGAACATCGCGGCGAGCGAACAGCGATCGACTTCGCCGGCGGCTTCCGCGGCCGGGCTCCGCGCGCGGCCGAGAAATGTGATTCCGAAAGCCTTGACGAAGCATGCGGCGGCGAGCGCCGCCGCCAGCGCCAGCAAGGCGCCGACCGCGGGCACCATGATCTTCAGCAGCCATTGCGGCAGGTCGGGGCTCTGCAGGACGGCCTGAAACATCAGCCATTCCGACACGAACCCGTTGAACGGCGGCAGCGCCGAGATCGCGACGCAGCCGACCAGAAAGACGAAGCTCGTGAGTGGCATGCGGTGGATCAGGCCGCCCAGCTTCTCCATGTCGCGTTCGCCGGTCGACGTCAGCACCGCGCCGGCCCCGAAGAACAGCAGGCTCTTGAAGAACGAATGGTTCAGCACGTGGAACAATGCGGCCGTGAAGGCGAGGGCCGCCGCGACGCCAAGGCCGTTCGCCTGAAATGCCAGCGCAAGGCCGAGGCTTGCGAAGATGACGCCGATGTTCTCGATCGTGCTGTAGGCGAGCAGGCGCTTGAGATCCTTCTCCATCAGCGCGTAGAGGATCCCCATGACTGCGGTCGCGCCGCCAAGGACGAGAACCACGACACCCGCCGACCAGCCTGGCGGCCCGAGCAGATCGAACACGACCCGGATGAATCCGTAGATCGCGACCTTCGTCATCACGCCGCTCATCAGCGCCGAGACGTGGCTCGGTGCGGCGGGATGAGCCAGCGGCAGCCACACGTGCAACGGGATCAGGCCGGCTTTCGACCCGGCGCCGAGCAGCATCAGTGCGAGCACCAATGCGGCCTCGGACGGAGTGTGCGGGGCGGCGCGGATGGCCGCAAAGCTGTAGCTGCCGCCGGCTCCCGCCAGCAGGCCGAAGGCAAGCAACAGAGCCAGCGTCCCGAAGCTTGCCATCAGGAGATAGACGTAGCCTGCGCGGGCATTGTCTGCGTCACGGTGATGCGCCATGACGAGCGCCCATGAGGCGAGCGACATGAACTCCCAGCACAGCAGGTAGGTGAACGCATCGTCGGCGAGCACGACGAGATTCATGCCGGCCAGGAACGCTGGGAAAAACGGAAGGATGCGCTGTGGCGCGGATTCGTGGCGGCCGTAACCGATGCCATAAAGACTTGCGGCTGCACCGCCGAGATTGACCACGACGAGAAAGAATGCGGCGAGCGCATCGAGGCGGAAATGCGATCCCAGCCATGGCAAGCCGACCGGCAGCATCAGTTCCGTCGCGCCGGTGCGGGCGATCAGCGCGAACAGGGCTCCGGCCAATGCGACCAGCGAAATCGCAAAGGTCGTGCCGTAGACGATGGCGGTCGATTGGCGCGATCGGCTCGTTGCAATCGCGAGAGCGGTCGTTCCCAGCAGCGCGGCTACACACCAGATCTGCTGAGTGACCGCCGGGATCATGTCTGCACCTTCGGTGAGCCTGATCCGGCCTTCAATCGCACCCCGCGGCCGCCGCCGCTGCTGACGGCGCCCTCATTGATGACCTCGACGCCGGCCGTGCCGAGCGCGTCGATCAGTTTCACGAGCGAGTCGACGTTGCCGCGAATGGTGCCTTCGCTCGCCTCCATCCGCTGGATGGTTGGCACCGAAAGTCCGGACAGCTCGGCGAGCTGCCGTTGGTCGATGCCAAGCAAGGCTCTGGCAGCTCGCAGCTGCGCCGCGGTGATCATCGAGTGATGGCCGTCGATTGAGGAGTCGCGTCTGTTTGAATGTCATTTATGCACATCAAGTAATGATGGCACAAGAGCAATAAATGATGTTTTATACATCATTCATGCGCGTGGTCATCGACGCGAGCCGCATCCGCGCGCCGTCGACGTTGCGCTGACGCGCGCTCAGCCGGAGATTTTTCGATAGACCGCCGCGGCGTGGCGCAGCAGCCGGCTCTTGCGCTTCCGCTCGTGGACGCGCTGGTGCTTGGCCTTGCGCTCGTGGGCGCGCTGCGCGGGTGCATCGACACGCTCGAGCAATCCGCGACGCACCTCGTCGTCGTTCAATTCGCCGAGCAGTTGTTGCCCCTTGCGCAGATGCTTCAGGATGATCCGCCATGACGCGTATTCGTCAGCGGGCAAGCCGCCCTCCGAGAACTCGATGGCGTAGCGCAGCCGCTTGCTGGCGAGACGGACGCGGTGCCGCTTGTTCTTGCCCATGCCTTGCAGCCCGCGGCTCTTCTGGCACAGCTTGCCATGCCACCGCGCCAGCCGCCGTGCGTGAAAGACCGACACCGGCACGGCGCGCCGTTGCGCGGCACGGGGATCCTGCCGCGTGGTCCAGGGGCCGCTGCCGACCCAGTCCCACATGCCGTCGAACCACTGCCAGTAGCGGTCGCCTTGCAACGCCTCCCTGAGGGCTTCGAACGCATCGGTTCGCGCCGTCTGGAGCATGCGTTCTTCGGGCAAGCCCTTGCTGTTCTCGATCGCGACGTCGAGGTCGCGCGTTGCGCCGAGATGTGCGCTCAGCCATTTCAGTTCGGATTTCAGTCGCGTCCACTCGCTATCCGCCACCATCGGGCCGTAGAACGCGATCGCGGCTTTCAGCCGTGTCAGTGCAATGCGGGTCTGATGGAGCGCGGCGGGATCGCCGGAACTCAAGGCCTCGTGATTGGTCGCGACTTCTTCGAGGCATTCGGACAGGATCAGGCGAAAGGCGGTCTCGCAACGCATGGCTTCGCTGAGATGGCGTGCCCGCTTCGGGCGGACAACGCGCTCCCTGTCCGGACTTGCCGCTAACGTCATGACACTCTCGTGACCCCGCCAGAGCCGCAACGCGGCTCCCGGATGCAAAGATTTCCCGTTTGATCGACGTCGATCAAGGGTTTTCTGCCGGGCCGCAGCGCAACGATCGGGCGGCGGGATCAAAATGTCGCAGTTGCGCCGATGGGAACGGCTTGTTCCGGCCGAGCGCGTGCGGTTTGGGTGAGTGCTGGGTTCTGAGACGGATCTCCGCCAATAGCCGGATATTTCGTGCACGAAATATCTTGATATTTCGCGTGCGAAATATATAACGGCGTGATGAAAGCGGAACACCGGCTGATCTTTCTTCTGACCGTGGCCTATCGCCGGTTGCAGCGCGCCATCGATCAGGAGACGGCCGCCCACGATCTGACGTCGGCTCAGGCCGGCGTGCTGTTCTCCCTCGGGCGCAATGACGGCGCGCTGATCGGCGACGTCTCGCAGGCGCTCGACATCGTGCCGTCGGCGATGAGCGGGCTTGCCGACCGGATGGAACGTGCAGGCCTCGTGAAGCGCCGGCGCGATGGCGAGGATGGGCGCAGCCAGCGGCTCTATCTGACCGCGGCGGGGCAGGAGCTCGGCAAACGCGCCGCAACGCGGACCAGGGTGATCAACAACCGTCTGATGGAGGGGTTCTCGGACGCTGAAATCGACGTGGTGTCGCGTTGGCTGACCAGCCTGCAAGACAAGTTTCCGAAAGACAAGGACAGCTAGAGCGTCTTCGAGCGAAGTGATTACCGGTTCGCGTGAAGAAGGCGCGTCAAACAACAAGCAAGCAACAGGAGTGCAGCATGAGTGAAGTGATCGTAGCGCTGGACGGCGGTGTCCTCACCGTGACGATGGCGCGCCCGGACAAGAAGAACGCGATCACCAACGCGATGTACGGCGCGATGGCCGACGCGCTCGAGCGCGCGGAAGGCGATTCCGCGATCCGCGCCGTGCTGCTGCAGGGCGACGGCGACAGCTTTACCGCGGGCAACGATCTCGCCGATTTCGCGGCGGTGTCGCGCGGCGTGCAGGGCGAGCGTCACGTGACGCGCTTCCTCGCCGCCCTGGCCAAGGCGACGCGGCCGCTGATTGCCGCGGTGCAGGGCAATGCGGTCGGCATCGGCACCACCATGCTGCTGCATTGCGACCTCGTCTACCTCGCGCCGACCGCGCGGCTGATCACGCCGTTCGTCAATCTGGCGCTGGTGCCGGAGGCGGCGTCGACCTATCTGCTGCCGCAGCGCATCGGCTATGCGCGGGCTTATGCGATGTTCGCGCTCGGCGAACCGGTCGAGGCGGAGACGGCGGTCTCGATCGGCCTCGCCAACGCGGTTGTGCCGCTCGCGGAGCTGCGCGCCAAGGCCCGTGCGGCGGCGGACGCGCTGGCGAAGCGGCCGTTCGGCTCGCTTCAGCACACCAAGGCGCTGATGCGCGACCCCGCCAGGATCAGCGCGCAAATGGCGCGCGAGGGTGAAATCTTCCAGGAGCGGCTGATGAGTGCGGAAGCACGCGAGGCCTTTGCCGCCTTTGCCGAGCGCCGCCAGCCCGATTTCTCCAAGATTGCCGGGTAGGCCCGGAGCGTGGGGTCGCCACGCAAGGGCGGCGGCCCCATTGCTTTGGGGTTGACGGCCTCGCCGGCTTCGAACATCTCCTGTCGGGGCATGGCGCAACCCGGCGAGGCGAGGCATGAGCGACAGTCACACGCTGCGCGGCGACGGAATCGCCGCGACCATTTTGGCGCAGGGCGCCGAATTGTCGTCGCTCAGCAATGCCGACGGGACCGAACTGTTGTGGCAGGCCGGCCCGCAATGGCCACGCCATGCGCCCATCCTGTTCCCGATCGTCGGCCGATTGAAGAACGATACGCTGCGCCACAACGGCAAGACCTATCCGATGACGCAGCATGGCTTCGCGCGCGATCGCCGCTTTGCCTGGGTGGAGCAGGGGCCGCGATCATGCAAGCTCGCGCTCATCGACGATGCAGAGACGCGTGCACGCTATCCCTTCGCATTCAGGCTCGAGGTCACCTATACCGTTAATGGCGCCGATCTCGATGTCGCCTTCGACATCGTCAACACCGGCGCCGAGACGCTGTCGGCCTCGCTCGGCGGTCATCCCGCCTTCAACTGGCCGCTGCTTCCGGGGTTGCGGAAGGAGGCCTACGCGCTGACCTTCGAGAAGGATGAGCCGGCGGAGATCCGGCGGCTGACGGAAGGGTTGATGCGGCGGAAGGCCGCGCCTAGTCCGATCAAGAGCAGGGTGCTCGCGTTGTCGGAGCAATTGTTCGACGACGACGCCATGATCCTCGATCAGGTTGCGAGCGCGTCGGTTCGCTTTGCTGCTGCGCAGGGGCCCGCGATCGAGGTGTCGTGGCGCGGCTTTCGCGAACTTGGCATCTGGTCGAAGCCCGGCGGCGCGGCGTTCCTCTGCATCGAGCCGTGGCACGGCTTTGCCAGCCCGGTCGAATTCGACGGCGAGTTCGCCGGCAAGCCCGGCCTCATGCACATCGCGCCGGGCGCGCGGCAGTCACTGGGCTATCGCATTCGCGTGAGCTGACGAAGAGCAGGTCAATGGGTACGGGGGCTGAGCGCACTGGTGATCGCGCCGACCGATGGCGGGTTCTCGTTCGCCCATGCCTCATGCGCGGCCAGGTCGCGGTAATGCTCGGCCATGCGCAGCAGCCGCTCGCGGATGCCGGCATCTTCCTCGCCCTTGGCCTGATCGGTCAATTGTGCGGCGCGTTCGAGAAGCGTTTTCGGATCGATCACGACAAGCTCCAAATCCGGTTTTCGCCAAGCGGACAACTGTTTCAGGCAAGCACAGTTCCTGCCATGGTTTGATGACACCGCATTCAGAGCTGGAACACGCCGAGTCCCGCCATCACATCGCGCTTGGTGCGCTCGGTGATCTCGCGGGCTTTCAGGGTTCCGCGCCTGATCACGTCAGTGACATGGTCGCGATTGCCCGCCAACTCGGCGCGTCGGGCCCGGATCGGCGCGATCAGGGCTTGCAGGATGTCCTCCAGCCGCCGTTTGACCGCTGCGTCGCCGAGACCGCCGCGCCGATAGCGCGCCTTCAATTCCTCGACGGCGTGCTGATCGTCATCGAACGCGTCGAGATAGCTGAACACGACATTGCCCTCGATCTTGCCGGGGTCGCCGACGCGCAGGTGATCGGGATCGGTGAACATCGCACGCACCGCGGCCGAGATGTCACCGGGCGAGGCCGAGAGAGCAATCGCATTGCCGGCGGACTTGCTCATCTTGGCGCGGCCGTCGACGCCCGGCAGCCGTCCCGCGCGTGGTATGACGGCCACCGCCTCCTGCAGGAGCGCACGACCGGCCAGCGCGTTGACGCGCCTGATGATCTCGTTGGTCTGCTCGATCAGGGGAGCCTGGTCCTCGCCGACCGGCACGACGGTGGCCCGAAACGCGGTGATATCGGCGGCCTGCGCCACCGGGTAGCACAGGAAGCCCGCCGGGATGTCCCGTCCGAATCCGCGGGCGCGGATCTCGTCCTTGATGGTGGGATTGCGCTCCAGCCGCGCGACGGTGACGAGGTTGAGATAGAGCATCGACAATTCGGCGAGCGCCGGCAGCTGCGACTGCAGGCAGATCGAGGTTCGCTCGGGATCGATGCCGACGGCGAGATAATCCAGCGCGACCTCGATGACGTTGCCGCGGACCTTGCCGATGTCGTGCGCGTTGTCGGTCAGCGCCTGCATGTCGGCGAGCAGCAGGAACTGCTCATGGCTGTCCTGAAACGCGAGGCGGCTTCTGAGCGAGCCGACGTAATGGCCGAGATGCAGCGGCCCGGTGGTGCGGTCGCCGGTGAGGATGATCGGTTTGGTCACGGCTTGTCTCCATTCGGTTGAATGGGGACGCCGCATGTGGGCCGGATGAGATGAAAGAAAAAGGCCGCCCAATGCGGCGGCCCCGAAATGCATGAACGCGTTCGGCCCGCCTGTCAGTCGGCGAGCCACCAGAAATGGGCGATCAGGATCGAGCGGTTCATGGCGTGAGGCGTAAGGCAATCAAGCGAGCCGGTCAAGACGGCATAGCTCCTTTGTTGCGCACTTGGCCGACGCGCCGATGCGGTGCGCGTCGGTCAGCGGTGTACCGCGCTCGATCCGGCGACCTGACGGCTGTCGTTGCGCAGCCTGCCGGCGAGCTCTGTAAGTGAGCTTTCCGCTGGTTGCGCGTGGGGTGCCGGGTCAAGATTATCGATGCCGGTCGCCACTACCGAGACGCGGACGATACCCTCCAGGCTTTCGTCAAACGATGCGCCAATGATGATGTTGGCGTCCTGGTCGGCCTCGTCGCGAATGCGGGTAGCAGCTTCGTCGACCTCGAATAACATCAGGTCCTTGCCGCCAGTGATGGAAATGATGAGGCCGCTGGCACGCTTGATCGAGGGGTCCTCGATCAATGGATTTGAAATCGCGGCTACGGCGGCGGTGACCACGCGGTTTGCGCCGGAAGCCTCGCCTCTGCCCATCATGGCCTTGCCCTTCTCCCGCATGACGGCGAGAACGTCGGCAAAATCGAGGTTGATCAGACCTTCCTTGACTATGAGGTCGCTGATGCAGGCCACACCCGAATAAAGCACCTGATCGGCCAACACGAAAGCATTGGAGAACGTGGTCTTTTCGTTGGCCACCCGGAATAGGTTCTGGTTTGGGATGATCAGCAGAGTATCTACCACCTTCAGTAGTTCCGCGATGCCGGCCTCGGCAAGGCGCATGCGGCGCTGGCCCTCGAAGTGGAATGGCTTAGTGACTACACCGATGGTGAGAATACCGAGCTCGCGCGCGGTCTTGGCGATAATGGGCGCTGCGCCGGTGCCCGTACCGCCGCCCATGCCGGCAGTAACGAACACCATGTGTGCGCCGGTCAAAGAATCGCGGATCGCGTCGATCGTCTCTTCGGCTGCGGCGCGCCCCACTTCAGGATGCGAGCCAGCGCCGAGACCTTCCGTCACCCGCGTGCCCATCTGGATGAGGCGCTCGGCCTTCGACATGCTAAGCGCCTGTGCATCGGTATTGGCGACGATGAAGTCGACGCCTTGCAGCCCGGCCGAGATCATGTTGTTGACTGCATTGCCACCGGCACCGCCGACCCCAAACACGGTAATGCGCGCCTTCATCTCGCAAATATCGGTCATTCTTGCCTCACAATTGCTCTACCGAGCTGGGGAATGGGAGCTATACACCAGGATTTTGCTCCTAAAGTGAGCGCGGCAAGCGCAGTCGCTTAGCAAGCGACGAGCGGCCACTGGCGAGATTTTCAGGCGCACACCTGGCGCGGCATATGTCAGCGTCTTGGCGGACACCGGCTGTTCCTGGACCGAACCGAGCGGCAATCGGCTGATGATGACCAGGCTATGAGGTTAGGCTAGGCCGCGATGGTTAACGAATTCCTAACGGGCGAGCAGCGGACATAATTCCGCGCCGCCGCGGTGTCCGATTTGGGCCGAAAGCAGTCGTTTGCACTTTAGTCCTTGTCGAGCTCTCCGATATGACGCTGGGCATATAGCTCGAGGCCGATCCTCGCGACGAGTTCGATCTGGGTTTCCAAAAAATCGATATGCTCTTCCTCATCGTGCATGAGTTGCTCAAACAGATCCCGTGTCACGTAGTCCTTGACCTGATGGCACTGGGTCGCAGCTTCAGCGTAGAGGGAGTACGCCGACAATTCGGCTTGCAAGTCGCTATCGAGCACGGCCTTCACGGTCTTCCCGATATGGAGGGATTCCAGCGTCTGCATATTGGGAGATCCATCGAGGAAGATGATGCGTTCGATGAGCTTGTCTGCGTGTTGCATTTCTTCAATCGATTCCTTGCGCCACGCCTTGGCCAGCATCTTGTAGCCCCAATTGTCGAGGAGGCGGTAGTGCAGCCAGTACTGGTTCACTGCGGTGAGCTCGTGGCGCAGCGCTTTGTTGAGGTGTTCGATAACGTCTTTGTCGCCCTTCATGCTCCCCTCCTTTTCGCGGGTGCCACCGGGATCGATTGGTTGCGTGGGCGCCTGGACTTGATGTTTGGCCGACGCGATGGAGAGCTTAGAGCGTCAGCGCTTTCGATTCGAGCAGTTTGGGGCATCCACAGCTCGCCGTGAGCGGCGACGCAAGGAAAGGGGCGGGCGGCGCTGACTTGCTCACCGTTCGACGCACATGAGAGGTTAATCTCTGCGCCGCGACTTCAAAAAAGCGTAGGGAGGTAGAACAAGGGAGTTTTGGCCATGATCGAGAGGATAAGCGCGCTCACGCTGGGCACCCATGACATGCCACGAGCTGTCCGATTCTACCGAGCCCTGGGCTTTGAGGTCCTGCATGGCGGCGAATGGTCGTCGTTCACTAGCTTTCGAGCAGGTCCGAGCTACCTCAACCTCATCGACCAACCTGCCGAACGACGCTGGTCCTGGTGGGGTCGGGTCATCTTCTACGTCACCGATGTTGACGCACTTTACGAACGCGCGCTCGCGGGGGGTTACCAGCCGGCGACAGCGCCCCGCGATGCCGAATGGGGTGAGCGTTTCTTCCACCTAGCTGACCCCGACGGCCACGAACTCAGTTTCGCTCGGCCTTTGCATCCGGCTTCCGTCCAATAGCGGTTCGAAGCGGCCTGCATTCCAACCGTCGCTGCGAAAGGGTATTGTTCCGACAGACGGCCATCGCCCTGACGTCAGCTTCGGCTCGGGCTATGGCGCGTTCTCTCGAGCAAAGATCAAAGGATGGCAACGAACGGTCGCACCGTCACTGTATTCGGCGGAACCGGTTTTCTCGGCCGCCGCATCGTTCAGCATCTGCGCGATCACGAATTTCCCGTCCGGATCGCGTCAAGGCATCCAGATCGCGGGCGCAGTCAGTTTGGACCGCATGATTCCCAGCTTCTGTTCGTCCAGGCCGATATTCATGACGAACGGTCTGTCGCAAATGCGCTTGCCGGCGCTTACGCCGCGGTCAACACCGTCAGCCTTTACGTCGAGCATGGGCGTGAGACGTTTCATTCCGTTCATGTCGAGTCCGCCCAACGCGTAGCGGCCCAAGCGCGCCGGGCCGGAGTCAAACGACTCGTTCACTTGTCAGGCATCGGCGCCGATGCCGCGTCTCGATCGCGGTACATCCGGGCGCGCGGCGAAGGTGAACTGGTGGTCAGGGCTACGTTTGCCGGCGCGAATATCATCCGACCCGCCGTCATGTTCGGACCGGACGATGCGTTTCTTACGACCATCCTCAACCTTCTCCGCCGGCTGCCGATCTATCCGATGTTCGGCCGCGGCTCGATGAAACTGCAGCCGGCCTATGTGGAAGATGTGGCGGAGGCGACTGTCCGGATCATCCAGCGAGCCGAGACGCAACCGACGATCTTCGAGTGCGGCGGCCCTCGCGTTTATTCCTACGAAGAATTGGTCGGAATCGTCGCGCATCAGGCCGGTCTTGCGCCCATCCTGGTCCCGATCCCGTTCGCCGTTTGGCACGCCCTGGCATGGGCTTCCGAAATACTCCCGGACCCGATTCTCACGCGCAATCAGGTGGAGCTGATGCAGATCGATACCGTGTCGTCGCCTGGCCTTTTCGAACTTGGAATTTCGCCGCAGCCGGTTGAGGCAATACTCCAAAAGATGCTGTCAAAGTGCGGATGACAGGGACTCATCGGTTAGATCCGCTTCAGATGGCTGGTTCGCGCGCTACCACTACGAGACGCGATGGCTTATCCGCCGTTCGACTGCGGCAATATGGCTGTGCGCCGTCGGCAGCTGCAGGTAGTTCGGGGGCAACTGACCTTGGGGTCACGAACAACAAAACTCAAAGTAACGCGTCCGCTTTCGGGCGCATCGCGGCCAAAGCGCTCCTCGGCGGGGCTTTTTGAGCCGCCTGCGCCAGAACAGGCAAAGTCCGCTCCGTACCATTGAGCCGACATTGTGATGGTTAAAGCGATCTTCGGCTGCGAGCCAAGCCCCGGTTCATGCGATGCACAACAGGAGACCGAGATTCGTTCATGCGGCGGGTGCTTCCGAGGCGGTCTGTTTGATCGTTTCCCGCCAAGACGCGATTGGGCGTTACCAAGTCCGCGTTGAACCGTCATCAATCTAGCGGGGACTAACCATTCAGCGCGGCTGGTCCAACCACAAGCGGGACAAGACCGCGAAGCCGCCGCAGCCGAATGCCTTATATGGACCCTCTCCATGTCCGACACCCATGTCCGCGATCCCTCGTGGAAAACCGATTTGATCTGGCACTATTTCCACACCGTCACGACGGCCGCCAAGGCACCCGCCGCCTATCGCAAGTTCTACAGCAATCAGGACGCCAGCGACGAATTGGACGGCCGCCATCGCGTCTATGAAATGCTGGTGGATGAACAGCTGCACACCCTTCCCACCCTGGCGGCGACCGCTGACGCGTCGATGGAAAACTACAAGAAGAGCAAGCTACCGTGGAACCAGAACAATGGCGGTTTCCTCAAGGCAGTGAACAATGAATATTGGTGCGGTTCGATCATCAAGATCGTGTTTGTCCGCTATATGGGCTGGAAAATGGCCGAACCGACGGCGCGCGACCAGGTGAGCGCGGGCCGCGATCCCAGCAAAGCGGTGGATTGGACAATCAAGAATCTCGAAAACAAGGTGCCGGTGCGGGCCTCCCTCGGCGGCGCCCATTATGTGGGCATCGTCGGCCACCGCACATCGGGAGCCGACGGCAAGATCACCGAGTTTCTGTGCATCGACCCATGGGCCTATGGCATCGACGGGGGCAATCGGGACATGAAATATGCCGGTACAAAGACCGCCTTTCTCGGGATCAGCAAACGCGACGGCGCGATATGGACCTATAGCAACAAGACCGTCGCCTTCGTCGAACGGCCATCCTAGGAAATCATATCTGGCCGGCGGCGCCGGAACGTCGGCCGGGACCGGACGCAGACGTTCCGAGGAGGTGCGACCAGTCTCTATGCGCTCCGCCTGACCTCAGCATTGATGAGGCTTTCAAGCTCCTTGACGGCTTCTTCTTCAGTAATGCCGCTGACGAGCGCCACTTCTCCGGACAGGCGCTCGACAGCCGCAGCGTACAGCTGTCGTTCGCTGTAGCTCTGCTCGGGATTGACCGCGGGCCGATACAGATCGCGCATGACCTCCGCGATAGCGACAATATTGCCCGAATTGATCTTGCTTTCGTATTCTTGAGCAAGTCGGGACCAATTACCCCGCGCTTTGTGCGGCGCCTGCCCCAGGATTCGTCGCATGTGCTCGATGGAAACGGGATCGGACAGTTGACGCATTCCGGCGCTTGCCGCCTTCCTCGTCGGAACGCGGAGCGTCATCTTGCTCTTCGCGAAATAGACGACAAAGAACTCGAGGCAAGCCCCCGCCACCGTCTGTTCCTCAATCGCTACAATTTGGCCGACGCCGTGCGCAGGGTATACGATCAAGTCCGTTGCCCTAAATCCAAAGCGCGTCTCGCCGTCCTGGCCCTCATCCGTTTTATCGGCGGAGGTCGCTGATGCTGAATGTGTGTGGTTCGAATAAGGAGATCTGGTCTGATTATCGAAATTCATTTCGTGACAAGCTCCATGGCTTCTGGAATTGGCTCATGCCAATTTCAGCTCTGATCAATCAAGCGTCTGAAACAAACTGCCGGGCTGGAAATGATTCATGTTGCCCGATCTGTCCCTAACCAATAAGCCGCGAGCGCGTGCGCCGCCACGAGAATGACGCCTCCAATTTCCATTCCCTTCAATCGCTGTGGCTTCTCGGCAACGTGTTCCCACTCGGCGAAATCAATCGTTTCGTGCCGATGAAACGAACATCTGCCAAACCCAAGAGACAGGACACCGGAGCAATCGGTGGAACCGGCAGGGATGCACACGTCTCTGCCGCTGCTGGTCCAGATGCACTCATCTGCAGGCGATGATCTCTCATGCCTCGATCACTCATTCGTACCGCAGGCGCGATGATCCCGCGACCGACGCGCTATGACAAGCTCGCCGCCAACTACCTTGCCTTCGTTCAACTCGCATCGATCGGGCTATGGCTGCGCGCTGATGAGGCCGCGTCCTAGTTGAACGCCATGCCGCCGCTCATCGCGATGGTCTGTCCGGTCATGTAGGGATTATTGACCAGCAGCATCACGGCCTGCGCGACCTCCTCGGCGGTGCCGAAACGGCCCATCGGAATGCGGCTGACCAGCTCGCTCTGTCCCTTCATCATGTCGGTCTCGATCAGCGAGGGCGCGACGGCATTGACCGTGATGCCCTCCTTGACGAGGCGTGCGGCGTAGCCGCGGGTCAGGCCCTCCATGGCCGCCTTGGATGCGTTGTAGTGCGGCCCGATCGAACCGGCGCCGCGCGCAGCGCCGGAGGAGATGTTGACGATGCGGCCCCATTTCCGGGTGCGCATCATCGACAGCACCGCCTGCGTGCACAGAAACGCCGATTTGAGATTGACCGTGATGGTGCGGTCGAAATCCTCTTCGGTGAGGTCGTCGACACCCCTGACGATGGCGATGCCGGCATTGTTGACGAGGATGTCGACCGGGCCGAGCCCGGATTTGGCGCGCTCGACCAGCCTGGCGACGGCGGCAGCTTCCGAGACGTCGGCGGCGATCGCGACGGCGCGGCCGCCGGCGGCAATGATGCCCTTTGCCAGCGTCTCCGCCTCGGCCGAGCGCTCGCGATAATTGATGGCGACGGCGGCGCCGGCATCCGCCAGCATCTTGACGATCGCCGCACCGATGCCGCGCGATCCGCCGGTCACCAGTGCCACATGTCCGTGCAGACTGCTTGTTGTCATCTGGTCACCCTGTTCGACGTATCCGCGCAGGCTCGCAAACGGGGAGGCGCGGTGCAACGCAACTCTGCTCAAATCTGCGTTGCGGGGGTGCCGAGCGGCGAAAAACCGGCTTCCCGGGCCGGAATCGGCCTTGCGTCCGGCCCGGGCCGGCGGCAATGGTTGAGGCATCACTTCTTGGCCCACCCACGAGAGATCGATGAGCAAACTGATTGTCCGCGCCGGCGAGTTCACCTTTGACGCCCGTTTCGAGGAGCAGCTCGCGCCGAAGACGGTCGCCGCGTTCCGCAAGGCGATGCCGTTCGAGAGCCAGGCGATCCACGTGCGCTGGAGCGGCGAGGGCGTCTGGATGCCGCTCGGCGATCTCGACTTCGGCGTGTCCTACGAGAACCACACCAGCTATCCGGCGCCGGGCCAGATCATCCTCTATCCCGGCGGCATCAGTGAGACCGAGATCCTGCTCGCCTATGGCGGCGTGCATTTCGCCAGCAAGATGGGCCAGCTCGCCGGCAATCATTTCATCACGCTGACCTCGGGGCTGGAGAACCTCACCGCGTTCGGCAAGACCGTGTTGTGGAAGGGCGCGCAGAACATCCGCTTCGAGGAAATCTGATGTGACCGAGGCCCGCTATCCGCGCGATCTCCGCGGCTACGGCCGCAATCCGCCCGATCCGAAATGGCCCGACGCAGCGCGCATCGCCGTGCAATTCGTGGTCAATTTCGAGGAGGGCGGGGAGAACAACATCCTGCACGGTGATCGCGCCTCGGAAGCGTTTCTGTCCGACGTGCTCGGCGCGCAGCCCTGGGTCGGGCAGCGTCACGCCAACATCGAGACGATGTTCGAATATGGCGCGCGTGCCGGCTTCTGGCGGCTGTGGCGGATATTCACCGCGCGGAAACTGCCGGCCACGGTATTCGGCGTCGCGACGGCGCTGAAACGCAATCCGGACGTCGTCGCCGCGATGCAGGAGGCGGGCTGGGACATCGCCAGCCACAGCCTGCGCTGGGTCGAGCACAAGGACATGTCGGAGGACGAGGAGCGCGAGGAGATCGCCCGCGCCATTGCCGTGCACACCGAGGCGACAGGCGCGCGGCCGCTCGGCTGGTACACCGGCCGCTCCTCGATCAACACGATGCGGCTTTTGATGGAGGCGGGTGGCCTCCGTTATCTCTGCGACTCCTATGCCGACGATTTGCCGTACTGGATCAAGGCGCCAGGCACCGAGCCGCATCTCGTGATCCCCTATACGCTCGATGCCAACGACATGCGCTTCATCAACGCGCAGGGCTTCGGCGGCGGCGAGGAGTTCTACACTTACCTGAAAGACAGTTTCGACGTGCTCTATGCCGAGGGCGCGACCTCGCCGAAGATGATGTCGGTCGGCCTGCATTGCCGTGTCGTCGGCCGTCCCGGCCGCGCCGCCGCGTTGATGCGCTTTCTCGACTACATCGAGAAGCACGAGCACGTCTGGGTGCCGACCCGGCTTGCAATCGCCGAGCATTGGCACGCCAATCTGAAGCATCTCGCGGAGCACGCGTTCGAGATCGGGTAGGTTTGTCCCGGAGTGACGCGGAGCGCAGCCAGCTTCGTCATTGCAATGGCGGGATCTTGCCGGGATCGCGCGCCACAAACTCCGGTGTCGTCCCTGCCTAGTGCGCAATTGCGCACGGGAGCAGGGACCCTACGCCGCGGCGGATGTTGTGAACGGGATTCGTCGTTCCAGCGCTGCGCAACAATCAACATTCGTGGTTATGGGTCCCTGCTTTCGCAGGGACGACATATTTGTGAGGCCAGAGCTGTTCGTCATTGCGAGATCCCGCGTACGCGGAACAATGGATTGCTTCGCTTGACGCGGATGGTCAGTGTCCCGCCATGTGCCGGCCGATCTCGGTGAGGTCGGCCTCGCTGGCGCGGGCCTCATGCACGAACGCGCCGTGGAACATCACGACCAGCCGATCCGACAGCTCCAGGAGCTCATCGAGGTCCTCGCTGACCAAGAGCACCGCCGCGCCGCGGTTGCGGGCGGCCATGATCTCGGCGTGGATCTGCGCCACTGCGGCGAAGTCGAGGCCGAAGCAGGGATTGGCGGCGATCAGCACCTCGACGTCGCCCGAGAGCTCGCGCGCCAGCACCGCGCGCTGCACATTGCCGCCCGACAGCGCCGCGATCGGCGTCTCCGGCGTGCGGGTCTTGATCTTGTAGCGGTTGATCTTGCGCTCGGCGTCGTTGCGGAAGGCGGCGCGGTTCAGCCACCAGCCGCCGCGCGCGAACGGGGCGCGATCGAACTCGCGGAATGCGATGTTGTCGGCGACGCTCATACCGCCGACGCAGGCGTTCTTCAGCGGCTCTTCCGGCAACAGCGACATCCTGTGGCGGCGCATCTCCGCGCGGCTCGCCGCATAGGTCTCGCCCTGGACGCGGATCATGCCGCTCTCGGCCTCGCGCTGGCCGGCCAACACCTCGACGAGCTGGCGCTGGCCGTTGCCGGACACCCCGGCGATGCCGACGATCTCGCCGCTCTTCACAGTCAGCGACACGCCGTGCACGGCGATCGCGCCGGCATCGTCAAGCGCGGTGAGCCCGTCGAGCTCGAGCCGGGCCGCGCCGGTCTCGCCGGTGCGCGGCGGTTGCACCGTCAGCTGCTCGGCGCCGATCATGGTGCGGGCCATCTCATCCGGCGTCAGCTCGGCAACCCGGCCGGTGCCGGCAAGCTTGCCGCGGCGCAGGATGGTCACCTCGTCGGCAAAGGCCATCACCTCGCGGAACTTGTGCGTGATCATCAGGATGGTGAGTTCGCCCGCGACCACCATCGCGCGCAGCATGCCGAGCACCTCGTCGGCTTCGCCCGGTGTCAGCACCGAGGTCGGCTCGTCCAGGATCAGGAAGCGCCGCTTCAGATAGAGCTGCTTAAGGATCTCGCATTTCTGACGCTCGCCGGCGGAGATGTCGGAGACCTTTGCGTCGAGCGGCACCTTGAACGGCATCCGGGCCAGGAAGGCCTCGAGCTCCTTCTTCTCCTTGCGCCAGTCGACCATCGCAGGAACGTCATCGCGCGCCAGCACCAAATTCTCGGCAACCGTCATCGCCGGCACCAGTGTAAAGTGCTGGTAGACCATGCCGAGCCCGAGCGCATGCGCGTCCTTCGGATTGGCAATCGCCTGCTGGCGGCCGCCGACGAGGATGTCGCCTTCGGTGGCGTGGTAGTAGCCCATGATGCATTTTACGAGCGTGCTCTTGCCCGCGCCGTTCTCGCCGAGCAGCGCGTGGAACGAGCCGGGACGCACCTTGAGCTCGACATTGTCGAGCGCGGTGAAATCGCCGAACCGCATCGTCATGGCGACGGCATCGACGCCGAACGCGCCTGATGGTGCGGGCGGCTCGCCGATGATCACGACAGCGCCCCGATCAGGTCGGCGGATTTGGTCACCGCGCCGAACACGCCGCCCTGCATCTTGATCATCTTCAGCGCGTGGTCGTGGTTGCTCCGGTCAGTCGCGCCGCAGCAATCCTCGACCAGCACGCATTCGAAGCCGCGGTCATTGGCCTCGCGCATGGTGGTGTGGACGCAGACATCGGTGGTGATGCCGGTCAGCACGATGTTCTCGATGCCGCGCAGCCGCAGCATCAGCTCGAGGTCGGTTGCACAGAACGAGCCTTTTCCGGGCTTGTCGATAACAGGCTCGCCCGGCAGCGGCGCGAGGTCGGGAATGATCTCCCAGCCGGGTTCGCCGCGCACCAGGATGCGGCCGCAGGGGCCGGGGTCGCCGATGCCGGCGCCGATCTGGCGCGAGCGCCAGCGCTTGTTGCCGGGCAGGTCGGCCAGATCGGGCCGGTGCCCCTCGCGCGTATGGATGATGTGAAAACCCTGCGCGCGCATCACCGCGAGCAGCTTCCTGATCGGCTCGATCGGCGCGCGCGTCAGCGACAGGTCGTAGCCCATCTTGTCGACATAGCCGCCGACGCCGCAGAAATCGGTCTGCATGTCGATGATGATGAGCGCGGTATTCTCTGGCCGCAGATCGCCATTGTAGGGCCAGGCGTAGGGCTCGGACTTGATGAAGCGCTCGGGCATGAAATGATCTTTCGAGATGCTATCGGGTGATGGACAATTCGGCGGGCGCGCCGGTCAGCGTGCGCTTCGGCGAGCAGGTGATGATCATGATCGCCAGCGTCAGGATGTACGGCGCGGCATTGAACAAATGATAGCCGGAGGTGATGCCGACCGATTGCAGCGCGGGCCCGAGCGCGGCCGCGCCGCCGAAGGCGAGCGAGGCCCACAGGCACAGCATCGGGTCCCAGCGCGCGAAGATCACCAGCGCGACCGCGGTGATGCCCTGTCCCGAGGAAAGGCCTTCGTTCCAGCTGCCGGGATAGAACAGCGACAGGAACGAGCCGCCGATGCCGGCGAGGAAGCCGCCGACCATGGTGGCGCGCAGCCGGATCAGCAGCACCGAATGGCCCATCGCGCGCGCCGCATCGGCGCTCTCGCCGGCGGTGCGGATCAGGAGGCCCCAGCGCGTGGTCCTGAAGGCCCAGTAGAGCAGCGGCGCGATCGCGACGCCGATCAGGAACAGCACGTTGATGCGCAGCGCCGCGCGGACCTGCGGCACGTCGCTCCACCAGCCGAAATCGATCGCCGGCAACCGGGCCGCGGTCGGCTCGATCAGCGGCTTGCCGAGGAAGAACGCGAGGCCCGTGCCGAGCAGCATCAGCGCGATGCCGACCGCGATGTCGTTGACGCGCGGCAGCGAGCAGATCCCGGCATGCAGCGCGCCGAACAGCGCGCCGGTGATGCCGGCCGCGAGCACGCCAAGCCATGGCGAGCCGGACAGATAGGAGATGCCGTAGGCACTCATCGCGCCCATCACCAGCGTGCCCTCGAGGCCGAGATTGATGCGGCCACTTCGCTCGGTGATGCATTCGCCGAGGCTGACGAACAGGAACGGCGTCGAGACGCGGATGGCGCCGCCGAACACAGCGAGCGGGACGGTCCAGAGCCCGAGCGATGCGTCCGCCATGTCAGGACTTTCCCTTCAGGAAGCCGATGCGTCCGTAGAGCGCGTCGCTGGCCAGCACGAACACGAAGATGATGCCTTGCAGCACCAGCACGGAGGCGTCGGGCAGGCCGAGCCGCCGCTGCAACAGGCCGCCGGAGGCCGAGATGCCGCCGAGCAGGATCGCCACCGGAATGATCGCCAGCGGATTCTGCCGCGCCAGGAACGCGACCAGGATTCCGGTGAAGCCGTAGCCCGCCGCGAGGTTGGCGTTGGTGCGGCCCTGCACCGCCGCGACCTCGATCATGCCGGCTAGTCCCGCGCAGCTGCCGGCGAGGAAGCAGACGGTCAGGATGAGCTTGCCGACGCTGAGGCCGACGATCTTGGCAGCGCGGATGTTGCCGCCGGCGACGCGCGCGGCGAAGCCGAAGGTGGTGTGATAGATCAGGATGTAGGCGGCGACGGCGGCGACGAGACCGAACACCAGGCCCCAATGCACGTCGGTGCCGGGAATGGTGCCGATCATGTTGGCGGCGCCGATCTCGCGCGTCGACGGCTTGTTGAGGCTCGCCGGATCGCGCATCGGCCCCTCGACCAGATGGTTCAGAATCGCGAGCGCGATATAGACCAGCAGCAGGCTCGAGATCGTCTCGTTGACCCCGCGATATTGCCGCAGGCCGCCCGACAGGGTGATCCAGAGGCCGCCGCCGATCATGCCCGCGATCACCATGGCGATCTGCACGACGATCGGCGCCGCGCCCTGCAGCGCCAGCGCGGCCGCGGTTGCCGACAGCGCGCCGATCAGCAGCGCGCCTTCGCCGCCGATGATCACCATGCCGAGCTGCGCCGGCAGCGCCGTGCACAGCGCGGTCAGGATCAGCGGTGCGGCGCGGGTCAGCGTGTTCTGCCAGGAGAAGGCGGTGCCGAACGCGCCGTAATACATGTAGAAATACAGATCGAGCGGGTTCTTGCCGTACAGCGCGACAAAGCCGCCGAACACCGCGAGCGCGCCGACCAGCGCCGCGCCCGGGATCAGGATGTATTCGATGCGCGCGCCATGGCGCTGGAGGAATCCGGGATCGGCGGCCGGAGCGATGCCGGCCGCCTCTACCGATTCCGCCGTTTCCGTCGTCACGCGGTGGCTCCGATCACGCCTTCGACGAGATAGTCCATCTTCTCGAGTTCGGGATCCTGCTGGCCGCGATCGGTGCCGGACGCGATCACCGTCTTGCCCTTGTTGTCGACGAGCGGACCCTTGAAGATCGCAAACTCGCCGGCCATGAACTTGGCCTTGACATCGTCGGCATGCTTGCGTGCTTCCGCCGAGACCATCTCGCCATAGGGTGAGACCTTGACGATCTCTTCCTTGAGGCCGCCGCGATAGAAGTTCGGGATCGCTTCGCCGGCAGTGATCATCTTGACGAATTTCGGGTAGAGCGCCTCCCAATTCCACTCGGCGCCGGTGAGATAGGCCTTCGGCGCCAGCGGCGACTGGTTGACGTGATAGCCGCATACGAAAGCGCCGCGGCGCGCGGCGTTCTCGACCATCGTCTTCGGTCCGTCGACATGGCAGGTCAGCACGTCGACGCCCTGGTCGATCAGGCTGTTGGTCGCCTCGGCTTCCTTGACCGGCATCGACCAGTCGCCGGTGAAGATCACCTGCGTGGTCGCCTTCGGGTTTGCGAGCCGGGCGCCGAGCGTGAATGCGTTGATGTTGCGCAGCACCTGCGGGATCGGCTTGGCGGCGACGAAGCCGAGCTTGCCGCTCTTGGTCGAATAGCCGGCGACGATGCCGGAGATGTACTGCGCCTCGTCGATATAGCCGAAATAGCTGCCGGCGTTCTTCGGGTCCTTGTCGGACCACAGCCCGCCGCAATGCTCGAAATGCAGTTTCGGAAACTTGCCTGCCATCTTGAGGACGTGCGGGTTGTAGTAACCGAACGAGGTCGGGAACATGAGCGTGGCGCCGTCGAGATTGATCATGGACTCGATGGTCTTCTCGACTGCATCGGTCTCCGGCACCTTTTCTTCCTCGACGACCTTGATGCCGGGAAGCTTCTTCACCGCCGCGGCTCCTTGCGCGTGAGCCTGGTTGTATCCGTAGTCGTCGCGCGACCCGACATAGATGAAGCCGATCGTGGTTTCGGCTGCCGCCGCGCCACGAATGCCAAGCGTGCTGCCGAGCGCCAGTGCGGCGCTCCCCTGCAATAAATGCCTTCTTGAAATCCTGCCAAAATCCATCGCCTGCTCCCTCCGGCGGGTCCGGCCCGCCTGTCCTTGTCGCAGCCGCCCGACGGCGGAGCTTGAGGGAAGTGTCGCAAGCTTCATGCCAGAGCATGTTTGGCGGTCATTCCTCCGTAAGCGATTGAATGCACATAGGAATGGTAATCAGGTCCAGAAGTCTCAGATGCTGATTGAGATTGATTTGCCTAATCTATGAGCGATCGACAGCTGTTGTATGCAATGCCGTTAAGCAGTCGCTAACCGCCGGACCGCCGGTGCGAGCCCGGTCAGGGGTCTGCGCACGACGCGCCATTTGCCGGCTGGTGAATCGGATCGGGCCTGCTACGAGTGAGGCGGGCTCCGGCGGCCGCGTTGGACTGATGGGAAACAGCATGAGCGAGACAAAACCGTCCTCGAAACCGTCCTCCCTTGGCGACGAGATCGTGGCGCGGATCAATCAGCTCGCGACGATCTCCGAGACGCCGGAGCATCTGGCGCGAATCTTCCTCACCGACGAGCACCGCAAGGCGGCGGACCTCATCCTGTCCTGGATGCGCGAGGCCGGCATGAGCGCGCATCTCGATGCGATCGGCAATGTCTGCGGCCGCTACGAGGGCGAGCGGCCGGGCCTGCCGGCGCTGATGCTCGGCTCGCACTACGACACCGTGCGCGACGCCGGCAGATGGGACGGCCCGCTTGGCGTCATCACCGCAATCGCCTGCGTCGCCGATCTGAACCGGCGCGGCAGGCGACTGCCGTTCGCGATCGAGATCGTGGGTTTTGCTGACGAGGAGGGCGTGCGCTTCGCCTCGACCCTGCTCGGCAGCCGCGCGGTCGCCGGCACCTTCGACGAGAGCGTGCTCAACACGCGCGATCGCGCCGGCACGTCGATGCGCGATGCGCTGATCCAGTTCGGGCTCGATCCCGATCACATCGGTAAGGCGGCGCGCGCCCGCCGCGAACTGCTCGGCTATGTCGAGCTGCACATCGAGCAGGGCCCCGTGCTTGAGGAGAAGGCGCTGCCGGTCGGCGTCGTCACCGCGATTTCGGGTGCGACCCGGCTGGCCGCCAGTCTCACCGGCGTCGCCGGCCACGCCGGCACGGTGCCGATGAAGCTGCGGCGCGATGCGCTGGCGGGCGCTGCCGAATGCATCGCTGCGATCGAACAGTTTTGCCAGTCCGACGAACAAGGCCTCGTTGGCACCGTCGGCTATGTCAACGCGATGCCGGGCGCCACCAATGTGATCCCGGGCAAGGTGTCCTTCACCATGGACATCCGCTCGCAGAACGACATGCATCGCAAGCGCGCCGTCGCCGACATCGTGCGGCAGATCGAGGCGATCGCAAAACGCCGCGACCTCGCCTTGCAGATCGACGTCACCCACGAGAACCGCAGCGTGCCCTGCGCGCCGTGGCTCAAGACGCAGATCGCCGAGGCGGTCGCGGCCGAGGGCCATGCCGCGTTCGAGCTGCCGAGCGGGGCGGGGCATGACGGCATGGCGATGGTCGATGTCGCCGATATCGGCATGATCTTCGTGCGCTGCCGCGGCGGGATCAGCCACAATCCGGCCGAGCATGTCGAGCTCGCCGATGCCGACACCGGCGCGCGGGTGCTGCTGCGCTTCGTCGAGAATTTTCGTCCGCACGGTGCAGTGAATAGCTGAAGCTGCCGCGCCCGCGTTGCGCAGCGAGTAGATCGAGAGTCCTTCGCAACTCCAACACCGTCACCCTGAGGAGCCGCGAAGCGGCGTCTCGAAGGGCGACGGCCCAACTGTGGCCGTGCGTCCTTCGAGGCTCGCTCCGCTCGCACCTCAGGACGACGGTCCAGATGGCGTTCGCAGGGGCGAGAGTCTCTTGGCGGAAATGGGCTCGAAATATCGAGGACCTCTTGCTGTCCACGTTGCGTCAGCACGCCGCAGGCACCGGTCCAGGGGCCGCTGCCGGCCCCGCCCCGTCGAGTACAGACAGATCAGACCACCGTTTCCGGCTCAGCTGCCCTATTTGCGGGCCGGGCGTGAAGCGCTAGACTTGGTGCAACGGGGGGTAGTGGACATGAGGTCGTCCGTCGTCCAGGACGTTCAGTTCCCAAAGCAACCGGCGCTGCAGCTGATCTACGACACTGCGCCGATCGGTCTTGCCTACCTCTCTCCCGATTGCCGTTACCTTCAGATCAACCAGCGTCTCACCGAGATCTGCGGCATTTCGGTCGAAGGCCACCTCGGGCGTACGGTGCACGATTGCGTGCCCGCGCTGGCTTCGGCGGTCGAAGGTATCGTTCGGTCGATCATGGAGACCGGAGAGCCCGTCACCGACGTGGAGGTTTACGGCCAGCGCCCCGGCCACAATGACGAGCGATGCTGGATCAAGCATTGGCATCCGCAGCGCGAACCGAACGGGAGCATCGTCGGCGTCAACGTTGCGGCCGAAGAGATCACCGATCGCAAGCGCAGCGAACGCGAGATCCGTGCCGCGCGCGATGCTGCCGAGAAGGCCTTGCACCATCTGCAGGAGACCCAGGCGTCGCTGATCGAGGCGGAAAAGCTTGCGGCGCTGGGCCGGCTGGTGGCCGGCGTCGCGCACGAGATCAACAGTCCGGTCGGCACCAGTCTCACCGTCGCGTCAGTGCTGGAGCAGAAATGCGCCGACTTCGCTGCCGAGGCAGCGCGCGGCAAGCTGAAGCGATCCAGCCTGAGCGATTTCATCGAGGTCGTCGAAAGCGCCTCGTCGCTGCTTGTCGGCAACCTCAAGCGCGCGGCGGATCTGGTGCAATCGTTCAAGCAGGTCGCCGTCGATCGCAGCTATTTCGACCGCAGCCAGTTCGATCTCGGTGCGGCGACCGAGCAGGTTCTCTCGAACCTGCGTCCGGCCTTGCCGAAGAACAACCTGGCGCTCGAGGTCGATTGCCCGCCCGGTCTTGCCATGAACAGCTATCCCGGCCCCTACGGCCAGGTACTGACCAACCTGTTCGTCAATTCGGTGGCGCACGCGTTTCCGGATGGCAAGGGCGGAGTGATAACGATCCGGCTGCGCGCGTCAGGCGCGGACCAGGTCGAGATCCTGTTCGCCGACAACGGTTGCGGGATGGACGACGACGTGCTGCGGCAGGCCTTCGATCCCTTCTTCACCACGCGCCGCGACATCGGCCGCATCGGGCTCGGTCTCCACATCGTTCATAACATCGTCACGAACCGGCTGGGCGGAGAGCTCCATCTCGACAGTGCCCCGGGCATGGGGACACGCATGCGGATCACGCTGCCACGCGTGGCGCCGCAGCGCGTGACCGACAGTTGATGGCTGAAGGGGGACGCCGAGAAGGAAATGCTCCCCGGCTTTCAGACCGGAAAACGTCATTCCAAGTAACCGCCGCAAAAGGCATTCCACTACCCTTGCTTCCGCCCCCGTCGTCGCGACATTGTCAGGGTATTCCTGATGGTTAGGACGATGAGCCAATCCGCATTCGATCCCTTCGGCGAGCCGGTCCCCGCGGTCGATCCTTCGATCGCGAGCGACGGCGTGTCGAAATGGCTGAAGACCGCGGGCACCAGCGTGTTCTGGGTGCTGGTGGTCGGCATCGTGCTGGCACGGGCCGTCTATTTCGAGCCCGGTGTGTTCAGCTTCGAGCATGCCGTTGCCTGGGCGCAGGGTCTGTTCGCCGCGCTCTAGCCGCAGGCCCGCGCGGGGCCGTCTTCGCGGTCCGCGCCTCCCGAATGATCCCCTCGAACGCCACCGCCGCCGGCACGTCCAGCCGGCCGGGCGATTTCAATTGCCAGAGCGTGCGCTCGATATGGACGCCCTTGATCGGGATCACCTTCAGCTTTCCGAGCTTCACCTGATCGTCGATCGTCGCGATCGACACGATGGCGACGCCGACACCTGATGCCACCGCCTGCTTGATCGCCTCGGTGCTGCCGATCTCGAGCGTCCGCTGCGGCTCGACGTGGTGGGCGGCCAGCGCCTGCGCGACCACCTCGCGCGTGCCTGAGCCGGGTTCCCGCACGATCAGGATTTCGTCATTCAGCGACCGGATGTCGATCGGCCCCTGGACCGCCGCGAAGCGATGATCCGGACCCGCGATCAGCGCCATCACGTCGGTACGCCAGGCTTCGCTGACCAAATTCTCGTCCTCGACCGGTCCCTCGACCAGCGCGATCTCGATCTCGTGTCCCAGCATCAGCGCGGCGATGTCACTGGTGTTGGCGCTCACGACGTGCAGATCGATGCCGGGAAAGGCGCGGTGGAACACGCCGAGATATTCCGGGATCATGTAGGTCGCGATCGTGGTGCTGGCGCCGATCCGCAGCGAGCCGCTGTCGAGGTTGCGCAGCGCCTGCAATTCGTCCTCGGCGGCGCGTTCGGCCGCAAACAGCGTCTCGGCATGCCGCGCCAGCGCCGCACCCTCCCGGGTCGGCCGCACCCCCTTCGGCGTGCGGTCGAGCAGCCGGCAGCCGACCTGCAGCTCGAAATCCCGCACGCCCTTCGAGATCGCCGGCTGGCTGATGTGCAGGAGGTCGGCGGCGCGGGAGAAACTTCCGGTTCTCGCCACGGCCGCGAACAGGCGGAGCAGATGCAGGTTGAGGGACATAACTTCTCTCTATCGGGGCAGTCCGAAAATATATTAGCCAAGAGGTGTGCCATGGCGCATAAAATCTTCTCCGAAAAGAGGATTTTGTGCCGGAACAAGAACAAGACCAGGGGCAGAAGCAGGGGGCGCTGAGGCGCATATTCCAGCTCATTCCGGGGATTCTGCTCTGCGGGGTCGTCACGGTCATCTCGCTCGGCATCCAGGCCGCCGAGGAGCGCGTTTTCGACCATCCCTATATCGAGGCGCTCGTCGTCGCGATCCTGCTCGGCATGGCGGTGCGCACCGCCTGGGAGCCGTCGGCGCGCTGGCGCTCGGGCATTGCCTTCAGCGCCAAGCAGCTGCTCGAGGTCGCGGTGATGCTGCTCGGCGCCTCCATCAGCTTTGCCGCGATCGTGGCATCGGGCGGGCTGCTGATCGGCGCCATCGCCGTGACCGTCGTGATCATGCTGGCGGTGAGCTATGGCCTCAGCCGGATGCTCGGCCTCAAGACCAAGCTCGCGATCCTGATCGCCTGCGGCAACTCGATCTGCGGCAATTCGGCGATCGCGGCGGTGGCGCCGGTGATCGAGGCCGATGGCGACGACATCGCCTCGTCGATCTCGTTCACCGCCATTCTCGGCGTGCTGATGGTGCTCGGCCTACCGCTCTTGATTCCGCTGCTCAAGCTGACGGCGACGCAATACGGCATCCTCGCCGGCCTCACCGTCTATGCCGTGCCGCAGGTGCTGGCGGCGACCGTGCCGGCCGGCATCGTCTCGACCCAGATCGGCACGCTGGTCAAGCTGGTGCGGGTATTGATGCTGGGCCCGATCGTGATCGGCCTCTCGCTGCTGGTGGCGCGGCGGCGCAAGGCCGGCGCTGCGAAGGAGGGCACTTCGAAGGCCGCCTCGATCAGCCCGTTCAAGCTGGTGCCCTGGTTCATCATCGGCTTCCTGGTGCTGGCCGCGCTGCGCTCGTTCCAGCTCGTGCCTGACATCGCGATCGCGCCGGTGACCAAGACGGCGGCGATCCTCACCGTCGTCTCGATGGCAGCGCTTGGGCTCGGGGTCGATGTGCGGGTGCTCTCGACGGTCGGCGGCCGGGTGACGGCCGCCGTCACGCTGTCGCTGATGCTGCTCCTGGGCTTGAGCATCGGCCTCGTGCACTTCTTCAAGTAGAGCATGATCCGGAAAAGTGTGGAGCGGTTTTCCGGAGAGATCATGCTCACATCAAAGGGCCGGCTACTCGGCGGCCTTCGCGGTCTTTCCGAACATCCGTGTCGGTGCGGCAAAGCCGCAGGACGTGCCGTCGGTAATCTTGACCTGATCTTCCCAGGGCAGGCGGAAGCGGCCGGACACCATGTCCTGCATGAACGTGTAGGGGCAATCCATCGCGCCGCCCTTCACCGCGACATAGCCGCGGTGCCAGAGCTGATAGATGTTGTTCTCGACGCCCCAATTGATCCGCGCCTCGCGCACGAGGTCGGGCCGCACCTCGGCGGTGATGATCTCGTCGGCCCGTCCCGTGGTCCCGTGCGCGATGATGCTGCCGTCGAAATTGACGATCATGCCTTCGCCCATCGAGTCGAACGACCCATCCGAGCCGCACATGCAGACATTGGCCGTCACCATCAGGTTCTGGAACGCGTTGGCCTGGTTGGTGAAGCGCCAGCTGTCGCGGATCGGGGCGGTGTAGCCCGCGGTGCGGATCATGATCTCCGCGCCCTTGTAGGCGCATTCCCGCGCCATTTCCGGGAACATGCCGTCATGGCAGATGATCAGCGCGATCTTGGCGCCTTTCGGTCCGTCGATCACGGGAATGCCGATATTGCCCGGCTCCCACGGCTCGACCGGAATCCAGGGATGGAATTTGCGGTAGTAGAGCTTGATATCGCCGTGATCGTCGATGATCAGCCCTGAATTATAGGGGTTGCCGTGCGGGTTGAACTCCATGATGGAGAAGCAGCCCCAGATCTTGTTCTCGATGCAGGCCCGCTTGAAAGCCGCGACTTCAGGCCCGTCGAGCCGGCACATGATCTCCGGATTGGTATCCATCGAGAGGCCGTGCAGCGAGTATTCGGGGAACACGACGAGGTCCATGGTTCCGAGGTTGCGCCGCGCCTTGCCGACCATCCAGACGATGCGCTCCGTCTGCCGTGCCAGGTCGGACCTTGTCGCAACCACAGGCAACTGCAGCTGCACCAGTCCGATCACCACGCCGTTGGGTGACTTGTTGAGACCGCCAAGTCCATTCATGCCTGTCCTCCCGCCTGTTTGAAATGGGCTGTCATTTCGCGAACGATGATCTTCGTTCGGTCGGGCTCCCAGCTAGCAACGATCATGCCAGCAAGATCGCAGAATGCGCAAATGCAGGCGTACGGTCACATGCTGATCGGGATCGCCGCGATGCGCCGCATCATTGCGCAATGGCACGCGGTTTGCTTAATCAAATGCTGGTTTTCTCGCATTCGGGGCGTGCGTCATGGCGAATTCAAGCGGGACGATCGCGGCGGAGCCGGCGCCGATCACGCTCGACTGGAGCAGGACCGCGCTCGTCATCATCGACATGCAGCGCGATTTCATGGAGCGAGGGGGCTTCGGCGAGACGCTCGGCAATGACGTCAGCCAGCTTGCCCGCGCGGTGAAGCCGATTGCCGCAGTGCTCGCGGCCGTGCGCGACGCCGGGCTGCTCGTGGTCCATACCCGGGAGGGCCATCTGCCCGATCTCTCCGACGCGCCGCCTGCGAAGGTCGAGCGCGGCGCGCCGTCGCTTCGGATCGGCGATCCCGGACCGATGGGGCGGATCCTGATCCGCGGCGAGGCGGGGCACGACATCATTCCCGAGCTCTATCCGCAGGGCAGCGAGATCGTGATCGACAAGCCCGGCAAGGGCGCGTTCTACGCCACCGAATTCGGCGACATTCTGCAGAAATACGGCATCGAGAATCTCCTGGTCTGCGGCGTCACCACCGAGGTCTGCGTCAACACCACGGTGCGCGAGGCCAACGACCGCGGCTACCGCTGCGTCGTGATATCAGACGGCTGCGCGTCGTACTTCCCGGAATTCCACGAGATGGGCCTGAAGATGATCAAGGCCCAGGGCGGCATCTTCGGCTGGGTCACCGATTCAGCCGCGGTGCTGGAGGCGCTCGCTGGCTAGAGGGGCGAGGGGACGCGTCAGGGATATCGCCTTTGTGACCCTAAGCGGACTCTGGCGAGCACAACAAGCTTGACGCTATGGCCGTGCATCGCGTTTATCCTCCACATGAGCACGATCAAAGCAGTCTGCGTCTATTGCGGCTCCTCGCCCGGTCGCGACGTTGCCTACGTCGAGGCAGGCGAACGATTGGGACACGCTCTTGCAGCATCGGGATTGACGCTGATCTACGGCGGCGGAACCCATGGTGTGATGGGCGCGGTCGCTCGCGGCACACTGAACAACGGCGGCAAGGTCGGCGCGATCATTCCGAGATTTCTCACAAACTGGGAAACGACGACTGATGCGCTCAAGATGTTCGAAGACTTGACGATCACAGACACCATGCACGAACGCAAACACAGAATGTTCGAGCGTTCTGATGCCTTCGTGGCACTTCCGGGTGGCATCGGCACCGTCGAGGAAATCGTGGAAATCATGACTTGGGCCCAGCTTGGGCAGCACCGTAAGCCGATGGTCCTGGTGAACATCAAAGATTTTTGGGCGCCGATGATGGCAATGCTGGACCACATACGCAGCGCAGGTTTCCTTCATAGAGACCACCTGCTTCAACCCATTGTCGTTGATCGTGCCGAGGACGTAATCCCCGCGATTGTCGCGGCCGCTGCTAAAGAGAGCGCGTCCGAAGTCGGTGGTTCGTCGATCATCGACAAGATGTAGATTTCGGTGTCCTCAGACGTAATGGGGCCGGGTGCCGTCGGCTTCTGCTATTGGCCTCAGCCGACATGACCGAGCGCGCGTCGTTTGTCCGCTTCTGACGGTAATGCAGGCGTCATTCGGCGGGCGGATTTACGAGTACGCGCTCTAGCCGCCCTTCACCGCGCCCGCGGTGAGCCCCGCCACGATCTGCCGCTGCGCCATCACGGTGAGCAGCAGCACCGGCGCCGTCACGATCAATGCGGCGGCGGCGAGCGGGCCCCAGCTCAGCTGATCGAACGAGATCATGTTGTAGACCGCGACCGGCAGCGTGCGGGTTTCGCGCCCGGCCAGCACGATGCCGAACACGAAGTTGTTCCAGGAGAAGATCACCGCGAGGATGAAGGCGACCGCGAGCCCCGGCTTGGCGATCGGCAGCGCGACATGGCGGAACACCTGCCAGCGCGTCGCGCCGTCGATCAGCGCGGCTTCCTCCAGTTCCAGCGGCGTGGTCTCGAAATAGCCGATCATGATCCAGATCACGATCGGCACCGTGACGACGAGGTGGATGATGATCTGTGGCACCAGCGTGCCGAGCAGGCCGAGCCACTGGAACAGCAGGAACAGCGGGATCAGATACGACAGGCCGGGCGTGATGCGCGCGATCAGGATCACGATCGCCGACTTATGCGCGGCCATCCGCGCGATGCCGTAGCCCGCGGGCACGCCGACCAGCATCGCAAGTCCCGTGGCGCAGCCGGTGACCACAAGGCTGTTGCTGAAATAGGTCAGGAAGCGGTTGGAGGCGAACACGTCGGCATAGTTCTTCCAGGCGATATGCTCTGGAAAGAACACCGGTGGATAGGAAGCGTTGTCGATCTCGAATTTGAGCGACAGCGAGGCCATCCAGAGGAAGAACAGGATCGCCGGCGAGACGATGACGAACACCGACAGCCAAAGCCCGATCCGCCCGAGAATCTGACGCAAAGCTATCTGACGCGGGTTCATGCCTCGCCCCCGAGTTCAGATGTCCACAGCAGGCGCTTGCGCAAGTAAAGCAGCAGTGCCGCCAGCGCCACGATCAGGAGGAAGAACACCACCGCAATCGCCGATCCGTAGCCGAGGTCGTAATAGACGAAGGCGACGCTGTAGAGATAGACGTTGATGGTCTCCGACGCCGAACCCGGTCCTCCTTGCGTGATCGCGAAGATGATGTCGAAGCTCTTCACCGCGTCGATCATGCGGATCATGCCGGCGATGAACAGAAACGGCATGATCAAGGGCAACGTGATGAAGCGGAACACCTGCCAGAAATTGGCGCCGTCGATCTGCGCGCTTTCATAGGGTTCGGTCGGGATCGCAGCGAGGCCGCCGAGCACGATCAGCATCACCAGCGGCGTCCATTGCCAGGTCTCGACCAGCACCAGCGAGGGGATCACCGTCGCGGGGTTGAACACCCAGAGCTGCGGCGGCAGGCCGACCAGCGACAGCAGATAGTTCAAGACGCCAAGCTGCGGGTGGAACATCATGGTCCACACCAGCGCGATCGCCACCGGGGTCGCCATCATCGGCATGATGAAGATGCCGCGCAGGAAGCCGCGCGCGGCGAATTTCTGGTGAAACACCACCGCCGCCAGCGTGCCGAACACCAGCGGCAGCACGACCGACAGCGCCGTGTAGGACAGCGTGTGCCCGACCGCCTCGACGAAGCGCGGATCGGTCGGCAGCCGCAAATAGTTGGCGAGCCCGACGAAGACGGTCGGCGAGCCGACCTTCCATTCCTGCAGGCTCATCCAGATCGTGAACACCCACGGAAAGATGATCACCGCCAGCACCACGACGAGCGCCGGGATCACGAACGTCCAATAGGACGGCGGACGCCATTCATGCGCCGGGGCGGCCTCTCCAGAGCCTGCGGCTCTGGACTCTTGCTTTGACGCGTTTTCTTCACGCGAACCGGTACCCACTTCGCTTGAAAACGCTTTGCTGGCCGCCGCCGGCTCAGTCTGTGTCACCACACTCACGCTTTTTCGCTACGCTCCAGGATGGGGCGGAATTGCTCGTGCGCCTTCTTCAGCTCGGTGGCGGGATCGGCGCCCGACAGCGTCGCGGTCAGCGCCGCGCCGACGATGTCGCGGAATTCGGCGACCGGGATGATGACGGGCAGGCCGAGCTTCGAGATTTTGGCGGAATCAACCACCGACTGCAGCCATTCCTTGGTCTTCACGCCCTTGGCGACCTCGGCATCGTCGACGATGGAGTTGCGGAACGGCACGCCGCCGCCGGCCTGCAGCAGGCGCGCGCCCTGGCCGCGCGAGACCACCCATTGGCAGAGCAGATAGGCGGCTTCCTTGTTCTTGCTCGCCGCGGCGATGCCGACGCCGTCGCCATAGGTCGAGGAGAACTTGCCCTTGGGACCGGCGGGCACCAGCGTGTAGCCGACCTTGCCGACGACGCGCGAGGCGGCGGGATCTTCCAGCGGCGGCGCCCAGCCGTCGGCGTCGATCCACATCGCGGACCTGCCTTGCGTGAAGGAGGCCATCGACTCCATCCAGTTGAAGCCGGCAACGCCGGGAGGCGCGCATTTCGTCAGCAGCCGCTGATAGAGCTTGGTGGCCTCGATCGCCTCGGGGCCGTCGGTCAGGATGTTGCCCTTGGCATCGAGGAATTCGCCGCCATAGTTCAGATAGAAGTTGGTCCACATCGCCATGTTGGCGTTGCGCAGGCCGCGGCCGACAAAGCCGTAGATGCCTTCCTTCGGATCGGTCAGCTTCTCGGCCGCGATTGCCATCTCCTCGAGCGTCTTCGGGACCTCGACGCCCTTCTTCTGGAACAGCTCCTTGTTGTAGTAGAGGATGAAATAGTCGACCGACCATGGCAGCGACAGCATCTGGCCCTTGTCGTTGCGGGCATATTGCAGCCCGGCCGCCGAGAAATCGCTCTCGACGAGGTCCGGCGGCGTCATGCTTGGATCCTTGAGGTAGCCCGACATGTCGGCGAGCCAGCCGGCCTTCTCGAACTGCCGCTTCTGCACGTGATAGCTCAGGTGCACGACGTCGAAGCTGGGCTTGCCCGAGGACAGCTCGATCACGCATTTCTGGCGCTGCTGCTGCTCGGGAATCTGCTCCGACTCGACCTTGATGCCGGTGAGCTCGGTAAATTCCTTGATGTATTTCTGCAGATTGTCGCCGCGCGGCCCCTTGGCGAGGATCACCTCAAGCGTGGTGCCGGAATATTTCTTCCAGTTGATGTCGGCGCGGGCCGGAAATCCGGTCAGTCCAACCGCGCCGGCCGCGGCGGTGCCGGCCAGCATCTGCCGGCGCGAGATCAGGTGATGCGACATGTTTCTCTCCCTGGACGGTTCTTGTTTGGGAGAGATACTAGCGCCTCAACTTTCTGTGCCTAGTCCCACATGCGCGGCGCCGTTGCATAACGCTGCGCCGCGCATGGTATGGCAGCTATGCCTTGACGAAAGCGAGCAGGGTGCCGTTGCCGGAAGCCGGCGGCACGGTGATGCTGTTGCCGCTCTTCACGCCGGCTGAGCCCAGCGCCTTCTCGGTCGCGGCAAGGTCGGCCGCGATCACGAGGCCGGCGCCGCCGCGGTCGGACAGGCCATCCAGCGACACGCCAGGATAGCGCTTGCCGAGCTGATCCCTGGTCAGGAACACGAAGTCGGCGCGGTCGCCGCCGGACGGCACCGCAACGGCACCGTCGGCGTCGTTCCTGACGGCGACGTCGATCATCTTGGAGAGATGCGCGGCATCGGCTGCGGGATCTGGCGAGACGATCAGCACCTGCTTGAGGCGTTTTGCCCCATTGGCGTGCGTCATCAATTCGGGAATCCACACCGTCTCGCGGGTCTTGTGCTGGCAGGCGAAGATGCGCACGCCGCCGGGCGCCTCCGCGGTCGGCCACTGGAAGGTGCGGAATTTCGCCGCGGAGACGGTGCCATCAGGCAAGGTCACCGGGCGTTCGAAATCGGTCGGCCCGATCGGCGCATAGCCGCGCGCGCGGATCTCCTCGGCACCAGCAGCGGAATCCACCGCGGTGAACGCAATGCGTTCGATGCCTTCGCCGCGCTTCTCGAGGAAGGCGCGCGCCGGAGCGTTGTGTTCGGTCGGCGTCAGCACGCCGAGCAATTCCATGTAATCGGGGTCGAACATGATGGTGTAATTGCCCGATCCCATATGCGCGCTATGGGTGCCGCGCGGCGACACGGTGAAGCCGAGCCGCCTGTAGTTCTCGGCGGCCTTGTCGAGGTCCTTCACCATGACCACGGCGTGATCGATTCCGATGACGTTCTTGAGTGCCACTTGTTGTCTTCCCGGCTGGAATAGGAGAGTAGAGTTAGCTAACCAGAATGACCGGGCGCCCGCAAGAAAGGATCATGATGAACAGCAATGCCGTGCGCTGGCCCAATTCGCTCTGGGCGGCAGTGACGCCCTCCGGCCCTGATTGCCCCGAGCTGATCGGCGCGCAGCAGGCCGATGTCGTGATCATCGGCGGCGGCTTCACGGGTCTATCGACCGCACTGCATCTGCGCGAGGCCAAAGTCGACGTTGCGATCGTCGAGGCCGCCGAACCGGGTTGGGGCGCCTCGGGGCGCAACAACGGCCAGGTGATCCCGACACTGTCGCGCCCCGATCCCGATGACATCATCGCAAGGCACGGCGCGGCCGGCGAGCGCTTCGTCGCGATGCTGCGCGACAGCGCCGCTGATCTGTTCGACGTCGTCAAACGCTACAGCATCGAGGCCGAGCAGGAGCAGGCCGGCTGGGTGCAGCCGGTGCACTCGCCGGGCCGCATCAAGATCGCGGAGCGGCGGGTGCAGCAATGGTCGAAATTCGGTGCGCCGGTCGAATTGCTGTCGCGCGACCAGACCAGCGACATGCTCGGCTCGGATGCCTGGTACGGCGGCTTCTGGAACAGGACCGGCGGTCACGTCAATCCGCTGGCGCTGGCGCGCGGCCTTGCGCGCACCGTGCTCGGCCTCGGTGCGCGGATCTATGCCCGCTCGCCGGCACTCAGTTTCGAGCGCCGCGGCGATCGCTGGGTGGTGAAGACGGAAAAGGGTGAAATCTCCGGCCGCGCGCTCGTGGTCGCGACCAATGCCTATAGCGGCGAGTTCGCGAAATCGCTGGTGCCGGAGATCGCGACCGAGGTGATGCCGGTGCTGTCGTGGCAGATGGCGACGCAGCCGCTGTCGGACAATGTCCGCAAGACCATCATTCCCGGCCGGCAGGCGATGTCGGACACCCATGGCGAACTCTATTTCGCGCGCTACGATGCCCGCAATCGCCTCGTCACCGGCGGTGCCGTGCTCGGCCCCGGCGACAAGACCGGGCGGCTGAAGGCACACGTGACGGAGCGGTTGCAGCGCCTGTGGCCGCAGATCGGCGAGGTCTCCTTCGACTATGTCTGGAACGGCTATGTCGGGATGACCGCGGATTTCCTGCCGCGCATGCACCGGCTGGGTCCGAACGCCTATGGTTGGACCGGCTGCAATGGCCGCGCGGTCGCGTTGACGATCCCGCTCGGCCGCGAATTGGCACGCGCGGTCCAGGGCGTCCCGGAAAGCGAGCTGGCGCTGCCGTTCTCCGAGCCGGTGCAGTACATGGCGCATGGCTTGTTGCGCAAGCTCGCGCCCTGGATGCTGGTGCTCTACCGGCGCCGCGATGCACAGGAGCTGGTCAAGGGCGATCGTTTCGAGTTGCTGCGATGGGCGGAGTATTTCCTCGCCTCGCGCCGTTCACGGTAAGCGCGGAGCAACGTCGCGCCACGCACGCGAGATAAAGGGCATGGAGGGGCAAGCCGCCCGAGGTGGGGACTGGTCGGAGAACGTCGCTGGAAGAGTGGGGGCCCAAGGGGGCCCAAGCAGGTTCGGCCGGTGCCGCGATCACGAGGATTCCGCCGTTGGCGGATAGCGTTGTGGAAACCCCGACGCGACGCAGGCGTTATTGCCAGATAGCAACCCTGGGAGGTGGGCATGGCGAGGAAGCGCATTGGTATTCTCACGGGAGGCGGTGATGTCCCCGGCCTTAACGCGGTGATCAAGAGCGTGACCTATCGCGGCAGCGAGGACGACATCGAGGTTGTCGGTCTCCGCCGCGGCTGGGAGGCCCTCACGCACCTGAACCTCGACGACCCGTCGAGCAAGTCCCATTACATCATTCCGCTGAACCGCGAAAACACGCGCGTCATCGACCGGCGCGGCGGCACCGTGCTGCACTCGAGCCGCACCAATCCCTCCAAAATGAAGAAGTTGCCCGATCATCTCGCGGGCCGCGACTTTCCGGTTTCCCAGAGCACCAAGGGTGGCATCGCAACCACGACGTGGGACCTCACCAACGAGGTGCTCGCGAATCTCGCGGGGCTCGGTATCGAACATCTGATCGCCATCGGCGGCGACGATACTCTCAGCTACGCGGACAAGCTCAACAGGCGAGGCGTCAAGATCATTGCCATCCCGAAGACGATGGACAACGACGTGCGCAACACCGAATACTGCATCGGCTTCTCGACCGCGATCACCCGTGCCAGCGATGCCATCCAGCGCCAGCGCACCACCGTCGGCTCGCACGAGCGAATCGGCATTTTCCGCGTCTTTGGTCGCGATGCCGGCTTTACGGCACTCTATACCGCATACGCAACCTCGATCCGATGCGCCATACCGGAGTACAAGGTCGATCTCGACAAGCTGATCCAGCTTCTCCTCGATGACAAGCACGGCAACCCAAGTAACTACGCGCTGATCGTGCTCAGCGAGGGCGCCGAGTGGGAGGGCTACAAGGTGCAGGAATTCGGCGAGCCTGACGCCTACGGTCACCGCAGGAAGGCGAGCGTGGCCGAAGCGTTCGCGGACGAGATCAAGCGGCGCACCGGCGAGGAGACCATCGTCTCTGACCTCACCTACGACCTGCGGTCAGGCGATCCGGACTTCATCGACAAGCTTGTGGCGCTGACGTTCGGCAACATGGCTTACGATGCGATCCTGGAAGGCAAAACCGGCCTCATGTCGGCGCTGGTCGAGGGCCGCTACGACCTCGTGCCGATCCCCGACGCCAAGCTCGGGCCACGCAAATTGGACGTCGCAAGCGCCTACAACACCGAGCGCTACCGTCCTCTCTATTCCAACAAGCGGGGCCTGCCGATCTTTCTCAACCGCGCTTCATAGTGCGGGTGGTAACCCCATCGGGCATGACGAGCTATTCCAGATGCGTCGATAGCCCGTATCGACACGCGGTGACGGAGGGGCCATAGTTCCGCAAGCAATTTGCGCAGGGAACCTGTCGCACCACACGACGTTCTTTTTCGCAAATGAGCGCGCCGTCGCCCCCGGCGCAGCGAGCGCCGAGGCGAAGGCGCTGCGCTGCGGTCGGAGGGATGCTCATGAAACTCACCATTTCGGTCATCAAGGCTGACATTGGCTCCATTGGGGGCCACACGAAACCATCTGCGCGCATGATCGCGGCTGTCGAAGGGGAGGTCGCGAAAGCGATCGACAACGGTCTCCTGATCGACGGGTTCGTGCGCCATACCGGCGACGACATTGCGATCATCATGACGCACACGCGGGGCGAAGGGAGCTCCGAAGTCCACCAATTCGCCTGGAAGACGTTTCTCGCGGCCACTGCGGTTGCGAAGACCTCCGGGCTCTACGGCGCCGGCCAGGATCTTCTCGTCGACGCCCCTTCCGGAAACGTCCGCGGCGCGGGCCCGGCCGTCGCCGAACTCAGCTTCGACCACAGCCTCTCGGGCGCGAGACCCGCGGAGTCCTTCATGGTGTTCGCCGCAGACAAATGCGGCCCCGGCGCCTACAACCTGCCGCTCTATCTGGCTTTTGCCGATCCCATGTATTGCGCCGGGCTGATGCTGCCCCCGATGATCAAGGGCTTCCGTTTCCATATCATCGATATGGACAACACGGCCGGCGACAGCGTGATCGAACTCGATGCGCCCGCGGACGGCTACCACATTGCGGCGCTGCTTCGCGACAACGAGCGCTTCGGCATTGATCGCATCGTCTCGAAAACCTATGGCGAGGTCGCCGTCGCCGTTTCGGCGCAGCGCCTTCACTCCATCGCAGGCAAGTACACCGGCAAGGATGATCCGGTCGCGGTCGTCAGGAACCAGGGCATTTTCGCGGCGCCCGAAGAAATCATCTCGCCCTTCGCCAAGGCGCACTTCGTGGGCGGCGATGCGCGCGGCTCGCATGTGATGCCGCTCATGCCGGTGCCGCTCAACACCCCGGTGACGGGGATGTACTGCCTGCCGATCGTTTCCTGCGTCGGCTTCTCGATCGACCGGGACGGGAAGTTCTCGGAGTCCTATACCGATTTCTTTGACAACCTTGCGTGGGACGAGGTCCGCCAGCGCGCGCAGCGCAAGGCGATCGAGATGCGCAGCCAGGGCTGGTCCGGCGCTGCGATGCTGCCCTATTCGGAGCTGGAATATGGCGGCTTCCGCGACACGGTATCCGGATTGCTGAAGCGCTTCCGGCTGCGCGAGGAGCCCAAGCCACAAGCGGCGGAGTAGGGCCGCGCGTGCCCGGCTACACGGTTGCGGTGCCGTGCTCGCGCGCGAACGCGCCGCCGGGGATCGCTGACAGCAGCGCCTGCGTATAGGGATGCTGCGGCTTGCCGAACACCTCGGCGGTCAGCCCTTGCTCGACCACGGCGCCATCCTTCATCACGGCGACGAGATCGCAGATCTGGGCGGCGACCCGCAGATCGTGGGTGATGAAGATGATGGAGAGGCCGAGCTGCTGGCGCAGCCCGGCGAGCAGCCTCAAGACCTGCGCCTGCACCGAGACGTCGAGCGCCGAAACCGGCTCGTCGGCAACCAGCACGTCCGGCTTCAACGCCAGTGCCCGTGCGAGCCCGATGCGTTGCCGTTGGCCGCCGGAGAATTCGTGCGGGTAGCGATCGCCGGCGGACGGATCGAGCCCGACCAGCTCGAACAGCTTTCGCGCTTCCGCGATCGCGGCCGTGCGGTCGGTGCCGTGCACGATCGGCCCCTGCGCCACCAGCTCGGCCGCCTTGCGGCGCGGATTGAGCGAGGCGAACGGATCCTGGAACACCATCTGGATGTGGCGGGTCTCGCGCCTGATATCGTCGCGGCCGAGATTTGCCCAGTCCTTGCCGTCGAGCACGATCGACCCGGTATCCGGATCGATCAGCCGCACGATGCAGCGCGCGAGCGTCGATTTGCCCGAACCGGATTCGCCGACGATGCCGAGCGTCGCGCCGCGCGGCAGGTGCAGCGAGACGTGCTTGACGGCTTCCGTGATCCGCGCGCCGCGGCCGAGGAAGCCGCCGGTGCGGTAGGTCTTGGAGACGCCGTCGATGGTCAGGATGTCCTTGCCGGACAGGATGCGCGGCGGCGGCGCCTTCAGCGGCGGCACGGCCGCAATCAGTTGTTTCGTGTAGGCATGCTGCGGATCGTTCAGCACCTTGTCGGCCGCGCCTTGCTCGACGATCGCGCCGTGCTGCATCACCACGACGCGGTCGGCGATCTCGGCGACGACGCCGAAATCATGCGTGATGAACAGCACCGCGGTCCTCTTGCGCTGCTGCAAATCGCGGATCAGCTTCAGGATCTGGGCTTGCGTCGTGACGTCGAGCGCGGTGGTCGGCTCGTCCGCGATCAGAAGCTTTGGGTCGAGCGCCAGCGCCATCGCGATCATCGCGCGCTGGCGCTGGCCGCCGGACAGCTCGTGCGGATAGGCTTTTGCGGCAGCCTTGGGGTCGGGGATGCGGACGTCGTGGAGCAGCGCCAGCACCCGGGCATTGATCTCGGACTTGGAGAGAGCGGTGTGGATCGCAAACATCTCGCCGATCTGGTCGCCGATGGTGCGCAGCGGATTGAGCGCGGTCATCGGCTCCTGGAAGATCATCGCAATCCCGGCGCCGCGCACGTCGCGCATTTCGGCGCTGTCGGCAGCGCAGAGGTCGCGGCCGTCGAACATTATCCGGCCCTGTTCGATGACAACCTCGTTCGGCAGCAGCCGCATGATGGCGTTCGCCATCATCGACTTGCCGGAGCCGGACTCGCCGACCACGCAGAGGATCTCGTTGGAGGCGATCGACAATGAGACGTCGGACAGCGCATGCGGCCGGTCGGCGCCATTGGGCAGGCGCACCGTCAGGGCGTCGAGGGAAAGGACGCTCTCGCTCATCGGCTCTTCAGCCTCGGATTGAGTGCATCATTGAGGCCCTGGCCGACCAGCGACACCGCGAGCACGGTGACGAGGATCGCAATGCCGGGGATCGCCGAGACGTACCACTGCACCCGGAGCACGTCGCGGCCGAGCCCGATCAGATTGCCCCAGGAGGCGACGTTGGGATCGGACAGCCTCAGGAAGGCGAGCGCGCTTTCCAAGAGGATCGCGACCGCCATCACCACGCTGGCATAGACGATCACCGGCGGCAGCGCGTTGGGCAGGATCTCGCCGAGGATCAGCTGGACGTCCTTCATGCCGAGCGTCTTGCCGGCCTGAACGAATTCGCGGTTGCGCAGCGACAGGAACTCGGCGCGGGTCAGCCGCGCCGGCGCCGGCCATGACACCACTCCAACTGCAATGGTCACCGTGGTCAGGGTCGAGCCGAACACCGCGACCAGCACCAGCAGCAGCACGAAGTTCGGCAGCGTCTGGAACGCCTCGGTGATCCGCATCAGCACATTGTCGACCCAGCCGCCGTAGTAGCCGGCGAAGGCGCCGACCAGGATGCCGATCAGGATCGCGATCACGGTGGCGACGCCGCCGATCAGCAGCGAGATCCGCGCGCCGTAGAATATCTGGGCGGCGATGTCGCGTCCGGAATTGTCGGTGCCGAGCAGGAAGCGCGGATTGGAGAACGGCCAGATCAACGGCCGGCCGGCAAGGGCGAGCGGATCGCGCGGATAGAGGAGACCCGCGCTGATTGCCATCGCGATCACAAGCAGCAGCAGGATCAGGCCGATCACCGCGGCCGGGCTGCGGAAGTAGCGTTTCACGGCATCCATCGTCAGCCCTCCGCCGCGATGCGCGGATCGAGCCGCGCGTAGAGCAGGTCGACGACGAAGTTCACGGATATGACGAGCAGCGCGGACACGAAGACGATGCCGAGCAGGGTGTTGAGGTCGCGCTGCACCACGGATTCATAGGCGAGGCGGCCGAGGCCGGGCAGGGAGAACACGCTCTCCACCACGACCGAGCCGCCGAGCATGGTGCCGGCCTGCAATCCGATCAGCGTCACCATCGGCAGCAGCGCGTTACGCAGCACATGGCGGGTGATGACGTGGGTCTCGTCCAGCCCCTTGGCGCGGGCGGTGCGGACGAAATCGAGGTTCAAGACCTCCAGCATCGAAGCGCGCATGATGCGCAAATAGATCGCGAGGAAGATCAGCCCGAGCGTCAGCGTCGGCAGCACCAGGTGCGCGGCGATATCCAGCACGCGCCAGATCCCGGTCTGCACGTTGCCGATATCCTCGAAGCCGCCCGGCGGCAGCCACTGCAGATAGACCGAGAACAGCACGATCGCCATCAGCCCGAACCAGAACGAGGGCGTGGCGTAGAAGATCAGGCCGAGCGTGGAGATCATCGTGTCCGGCCAGCGGTTGACGCCACGCGCGGCGATCACGCCGAACACCAGGCCAAAGAAGAACGCGAATGACAGCGACGCCGTCATCAGCAGGATGGTCGGCGGCAGCCGTTCCAGGATCACGGTCGCCACCGGCTTGCCGTAGATCGATGAGAAGCCGAGGTCGAGCCGGACCAGGTGCCACAGATAGTTGCCGAGCTGCGCCGGAACCGAGAGGTTCAGCCCGTAGAATTTGCGCAGCGCCTCGGCGGTCGCGGCATCGCCGCCGCCCATCTGCGCCATCAGCGCATCGACGGTGTCGCCCGGCGCGAGCTGCAGCAGCAGGAACACGCCGATCAGGATCAGGAACAGGGTCGGGATCGAGGCGGCGAGCCGCCGCCCCGCAAGGCTCAGGATACGCATGCCTTATTGTGGCCGATAAGGAGTTGGAGCGCGACGACTTTCGTCGCGCCATTTCGATCTGTTCGTCAAGACACGGATTTCAACGGGCCAGTCCGCGCCGGCCAATTCCTCATCCTGAGGAGCTTGCGGAGCAAGCATCTCGAAGGATGAGGCCACCACCGGGGCCTCATGGTTCGAGACGCGCTTCGCGCTCCTCACCATGAGGGGTGAGCCACGCATCAGGCCGAAAGCCAAAGATCGTGCCAGCTCGTCGAGCCCCAGCGCGGCGTGTTGGAGTGGTTGCGCGCCTTGGCCGTGATCACGGTGACGAAGATCTGCTCGATCGGCATCCAGACCGGCAGCTCGGTGTTCACCTCCTTGACGAAATCGGCATAGAGCGCCTTGCGCTTGGCCGGATCGACTTCGGTGGCGGCATCGTCGATGGTCTTGTCGACGGTCTTGTCCTCCCAGCCCCACTGGTTGGTCCACGGCGCGCCCTTGGGCTGGCCGGAGCGGTACCATACCGTGGTCGAGACAGCGGGGTCGTTGCGATACTGGTGCCAGCCGGTCGCGAGATCGAAGGCGTGCTCGTCATAGACCTGCTTGAGGAAGCCGCCGCCGTCGTTGCGCACGATGTCGACCTGGATGCCGACTTCTCCCAGCGACTGCTGGATGAAGGTCGACCACAGCGAGATGTCCTCGCCCCACGGCGCCGGCAGGAGCCTCAGCGAGAAGCGGTTGCCGCCGGAGGCCTTGAAACCGGCCTCGTCGAGCAGCGCGATCGCCTTGGCCTTGTCATAAGGATATTGCGGCGTGTTCGGCCCGGGATAGAAGTCGCTCGAGATCGACGGGATCGGGCCGGTGCCGAGCTTGGCGAAATCGCCCAAGAAATTCTCGATGAAGAACGGCACGTTGATCGCGTGCGCGATGGCGCGGCGGACGCGGATATCGGACAGCTCCTTGCGGCGGAAATTGAACTCGATGGTGTTGGTGCGGGCGTTGCCCTCATTGCCCTTGGTCTGGACGATGAAGCGCTTGTCCTTGCCGAGCCGCGCCATGTCCGAGATCGTCAGGCCCGAGAACGGGCTGTAGTGCAGCTCGCCGGCCTCCATCTGGGCGGCCGCGGCGGCGCGGTCGGTGATCACCTTCCAGACGATGCGGTCGAGATAGGGCGCGTTCGGCCGCCAGTAATCCGGGTTGCGGTCGGCGATGATGTATTGCCCGCGCTCGTATTTGACGAATTTGAACGGGCCGGTGCCGACCGGCGCCAGATTGGTCGGGTTCTGCCTGATGTCGCCGCTCTCATAGAGATGCTTGGCCGAGACATAGCCGAGGTCGGGCAGGGCGCGAAGCAGCAGGTTCAGCGGCATCGGCCGCTCGTAGCGGAAGATCGCGGTCTGCGGATCGGGCGTATCGACCGATGTGAGGAACAGCTGCAGCGTCGATCCGTAGTTGAGGATCTTCTTCCACATGTTCATCGCGGTGAAGGCGACGTCCTCCGAGGTGAACGGCTTGCCGTCGTGCCAGGTGATGCCCTTGCGCAGCTTGAAGGTGACGGTCTTGCCGTCCGGCGTCGCCTCCCAGCTCTCGGCGAGCACGCCGACCGGCTGGCCGTTGGCGTCGAGGTCGACCAGGTTCTCCTGGATCTTGCCGCCGATGATGTAGACGCCGGTCGAGGCCTGGATGCTGGGGTTGAGCTGGCGCTGCTCGGCGCCGTAATGGACGTTGAACACGCCGCCCTTGCGCGGGGTTTCCTGCGCAAATGCCCGCATCGGATTGATGACATTGGCAGCAATCGCGGCCGAGGTCAGAAGGGCCGTGCGGCGGTTGATCTCGAGGCGGCTCAAATCCATACGCGGGTCTCCGGAACTTACATAAAGGCTTGCATTTGGCGGCCAGCAGATCGGTCGTGGCCGCCGTTCCGCGATGTTACCTTGGAATGGGAACCCGAGTCATTTTCTAATGGCTTGGCCTTTTGGAGGATCGTTTCCGAAACCTGAAGTGGCCTGCCGCAGCGTCTCGCAACCCGGATTGCGCGCAGCATTGTCGCACTCGGGCCGCGCGGGATGCGCCTGGTGATTCTCTCAAGGGGGCGTTTTCGGGAGCACCGAAGCCGCGCAAACCCTGTAAATTTAGGGGTCGGAAGCGCCTTGACTGGAAAAAACACTGGAAAAACCCCTGATTCGGGGGCTGTCCACAGCGATATTGTGGTGGGGAGTGCAGAAAACACTGTTTTTCTCGGCGTTTTCCGCCATATCGTGCCCACTCCAGAATCAATGGAGCAACCATGGCTACCCAACTGTCGAAGTCGCAAGTGATCGAGAAGATCGCGACCACCACCGAACTCTCCAAGCGCGACGTCAAGAACGTTTTGGACTCGCTCGTCGATGTCGGCCACAAGGAGCTGAAGAAGAACGGGGTGTTCCTCGTCCCCGGCTTCGCGAAGTTCGTTGTGGTCAAGAAGCCTGCGACCAAGGCGCGCAAGGGCACCAACCCCTTCACCGGCGAAGAGATGATGTTCAAGGCCAAGCCGGCCCGGAAGATCGTCCGCGCACGGCCGGTCAAGGCCGCCAAGGACGCGGTTTAAGACGAAAAGGCCTCCGGTGACGGAGGCCTTTTGCTTTTGAGCCGTCGCTTCCTGCCGTTGGTTGCCCGCTTGAGCGTTTTCGAGCGCAGTGGACACCGGTTCGCGTGAAGAAAACGCGCCAAAGCAGAATCTGGAGCCCTGGTTCTGGTTGAACCAGGACCGGGGCTCTAGACTACCGGCGACCGGCCACCATCGACATTGATGGCGGTGCCGGTGATGTAGGAGCCTTGCTCCGAGGCCAGGAAGCAGGCGAGGTTGGCGAACTCCTCCGCCGTTCCGATGCGGCCGAGCGGGGTGCCCTTGGCAAGGCCCTTGGCGAATTCCCCGAAATCCGTGCCCGGCGCCTGGGCAGCATGCCGCTTGACCCATTGATCGCTCATGATCAGGCCGACCAAGAGCGCATTCACCAGGATGTTGTGCTCGCCGCCTTCATTGGCCATCACCTTGGTCAATGCCATGCCGGCCGCGCGCGACACCGAGGTCGGCGCGGAATTGCCGGCCGGCGCCTTGGCAAAGGTGTTGAGCACGTTGATGATGCGGCCCCATCTGCGCTGCTTCATGCCCGGCCACACCAGCCGGCTGAAGCGGATCGCGGCGAACAATTTCAGGTCGAGATCCTCCTGCCAGGCCTCGTCGCTGATGCTCTCGAACGCCAGCGTGCGCGCGGTGCCGGCGTTGTTGACGAGCACGTCGATCTTGCCGAGATCGGCAACGATCTGGTCGTGGGCCTTGGTGATGTCGGCGGCCTTCGCGACGTCGCAGACGTAATCGCGCACCACGAGGCCGTCCCTGGCGAGCGCTTCGCGCGCCGCTGTGAGATCGGCGGCGCCGCGGGCGAGGATCGCGACCCTGGCGCCGGATTCGGCAAACCGCCGCGCCACCGCGATCCCGATGCCCTTGCTGCCGCCGGTGACCACCGCGACGCGGTCCTTCATTGATAGTTGCATGCTGCACTCCCTGTTGTCGTTGCGGCCGGCGTCAAAGAAATTCTGCCGCACCGATGCTGCGTGAAAGGCTTGAACCGGAAATCGCCCATCTTTGAAATTGCTGCGATCAGCAAAATCAAACACGCTTGCCATCTCCAATACTGTCTTTCGAGGGGGAAAGCGAGCATGCGAAACTGGCTGGGTCGAAGTCTTGCGCTGGCGATGGCCGGCTTGCTTCTGGGCTGGAGCGCGCTTCCGTCCGCGCAGGCAAGAGACAAGGTCTTTCGCATCGCGTTCCAGAAGGGCGGCGGCAATCTGATCTTCCTCAAGGAGCGCGGTATCCTTGAGCAGAAACTGGCGCCGCTGGGCTGGACGGTGAGCTGGAACGAATTTCAGGCCGGCCCGCAGCTGCTCGAATCCCTGAATATCGGCGCGGCCGACTTCGGTCCGGTGGGCGAGGCGCCGCCGATCTTCGCGCAGGCCGCCGGCGCCAACATCGTCTATGCCGGCTACGAGCCCGCGTCGCCCCGAAACGAGGCGATCATCGTGCCGAAGGACAGCCCGATCAAGACGATTCCCGATCTGCGAAAGAAGCGCGTCGCGTTGAACAAGGGATCGAACGTCAATTACTTCCTGGTGCGCGCGCTGGAAGCCAACGGTTTGACCTATCAGGATATCGAGCCGGTCTACCTTGCCCCGGCGGACGCGCGCGCGGCGTTCGAACGCGGCGCGGTGGACGCCTGGGTGATCTGGGATCCCTATTATGCCGCGGCGGAAATCGGCCTCGGCGCGCGCAGCATTGCGGATGCGAGCGGCCTGGCAGCCAACGTTTCCTTCTACATCGCATCGCGGCCGATCGCCGAAGAGAATCCGAAGGTGCTGACGACCGTGCTGACGGCGATCGACGAGATCGATCTATGGATCAGGGACAATCGCAAGCAGTACGCGGCCGAACTCAGTCCGAAGATCGGTCTGCCCGCCGAGATCATCGAGCGCTCGGTCAATCGCGCCGAGCTCGGCGCCCGGCGCGTGGACGCTTCGGTGCTTGCGGAGCAGCAGAAGATTGCCGATGTCTTCACCCGCCTCAAGCTGATCCCGAAGGCGATCAACGTATTCGATGCCGAATGGAAGACGGAGTGAGCCGGCGGCACTCCCAATAAGTCAAGCCCGAGCGCGCTCCCCGGCAATGGCGTTTGCTAGGAAGCGCCGGCCTCATCGGGCAACTCGGCGACCAGGAAGCGATCGGAGCCGTCGGCAAATTCATCGGCGACGTCGCGATACAGCATGGCTTCCTCGGGGGTGGCCGCACGGATATCGGCGGGCTCGCATCGCGGTGATGGCCGGCGGTTTCGACGATGAAACGCCTCAAAGGCCGCGGCGAGCCATGGCGTCCGCAGCAATTGCCGGGCCTGCGCAAGGCTCGCAGCCTCAAACGCGAACGCCGCATGCTGGCGTGTCTCGATCACAAAAACCGTTCGTTGCCTGATTGCCATTGTGCGTATCGGGAACTCTAGAGCGAAAGCATCACCAGCAGCGTCATGCGGGCAAGATGCGCTGCGACGATCAGTGCGAGATGGAGCGGACCGGACATCGGAGGTCTCCATTGTGGTGAGCGGCTTGATGCTCGTGGGCACCGCCGTCTGTCTCCCTCCCCCTGAAAGGGGGGGCGGGGTGGGGGTTGCCCTCCACGGACGCTGGCGTCTGCGGAGGCAGGATCCCCGCCCGGTTTGCTGCGCAAACCGACCTCTCCTTTTCAAGGCGAGGTGAGGAAAGAGCGTGCCCGGTTCACGCGCGCTGCTAGTTCAAGCTCGCGCTTGCCGTGAAGCTGCGGTCGACGGCCTTGCTGACATCCAGCGTCTTGCCGAGGATGCCGTAGCGCGCGGCGCGATCGGATGCGGCCTGCACCTCCTTCACCACGGCCTCGTCGATCGCGATCGGGCTCGTCTTCTGGGCGGTGTAGGCGGCGAGCAGCACGTCTTCCGGCAACTTGGTCAGCTCGGCTGTGTTCCTGGCATACTCGGCGAGATGGTCGAGCGACCACAGCCGCGCCTTGTTGAGCCGCTGCACCAGGTCCTGCACCGCCGCGCGCTTGGTCGCGATGGCGTTGTCGGAGGCGACGATAAAGGTGATGGTCGGCGTCAGCCCTTCGCCGTCGGCGACGACGCGCGCCTTGTCCTTCAGCGTGGCGTAAGAAATGTAAGGCTCCCACACCGCCCAGGCGTCGATCGAGCCGGCGAGCAGCGCGATCTTGGCGTCGACCGGGCCGAGCGGGGCGAAGGTCGCGTCCTCGATCCTGCTGCCGGCCTTTTCCAGCGTCGCATTGATCAGGAACTGGCCCCAACCGCCCCGCGTGCCGGCAAGGCGCTTGCCCTTCAAATCGGCCGCCGTCCTGATCGGCGAATCCCCGCGCACCAGGATCGCCTGGGTCCGCGCATCGGAGCGCGTGCCGCCGATCGCCTTGATCGGCGCGCCCGACGCATAGACCGTGAGGAAGGACAGGTCGCCGGTGTAGCCGACGTCGAGCGCGCCGGCATTGATCGCCTCCAGGATCGGCGCTGCGGCCGGGAATTCCGACCACTCGATCTTGTAGGGCAGATCCTTGGCGAGGCCGGAAATTTCCAGCAGCGAGCGGTTGCCGCCCTTCTGGTCGCCGACGCGCAGCACGATCGTGTCAGCCGCGAGTGCCGCAGCCGACGTCGACAGCGTGATCACGGCTGTGATCAGCGCGGCCGCCGTGCGGCGGGTGAAAGTATAGGGAGAACCCGAACGGGTCAGTTTGCGCATTTGAAGTTTCTTTCTGATTCATTCGCTGCGCGGCGGAACGCGCGGCAGCGTTCGATCGAGTCTATGAGCAAGCCGTTCGCCGTCAACGAAACGGAAATCTGAATTCGCCGGCTGCGCGGCAAGGATGATCTCGTCAGGCATGCCGTGCGTAGAAGACATCGCGCATGCGACCGCAAAACGCTCAAATTTGATGCAGTCGCGGTGATCGCGCCGCATCTCCGTGCGGGATGATCGTGAAAATCCTTTCATCGCCGCGCGATGCGATCGTGGAGAGTTCGGCTGTGGCGCCGACAACATTCGAAATTCCATTTCATTGACGATGAACTTGTCGCGCCGCATCATTTGCACGTTGCTTTGAGTGCAATCGCGCCGGAGAAATCCGCTTTTTTCTAAAACCATGAGCTTCGAACGACGGGGCGTGCAGACGGACAGGTTTTGCGCGCGGGGCGGAGCCTTGCCGAAATGCAGGAGTGATGATGTCGAGAGATAACAAGAAGACGGTGATGGATCGCCGCACATTGCTGCGTGCCGGCGCCGCCGCGGCCTTTGCCGCGCCGATCGGGGCGTATAGCGCGCAGGCCTTCGCGCCGCGGGCGATCACGCCGGCGATCGACTTCTCCGAATTCCCGATCTGCAAGACCGCGTCCGATGCGCCCGCTTTGACCGGCGCGCCGCGCAAGCTGAAGCTGTCCTGGAACGCCGGCGCGGTCTGCCTTGCGCCGCTGCCGGTCGCGATCGACCACGGCTTCTTCCAGAAGCAGAATCTCGACGTCGAGCTGGTCAACTATTCGGGCTCGACCGACCAGCTGCTGGAGGCGATCGCCACCGGCAAGAGCGACGCCGGTCTCGGCATGGCGCTGCGCTGGCTGAAGCCGCTGGAGCAGGGCTTTGACGTCAAGATCGCCGCCGGCACCCATGGCGGCTGCATGCGCGTCTTGACCCGCACCAATTCCGGCATCGGCAAGCTCGCCGATCTCAAGGGCAAGATCGTCGCGGTCGGCGATCTCGCCGGTCCCGACAAGAATTTCTTCTCGATCCAGCTCGCCAAGCTCGGCATCGACCCGATCAAGGACGTCGACTGGCGCGCCTATCCCGGCAACCTGCTCAACGTCGCGGTCGAGAAGGGCGAGGTGCAGGCCTTCCTGTCGTCGGACCCGCTGGCCTATCTCTGGCTGAAGGATGCGCAATACAAGGAGGTCGCCTCCAACCTCGACGGCGAATATCGCGACAAGAGCTGCTGCATCGTCGGTCTGCGCGGCAGCCTAGTGCGCGAGGAGCCGCAAGTCGCGCGCGCCATCACCCAGGCGCTGCTCGACGCCGCGATGTTCACCTCGCAGAACCCGGACAAGGCGGCGAAGTCGTTCCAGCCCTATGCGCCGAAGGCGGCGAGCCTCGCCGATCTCGAGGCAATGGCGCGCTACCACACCCATCACCATCATCCGACCGGCGAGGTGCTCAAGCGCGAGCTGAAGGGCTACGCCGACGACCTCAAGACGGTGCAGGTGTTCAAGCAGAGCACCGACACGGCCAAATTCGCGGAGCGGATCTATGTCGACGTATTCAGTGTCTGACACGACGGCCGCGCCCGCGCCGCGCGCAGCGGTCACGTTCTCGAACCTCTCCGGCAGTTACGGTGTCGGCCTTGCGGCGAGCCTCGTCTGGCTCGCCTTTGGCCTCTCATGCCTTTATTGGCCCGATGTCGGCGACTGGTCGCGGACCGGATCGCTCGGCATCGGCGCGATCGTCATCGCCGCCTTCATCCTGTTCGGCACGGTCAGCGCGGATTATCTCGGCGGCGCCGGTCAGGCGTTGCGCAAACGCGCGCCGTGGCTGGTGGCGTTCGGCGCCTTCGTGACGTTGTGGGAGGTCGCCACCGCAAAGTTCGCCTGGCTGCCGCTGCCGTTCTTCCCGCCGCCGCAGTCGATCCTCGAAGTCTACACCGACGATCTGCCAAAACTGCTCGACAGCGTGTTCGCCTCGATCAAGCTGCAGCTCGGCGGCTACATCATCGGCGCAACCGTCGGCTTTATCACCGGTGTCTCGATCGGCTGGTCGCAGAAGATCGGTTATTGGGTGCATCCGGTGCTGCGTTTCATCGGCCCGCTGCCCGCCACCGCCTGGCTGCCGATCGCCTTCTTCACCTTTCCGTCGAGCTGGAGCGCCTCGACCTTCCTGATCGCGCTCGCCACCGGCTTCCCGGTGACGGTGCTGACCTGGTCGGGCGTGGCGAGCGTCAGCAGCGCCTATTACGACGTCGCGCGCACGCTCGGCGCGAAGCCGTCGTTCCTGGTGCTGAAGGTCGCGATCCCCGCCGCGCTGCCGCATGTGTTCGTCGGCCTGTTCATGGGGCTCGGCTCGTCCTTTGCGGTGCTCGTCGTCGCCGAGATGATCGGCGTCAAGGCCGGGCTCGGCTGGTACCTGCAATGGGCGCAGGGCTGGGCGGCCTATGCCAACATGTACGCGGCGCTGATCGTGATGTCGCTGCTCTGCTCCGGCGCGATCACGCTCTTGTTCCGCACCCGCGACCGCCTGCTGGTCTGGCAGAAGGGCGTCGTCAAATGGTAGTGCAGTCCGCCGCCGAAGCAATCACCTATCCTGCGGTAGGCGCCGAGCTCGATATCGAAGGCGTCAGCCGCGCCTTCGATATCGATGGCGCCACGCTGCCGGTGCTCGACAATGTCAATCTCTCGATCGCGCCGGGCGAGTTCGTGGCGCTGCTCGGCCCGTCCGGCTGCGGCAAGTCGACCTTGCTGCGGCTGGTCGCGGGGCTGGAAAAGCCCCGGTCCGGCTCGCTGCGCGAGGATGAAGTGCGGATCGCCGGCCCGCATCCGTCGCGGGTTGTCGTGTTCCAGGATCCGACGCTGTTTCCGTGGCGTACGGTGTGGGACAATGTCGCGCTTGGCCTCGAAGCGCAGGGCATCCTGAAGGCGCAGCGTCACCGTGTCGATGATGTCATCGAACTGGTCGGCCTGTCCTCGTTCCGCAACGCCTATCCGCACCAGCTGTCCGGCGGCATGGCGCAGCGCGTGGCGCTGGCGCGCGCGCTGGTCAATGATCCCAAAATCCTCGTGCTCGACGAGCCGCTCGGCAAGCTCGACTCGCTGACGCGGATCGCGATGCAGTCCGAGCTGGTCGCGCTGTGGCAGCGCAAGGGCTTTACCACGCTGCTCGTTACTCATGACGTCGAGGAGGCGCTGGTGCTGGCCAACCGCGTCATCGTGCTGTCCGATCGGCCGGCGCGGATCAAGGCCGACATCGCCGTCGCCCGGCCGTACCCGCGGCATCGCGGCGATCCCTATCTTGCCGAGCTGCGCAAGCAGATCCTCGGCCTGCTCGGACTGGAGGCGACATGGTGACGACAGCGGCAAGGGGGCTGCCGCAGGCGAACGAGCCGGAGCATATCGCGCGCGCGTTGCGGCTCGCCGACGTGTTTGCCGCGCGTGCGCCGGCGCACGACCGCGACGCCAGCTTTCCCTTCGAGAATTTCGCCGATCTTTCGCGCGAAGGTCTGCTGGCGCTGACCGTGCCGGCAGCGCTCGGCGGGGGCGGAGCAGGCGCCCGCGACGCCACGCGCGTGCTCGGCATCATCGGCAAGGCCGATCCGTCGACCGCACTGGTGCTGTCGATGCATTACATCCAGCATCTGGTGATGGCGCGCAGCACGCGCTGGCCGGCACGTCTGTCGCGCAAGCTCGCCAAGGAAACGGTCGAGGGCGTGGCGCTGATCAACGCATTGCGCGTCGAGCCCGAGCTCGGCTCGCCCGCGCGCGGCGGTCTGCCGGCGACGACGGCGCGCCGCACCGAGACCGGCTGGCGGCTGACCGGCCGGAAGATCTATTCGACCGGCGCGCCGATCCTGAAATGGTATTCGGTCTGGGCGAAGACCGATGAGCCGGAGACCCGTGTCGGCTTGTTTCTGGTTCCCGCCGGTCTGCCGGGAACGCGGATCGAGGAAACCTGGGATCACCTGCGGGCCAGCGGCAGCCACACCGTGATCTTCGACGACGTCGTGTTTCCGCTGGATTACGAGATTGACGTCCGCAGGCCCGACGACTGGAAGGTTCCTGACGTCACCCAGGCGACCGTGCATGCGATCTTCGTCGCCGCGATCTATGACGGCATCGCCCGCGCCGCCCGCGACTGGCTGGTCAAATTTCTGAAGGAGCGGGTGCCCGCCAATCTCGGGGCGCCGCTCGCGACCTTGCCGCGGATGCAGGAGGTCGTCGGCGGCATCGAGGCTCGCCTTGCGGTCAATGCCCGCCTGATCGACAGCTTCGCGGCCGATTTCGATAACGGCTTCCCGCTGTCCGCGATCGAGTCTAACATCATCAAGCTGACGGTGACCAATAACGCCGCGGCAGTGGTGGAGGATGCCTTGTCGCTGACCAGCAATCACGGCCTGTCGCGCACCAATCCGCTGGAGCGGCATTACCGTGACGTGCTGTGCGGCCGCGTCCATACCCCGCAAGACGATGCCACCCGTGTCTCCGCCGGACGCTCCGCGCTGGGCGTCTGAAAACAATAGCCAACAACAACGGAGTTCCCGTCATGCCGGTCGAGTTCATCGGCTTCATCACCAACAACAATGCCTCCGAGACCATCGTCCGCGCCGGGCCCGTGCTCGATCCGCCCTATATCGAGACGGTGGCCAAGG
>NZ_JADFUD010000028.1:0-104922 GCF_054820065.1 Bradyrhizobium sp. UFLA06-06
GCGCCTCATCGATTCCCCCTCAGAATCACGGGAGAATCATAACAGCGGCACTATGTTTTCACACAGCCAGGGTCAAAAGCCGATACCGGCCCAGTCGTCGTGCAACGCCGGCTATGGGTCACGAGCCGACCACGGCGGCCCGCTTGACGTCGGTCTGCTTCCCACCCGAAACCGGACAATGCATGCTCGCCCAGTGTGAAGCCCATTGCGAAGAGCATTAGCGTTTTGGGTTTATGGTTCGCATTTTGCCGCGACTTCAACGATTTACCGAAAGCGGCGAAATGGTAGGGAACATTTCCGGCGTTTGGGTACCTTTTGGACGGACCGCTCAACGCGTCATAGGCCTAACATTTTAGTAGCGGATTTCTACTCCGCGGGTTGCAGGTTCGAATCCTGCCGGGATCGCCATCTCATTTTCCTACTCCAGTCTTCTCAATAGGTTGCGATTGATTTTGGCTCACCGGGTCAGAAGGTGAGCCAATGCCTGTTCCTGAAATGAGCTTCGCGCCCTCGCGAGCCATCCGCTTCCGGTTCGCTGCCCTCGTGTACACCTGCGCCTGCGAGATCGACGTCCAGCCGAACCACGCCATCAGCTGATGGTCAGTGAAGCCGAGCTCGGCCAGATAGGTAGCCGCGGCCTTTCGCAGGCCATGCGATGTGCACCGATCCGGCAATCCTGCGTCGCGGCAGCAATCGCGGAAGTAATTTCCAAAGCCGGCGGCAGTAAACGGCTTACCCTGTGCCGTAACCAAGAAAGTCAGATGATCACTCGCAGGCATCGCATCGACCGCGGCTTGCAAACGCGGCATGACCTCAACGTTGAACGGAACCCCCGTCTTTTGGCGCCCCATTGTCATCATACCATTGCGGATGTGCTGTCTTCCCATCCGGACGACGTCACAGCGGGATTGGCCGGCCTGCAATAGCAGCTCGTAGGCCAGCCGCGCTCTAGTGCCGATGGCGTGATGCTGTTCGAATTGTTCGCACTCGCCCGTTTCCCACGGATGGTGACCGCCCGTCCGTGGCAGCTTTACAAGCTTCACGTCGGCGAGAGAATCCTTCCTAATCATCTTCAAGGCGAGGCAGTGATCGACCCAACCGCGGAGCGCCTTCATCCAGTTGCGCTGTGCGGCAGGCGATTTACTGTTGAAGATATTCTGGAGCGCGGCTGAGTGCATCAGCGCGACGCGCTTGCAGCCATGGTCATTGCGGAAGCTCTCGAGGATAGCGCGTCGGCTACCCTGCGTGCTCTTGGCGAGGCCATCCCTGAATGCACTGGATTGATAATAGCTTACGATCGACGCATTGACCGTTCCAGGGACGGTGCGCGCCGCACCAAGCTCCGATGGCGATGTGCCATGTTTCGCTAGTTCGTACGCCGCCATGAAGGCTGGCGACCACGGCAGCACACCATCATCGATCCGTAACCGGATCTTCTTTTGACCGGGTCGACGGAAATAGAAGACGATCTTGCCGTGACGGTTTTCGTACGAGTGAACGTTCGGCGGGTTCCTCCGCTTCATCTAACGGAATCCCACTCATTCACGTCATCTGAGGCCGGCATTGTCGTTACCGGGGCGCCAGGTATCACGATGATTTTGTCGCCTTGGATCTCGATGCGCCCAACAGTAATGCCGGCCTTCACCAGGGCCTTTACAGCCTTGGTCAAGTCACCCTGCTTGTAAGATTGGGCGCCGCGGGACATCAGTCCACCACCACCCGGTCTGGCAGCAGCTCACGATCCATTCGAAGCCGAATGCTCCGCACGATTTCGCTGTTCTGACTGCTACAATTCCGCGTCGCTTCACGCTCGAGAAAGCTCTTCACATCACGAGGAAGCCGGGCCGCAAACTCAACCTTGGAATCCATGAGCGAACAACTCCAGTTATACAACCTAAGGAGAGGTCAAATCAGCTCTCATACGAAAATGATAGCATCGATGGGGTGCCTGCCCGAAGTGTCAGCATGTGTAACCACCGCCAGAAAGTTTGGTGGTTCATCCCGACAGCATCGCTCGCGATATCGATCTAGCATCGCGGTAATAGTAGTTCCAGTTTTGTTCGCCGCCTTCATAGGCGCACGGGTTATCCACGATCTTCGAGAAAACTCCGCCGGGCGTGTATTTGTGAGGGCGGCGGATTCTGATTAATGGAACAGCAAGGTCGCTTGCCTAAGATGCAGTCTACTCGCTGTAGGACGCTCGAAAATGACCGAGTACGTCATCAGGGAAGTTGGCCTTCGCCAGTGGCTCGTGTTTGCCGATCGGCGAAGCATCGCTTTTTGCGCCGACGAAGATGAGGCGGTGAAAGCCATGGCCGAACATAGCGCGCGCCGCGGCCGACCTCCCGAAAAAATGGAAATTGCGCCAAAGGAAAACCCGCCGGCATGAACCGGCGGGCTTCGCTTCTTCATGCCGCCGCCAAGTTGGCCGCCGCAATGGCCATCGCTTGTCGCAGTTGATAGTGCCAGCCATCCGAGCCGGTGGCGTCAGTATCGGGCCACTCGTCGCCCTCGTCCTCCACTTCGTTCGCGTAACATGGGCGCAACACGGCGGCTTAGCGTTTGTTCTGAAATTGGGCCCAATCAAAAGCGACCCCAGCGCGGGCGCGCCGGGGCCACCACTAAGCTCCCGGTCGAGGGCGCCACCTGATCCGGGAGCATATGACGACTCCCCGACATCGCCACTTGTTCCCGCGGCGGCCACCGCTACCGGGGTTTGGTCGAAGAACTGTCGCCGCGCGTTCGCAAGGAGACTTTGAGCTGGTGCGCCTTCAGTGCAACCGACATAGGGCCGCGGCCTAATTGCTCGGCAATTTTGCCGGCGGGTAGTTTGCCCGCCATAGCTTTTAGCTTTTCGATTTCTTCAGCGGACCAGCGACGGACAGGCCTTATCATCTTTCACCTCCACAAACGAAAAGCCGCCCCGAATCGCTTTAGGCAGGAAAAACACGAAAGGTTCCTACCGTCTCGCGGCCGGCCTTGAACCGGGAAGCCCGCTGAAAAAATAGCAACCCGGGCGCAGGCATTGACGTTTGCTCGCGCTTGGGAATTTTCAGGGCCCAGGTTTTGGAATGAACGCCGCCGGGCATGTTTTTCTGAGACCGGCGGCGTCTTTTCCTGGGACAGCGGAGCGCGGTCAGGCGCAGTCATTGCCCCCGATCAAGGTGACAACGGACGCAGACTTTCTCTCCGGCTCGTCGCCGGCGAGGAAGCCCGTCACGAGCCGCTCGGCGGCGCGGAGGACGGCCAACGCATCCTCCGTGTTCTCCGGAAGCTGACAGACCATCTGAAGCGCGTGGCGCCGGTGATCAGAGGTTTCCCGTGCTGCTGCCATTAGACCGCCTCCCCAGCATGGGCTGCGTCGATATTGTCGAGCGCGCCGACGATTGAGAATAGGAGCGTCTCCAGTCGGCCGTTCCAGGACAGGTCTTCATCGCAAGTCGGGCCGTCGTCGTCCGCCAGGATGTAGTGGAGCAATGCGCGAAGGCCGGCTACTGACGTGGGCGCGGTCGAGAGCAACGCGTCGAGATGCTCGTCGGCAGCGTCGCAGGCATCGCTGACGACATTGTCGATATCGCCGAGAACGGCGGAATGGCGACCAAGCGCAGCCTCGAGCCCCGCATGTGCCCGGTCCCGCTGCTGGCCGGACAGTGTCGGGCACCCGTCGATGTGTCGGTGACTGTAGACGACGACCGGTGAGCCGCTATCATCGATGGCTGTGACGTGCGGACGAAGTCCGATGCCCTCATCCAGCAGGATCTGCTGGCACCGGGATCGTTCTTCCGATGCCGCGGCAGCTGCGCGGGCTACCGCGCGATGAGCCTCGATGAGGCCGAATACAGGATCATCCGGCGACATCACGGACGCCTGTGCCGATAAGGCGGGCACCGATGCGAGTGCGGCGGCCGGGGCCGCTGCGGCAAGGCCGGCCAGAACGGCGCGCCTGTGGAGTTCCGTAGCGGCTTCGTTGCGGTCTGTCATGCTCACCTCCCTCAGACCATCTCGAGTTCAGGGCGGGCAGCGGCGCCGCCGTCGAGCGTGCGCGGCAGGTCGACGACGACCGGCGAGGGGCTCAGCCCCTCGTCCTCGGCGGCCTTGAAGGCGGCGCGCAGCACAGGGTCGCGGAAGAGCGAAGACAGGGGTTTCGTGCTAAACTGGTTGGTAGCTTGGGCCATGACTTACCTCATCGGCTTGAGTGAGGCCCGTTTCGGTGTTGGAAGCACCGGAGCGGGCCGCTTGCTTTCAGTAGCCAATGTCTATACAATGTCTAAATCGCAATGTAAAGACATTTTCTACACATGACTGTGAAACGACTGAAAACCGCCCAGGTCAACCTAAGAATTGACCCAGATCTCAAGGCGTTAGCGGACAAGGCCGCCGAGGCCGACCAGCGTTCGCTCACCTCGCTTATCGAGAAGCTTCTGACCGATTACCTAAAGAAGCAGGGCTTCCTCAAGAAGTGACGCACCGGCGTCACCGCCCCGATCTCAATCCCAGAGCCCCCGGCTGACACTGTCGCCCCGTGTCGCCGCCCCATCCTCAAACATGACTTCGTCGAGCGAAAGCAACGGGCTATCGCCGAACTTAGCGAACTTCGTCGGGAACATCCGATTGTGATCTTGGACGAACTGTCGAACGCGGCTATCCACTTGATCGCGCTGAAGCGTTCCCTCGAAGAGCGCCAGAAAAACGGACTGAGCGATGTCGTCGCGGACGTCGTCGGGCAGATGACGCGGCACCAACTCGCGGATCTTGTAGTAGTCATTGTTCTGAGCCCTTACCTGGTCCGTTCGCGTTGGCTGCGAATTCCACCGTCGAAGCTGTCCGTTGCTGTTGTGATCTTCGGTCGCCGCTCGAATGAATTTGTCGAAGTCTGGATTTCGCGCCCGATAAACCTTGAGTTTGTTGAAGCCCATGATCCGGCTCGCAACTATCTTGCCGGCCACTTTTCCGGTGCAAATGAGATTGAGGGTCTGGCCAGAATTTAAGGCTGCCGTGACGCGCTTGACTTGGTCTTCGGTCGGAAGCGGCGGCGCCTCCGAATGAAGCTTAGTGCACAATTTACACTTCCGTCCAAGCGCATTCCGATAAGGAAATAGATAGACGTTGTCCGGTGTTAGCGGATGACCACGCTTGCAGTGCGTCTTCGATCGAAAATAGTCGCCTTTGCGCGCTCGTGCGGCCTTGCCGTTCGCCTCGATCAGTGGGCGAGCTTCCCGGGCAAATTCTGGATGGCCTGAAAAATACGCCTCGAGCTGGCCTGGCCTTACCCAGAGCTCTCTGGGTGTCTTGCCCTCACGAAGCCCCAGCATAATGCGCTGCGCCTTCTCGTCAGTGAGTCCCTTCGGTTGGGTGACGACCTTTGGTGTTGGAGTGTAGTTCATCCGCGGCTCCCGTCTGATGCGCCGGACGGCAAACGAGACTGAGTCGCTCGAGAAATTTGGGCAGCAAGGGTGACGCTCGCGCCGCTTCTCCACCGTAAAAACCCGGACGGAGCACCGACTTTCCCGCTCGTCTAGGTTGCGGTACGATGAGCGCATTCTTTAAGGGGATATTTTATGGACGGCTCTACAAAGGCGATCGTGGCGCTTTCCTACGTGGCCGGCATTCTGTCTGCAGTGATTGCGCTCATGCTGTTTGTCGGACTCGCGCCGTTACACTCCAAGACAGGCGCTCCCGGCATAGCACTTTGGTCGGGCGGGCCAAAATGCGACGACCCGAGCACGATCCGAACTGTCAAAGAACTCGCTAACGACAAACTCAACTCGGTCTCGGTCTACGCGCGCGATTTCCTGCTTCGAAGCGGCGGGTCATCCGCTGACATGGAGACAGTTCACAAAATGCAATTGGCGCGCACCCCACTCAATCTTGACGCAGATTCGTTTCGAGAGCGCGGCACCATCGGAAAAGGTGTGACCTGCGCAGCAGTGCTCTACGTCATGCTTGGCGGAAGCCGCACCTTCGAATTTTCATCGGAGTACTCGGTCGAGCCTACAAGTGATGGCAAGACCATCGTTTCGGCCAAATTTATGCCGAACGGGTAAGTTGCATTGCCGCGTGAGAGCCTTGGCGACGACGTTGCCGGACGACACCACCAAGGCTCACCACACAACGGATAAGCCCCTTGAATGGCACGCACCAGCATGCGGGCCATTTCGGCCAAACTTGGGTAGCGTCCCCTGTCAGCCGCGCGTACCCATCCTGGCAGGCGCGTCTACCGACCGAATGTTCGAGCCTCGCTTGCCGCAAACCGTGCAGACGAACCGCGGTTCGACATCGGAAATGCGCACCTCGTCAGGCCACCGCGAGGCATCCATCTGGACGTTGTGCGCACCTGTAGTCCTTGCAGAAGACAATGATGCGCGTTGCGCCGGTTTCGCGCATTTCGCCGAATGTGATCTTCGTGGGGTAGTCGTTCATGGCGTCGACTACAGCCGCTTCTCGCACCAACGGCAATCCCACGAAGCCTAGCGGGGCCGCTATGGTCTATCCACCATCCATCGGTCTAGCTATATCGCACTAAAAACGAAACCCATGAGCAACAGCGCCAGCAGAACAGTTGCTCCAGCTACCATCTTAAGCACGCTGCCCGGCTTCGCGGATCGGTTCATAGCTTGTCAGCCCGGGAACTGCGGCTGAATAAGCGACGCGATCATCAACGCCGCAATCAGAAACGCGGGCGCACAGCTGACCAAAGCAGCTAACCAAAGCTCCGGTTCGCGAAAGACCTCGTAATCGTCTTGCATGGACGGGTTCTCCAACAAGTCGAATTATCAACGGACAGATCAGGCGGGCGTTCCCACTGTTCTGTGCTGACGGAACCTGCAGCGAGCGAAAAAATTGACTCGTTAAGGGAGATTCCTATGACACGAAAAAATCGGACACCTCGTTCGAGCACACGGGATGCCGTTACTGGTTCCGGAGCCGGGCATGTTGCTGCTCACCCGCACGACTCCGGCAGTCAGGCAAATGAAACCGTTGACGGACTGGACTCCACCACAGAGTCGTTGCGGCACGCCACCGAAGATAGGCCTTCCGGAAGAGGCTCCAGCGATATCGAAAAAACGCCAGTATTTGACCGGGCCGGTGCTGCACAGAAAATCTGAGCGAGACTGCCGGCGCTTGAATCGTTAGCTGTGAATTGAGGAGGCGGAGAATGTTCCTATTGGGACTTGGCGCCCTGCTCGTTCTCGGTGGAATATTGTACATGGCACACGCCGCAATCTGGCGGGGATCACTTAGCCGGCCGGATGGTGATACTCTCGAGCCGTCACATCGCGGCTTGGGATTCCTTGGGGTCGGAGCAAATTGGCCGGGCATGCTTCTGATGGCGATCGGCGCAGTTTTGCTAGTGGCAGGAGCCAATTTCTAGCCAGGTAGCTTGGCGGCGTTGTTGTGCGTTAACCTTTAGGCCCCATGCCGAAGCCGATCGAAATCCCGCCCGAGGTGGCCCGGCAATTCGCCGCCAAGATGCAGGCGTTCCACGCCGAATATAGCCCGCTCAAGCGGGACGAGATCGCCGCGGACGCTCGGCATCTGCTCATCCAGCATATGCCCAAAGGTGCTAAGCTGCGGCTTGCGGACGTCCTCGAGTTGTTCGAGTTGATGCGATGACTGAGCCGGCATGCATCCTTTGCGATGATACTGGATGGGTCTGTGAAAATCACCCAGATCAGCCGTGGACTGGCAATCACGCCTGCAGGTGCGGCGGCGCTGGCGCACCCTGCCCGAAGTGCAACAGGCCGAAGCCTAATGACGAATTTCCGCGGTTGCCGAGGGGCTTTCGAAGCATGTTCAGCAGGCGCGATCGCTAGCACGGCTCTAAGGCCGCTCGAGCGCGTCCTTCACGTCGATGACTCGGTATAGAACAGGCTTTCCGCCTACCGAATGAACCTCGACGTCCACCACGAAAACTTTCTGGAACGGATTTTCCTCCAGAGTGAGGACCTTGGCCTTCGCCTCGTCACTCAAAAATTGAAGTCTGACCGGCTTCGGCCATACAGCTTCAATGATAGCTCGATCACCTGTTTTGGACGACGTTGAGTTTTTGACTTGCTCGAGGACCATCAGTTGGTCGCGCCGAACCAACTGAGCCGGAAGATCCGGTCCTAAGAAGCGACGCACGCCATTCTGGATGGCATTTGCGTCGATTGAGTCAACGTGAATATGCGTATGGAATTCGATCTTGGCGTGATCGCTCAACTGAATATTGAACTGCGCGCCGCCGTCTTTTGCGACGGGGTCCAAAATTTGCGAAAGACGCTTCGCCTCTTCGTGAGAAGGCATCTTTGTTGCACCCGATTCGTTTCCCTTGCCGCGCAAGAAAAACTCGACCAGGTCACTCAGATTTCCGACGAACGCTCCGAGAATGTCCTTGTGATCGAGCACCCAATCGGCCTGCTGAGCGATCGGGATGAGATCAGCAATGACACTCCCAGACCTAAGCTCCCTGACGTAGAGCTTAATCTCCGCGGGCTCGTTCTCCCGGCTTGCAAAGTCGCGAAACTCTTCAGCCAGAGCCATAAGGCTCGTGGTCAGGTCGACCAGGTCAACTGGCCTAGTGTTTGAAATCTTGACCGTCAACAGCACTTCGCCGCCCAAATCCACTTCACCCGCCATGGTGGTCCCCTCTCTTGCCCAGCCCCATGTCATCACAGTTGCAACGAGCAGGAAATACCCCTTTTAGGCACCGAACCTGCTGATCAAAGTCCTGTAATTGACCCGCTTACCCATCACCGCCTCACCGTCTTCTTCATGGCGGCCACCCCGCGGTAAATCCAAACGGCACTGCATAGGCAAAAGCGGTTGCGCCGAAATTGGCGGTATAGTTATCGCCGATCTGTGGAGCGCCGTTCGTAGCAAAGGCCACAAGTGGCTGCATGGTCGCGTTCGTTTGCGTGCGACCACCGGTATTCGTGGTTGGGTCAGCAGTCCCGCTGCCCTCCCACAAGCCGCCGTTCACTGCCTGCCAAAACTTCTTATTACCGGCGTCATATGCATTACGAATAACGGTTCCTGGCGCGTTAGCCGCGCCCAGGACTCCCGTAGGACTACCGTTGTTTGGGGTACGGCCATCTCCAAGCCAAATTCCGGTTCCGTCGTTACCGTTGACGCACACGAAATACCCCGCCGTGGGTGAGGCGATACCGATGAAATCGGTGTTGGCGTGAGAGGCGCCAACCAAAACTTCCCAATAGAATTTTCCTGTGCCTTTAGCCGCGATGGACTGCGCGCCGCCTACAGAAGTGTTGCTGCGCGTCGCGGTCAGGTTACCATTGGAGAGTGTGACGTTGCTAAGCGAAGCTGCGTCGAAGGTGGTCGGCGTAAAGCCGCCAGCCGACACAATGGCCGGCGGTCGCGTCGCCACGATCTGCGGACTAATAAACATTCATATCTCCGCTCGCTCGCCGTTCAACGAGAGTAGGTCTTGGCGGGCAACTCGACCGTGACGCCCACCTTCGTGCCGGCCGGTCGCGGCGCGGTCTGTTGCGCAGTCGCCGCCTTCACATGGCCTTCCGTTGCGTTGGCGACCGCTTCGGTGGCAGCGAGGTGGTCAACTCCAGGCGGGAGTGCTTTAGGAATCGTCGTCATTTCATGTCCTTTCGTGATTATGTTGATTTGCGCAGAATGCGGCTGGAGAGATCGCTAAACGCGCCGGCAGCCACGGCGCTGAGTAGGTTGGGCTCTGATGCCTGGTTGCCGGGCGGCGCGGTGCGCGCGCCCTTCCTTCTGAAGCCGAGCAATCGATAGCCAGTCCAGCTATCGCCCCCAGGGAAATCCAGCCTCGTGCCGGGCCCAGTCGCGCTGGTATCTTCGTTCATCCTTGGTCCTTCGCGGTCAGGCGGCTTTGAGGCGGTTAAATTCTTCGAGGTTTGGCGCCTCGATGCCGTTGGCGAGTTCGTCTTCGGTCGGCTCCCGCATCACGCCGCGCTCGAGATCAATCACCTTGCCCTTGCGCAGCCAGGGCACGGTCTCCCTTGCTTCGATCGGTGCGGCGGCTTCGTTGAACTGCTCGGGTGTCATGCCGGTGTCGATACGCGCGCTGTCGCGGCCGGCTTCCACCGCAGAAGTCGCGACGTTAATCGCAGTCTCCAGTTCGGCGATATCGTCGATCAGGGAGCCGTGCGCCTCCCGCAGCGCAGTCTCTTTGAGCAAGTTCATATGACTTTCGGCGACGCCGGTCATGACGGCGGGCGCCTCGAGGATCGCTGCACGGATCTGCGGATCAACCTTCTCCGCTCTCGTGACTTTGTCGCGCTCACCTTGCGGCAGACTGCGAAGCCACGTCCGGATTTCCATCCGGGCAATTGCTCCGGCTGCGTCGGTCGGATCGGCCTTGGGCAGCTGAAGACGATTGCGCATCTCTTCCAATTCCTGCTTGGCCTTTGAGATCGCGCGGCGGCCCTGGTGAAACACAGGCACACCCTCGCGCAGAATGTGATTGCGGTGCTGATCCTGCTGCCCTTGCTCAGTGTACCTGGCATCAGCCCGGAGCTGGCGGCCGATGCTCTCGGCAAGATCAATGGCGGCCAACGTGTTCAGGTACGCCTTCTCGAGCCGCTCGACCGTCGATCCCGGCTTCGATTTGATTTCCCAAAAATGGATGGCATGGTTCGGCCGTCCGGAAACGTCCGCCTGCAAAATCTTGCGCCTTCCTTTAATGCCGTGTCTTTCTCCAGCTGTAGTCATCGCCTTGGTCTCCTAATGTCGTCCAATCGTTGTCGCGAAACCGCCGGCCAATTCGCCTTCGGTAATTAGTCCGTCGTATTTTCCAGATCGTGGCGCGCCCATTCGTTGACCGCTCCATGAGTACATGGAGGGGTAAACTGGCTGATGGCGGGCACTGGTCAAATAAACCAGGCAGCCCGCAGTGGCGTTCGCGAGGTCGTCTTTCGCGCCGGGAGCATGGTCGATGCTATCGCGCCCACCGCGCGCTGTGCGTCGCTCCAGGCCGAGTAACTGAGTGGCGAGCCGCTGGTTATCGAGCAGATCCACCTCGCCGGAATTCAACCTCGGCAAAAGATCGCGATAGATCTCGCTTTTGCTCAAATCTGCCGGGCGATATTCGATGCCGGCTTTCTTGAACGACTCTCGGCACCACTCCGCGGCATAGCGGTCCCCTCTGGCAATGCGGATGCCATAGCTCTTGAGCAGCGCGGCAAACTCCGCGACGGCATCTTCCGGGCTGAAGGGTGCGCGGATTTCGCGCACAGCGTCCAGCACCGCGATTGAACGTTTCTTGTCTTCTGAGAGTTGGCTGTGGCCGATCGCGAGCGTCATACTGTCGCTCGAGCCGCCGGACGGATCGATGAAACCGGAGTACTTCACACCGTCGACGCGCGGACGTTCAAGCACATCAGGCGTCGTGCAGGCGTCGATGGCCTCGCGCGTCACGAATGCGCTGATATCGTCTCTGAATTCTGCGAGCCACTCAGCTGATGCAGCGGCGGGATCTTCCGCCATCGCCTCGTCAATGATCGACTGATCGATGAGAGGATTTAGCAGCCGCGTCGGGGCCTTGATGACGAGGATCTTGCTGTCCTTGCCGTAATGATCGCGATATTTCTGGTAGAGCAGGCCTGATTTGCGATATGGCGAGCTGATGCCAATCACCAACGAGCCCGGCAGGCTGGCTAAGCCCGGCTTGATTGCGTTGTAGGTTTCTTGATCCGGATTAGCGCTGTTCTCGTCCCGCCAAAAGGCGGTTTCATCCAAGATGGCGCACAGCACGGGCCGGCCGCGGACAGCCCGGAAGCTGTTCGTCGCTACCGAGATATCGATATTGTTGGTCAGCTCGAAGCCGAACTGAGTCTCCTTCGAGATCATGCCCGAGAAGAGATCAATTTCGACGAAATAGCTGCGTGTGTAGTTGAGAACGATGCGGGCCTGATCACGGTCGCAGGCCAGACACATGACTACGCCACGCTCACCGGGCCGTAGGTGGCTGGTGCCGTTAAACATCGCGGCCATGTGAGCTGCCAACAGGGAGGCCACCGAGTCTTTGCCGCCACGTCGGCCAACGATGAACCACGCTTCCTTCACGGGTTCGGTCGGTGGCTCGCGATCGGCAATGCTGCGGAAGAACTTCTTCTCCTCGTCGGTCATTTCCAGCGCGAATATGGCCTTCAGCACGACGCGCCAAGGATTCCACGTGGGTCCACGGAACCACGGTTCAAACAGATTTGGGTCGTCCAGGGCCTCGATTATGTTCACGCGGCGCGACCCTCACGCTGCGCGATGTAGCTCTGTAAATCCGGAGTTGCCGGTTTGTGATCGGCGCCCTTGGCAATGATGGGTGCAAGAATGCGCCTGATCTCACTGGAAAGCCGGATAGCCTCGTCACCGTCGACCAGCTCGCCACGCACTTGAGCGTTCTGTAAGGCCTCGGCGCGAAGGGTGAGCATGGCCGCTTGGCGAACATGCGCCCTCTCGGCTTCAGTCAGGTGCTCGGTGCCGCCGGCATCCTGCGCAAACTGCTTACACAGGTCGCGGAAACGCCTCGCCTGTGGCAGTCGATTATCGACGCCAGGCAGGCACCACGGTCGATTTGAGATCACAGACCGATTGGTGATCGATCCCGGCGCCCGCTTGTGCGGTGCCGGCTGTGACGTGCTGGTGAATGCGGTGCGAACATCGTGCATCCGTTAGAAATGAACGCACTCTCCCGCGCGCGCAACGGCGCGCCAGTCTCAGAGGGTGACGCAGAGCCGCGACTGTCGGTTATTGGCGTGCAATGGTGGGTAAGTAGCGTTGAAGAATATTTTCACGCTTAAGTTTGGTGTGTAGTCTGTCTGAGAGACAAAAATGATGTCCTGGGGAGTCACAGACAATGATTGCTGCAATGATCGAGGAAGTGGTTGACGAAGCTGGCAACACTCAATCTTGGGGATCTCACAACTTCCTCCAGTTACCAGCTCCCGGAGATCGGGTGTTGGCGTACAAGGGGTCTGGGCAGGAGGAAATGATCGTTTTGTACGTACTGCATCGACCCATGCCCGCCCTGGTAGGAAGCCAGCCAGGGGCCACGGTCTACGGCCGCTTTAAGTAACTAACCCGTCAATCCGAGGCGCTCCCGTGGAAAGCGTTACTTCTCTAATCAAGCTTCTCGCCGAGGGCGGATGGCGCCTCGGTGTACCTCTCGCACTAGGTGGCGGGTTAGTGATCATCGCCCATCGTTTTGGGTTACCGGAGCCGGGTGTTCTCGCTTCCTACGTCGGCTGGGCGACGCTCTCGTTCATAGCGGGCGCCAGTATAACCGCGATGTCGATGGTTGCTGGCATCGTGTCAGCTATTCAGCGCGCAGTTCGCGGCTCCCAGGCCAAAACACGCCATGCGAAGGAACAGTGGGAGGAGATAGAAGCCAACATGAGCTCACTCACTCCCGGTGAATTTCTGTTGCTTGCCGACCTGCTTGAGCGGAACTCGGTACGATTAAAAGTGCATATTCTGAGCCAAGCCTACAAGCTGGTTGAGAAGGGCGTCCTCTACCAGGTGGACTATTCTGGCGTAGAGCCGATGTGCGAGGTACCGAAGCTGTTGCGAGACCAGAAGGCGCCGATCATCGCTGCTGCGCGGGAGGCCAGACAGCGGCTGCGCGATCTCAACGTGACTAGTTGACCAAGGATCGGCGGATCTCGTCGGGAGCTTTCCGGACATCCCGAAGTTGGCACCACGCAAGGATTGCTGCATGTATGATTGGTACATCAGAACCAACGACGTCGGGGAACGTCTGGCGACGTACTGCCGCTTGCTTAGGATTGAGCAAGTAGATCACGGGCACGGTTGGACCATTATCCGATGTACTAATCCGGTTCATCGACGCGCACTCCAAATTGCACACGGGCAGTCAGTTGATGCGGCGCTGGATTACTTGAGGTCCAAGAGGCGGAATTAACCGCCAACCGCAGCGGAGACCACCCTCTGGACCACAGATGTACCGACGCCGACTGTCTTGCCAATCTTCAGAATGCCCATTCCCTCGGCCTTTAGAGCCCGAATGCGGGCCTCCACAGCCGGCTTAACCGGACGACGGCCCAGCTTCACACCGCGCGCCCTTGCCCTCGCCAGGCCCGCGTTGACGCGCTCACGGATCATGCCGCGCTCGAACTCGGCGAAGACGCCCAGCATCTGGAACATGGCTCGGCCGGACGGCGTGCTGGTGTCGAGGGCTTGCTGGTGCAGGTACAGGTCACAGTGCAGCGCCTGCAGCTCACTCAGGAAGCCAACCAGATCCTGCAGGCTGCGGCCGAGCCGGTCGACCGACCAGGCGGCGATCATGTCCACCTTGCGGGCGGTTGCATCCTTCAGCAGTCGATCGAAGCCAGGACGCTTGTCCCTGCCCTTGGCGCCACTGATGCCGGCGTCCTCATAGACCCCGACGATCTCCCAGCCCGACCGCGCAGCAACAGCCTCGAGCTCGCGCCGCTGGTTCTCGGTGGTCTGGCTGTCAGTCGAAACACGAAGATAGATGCCGACGCGCTTCATGTTGGTTTCCCCTGCTCAATAACAGGCGGAATCATACGGCTAGCCTATACGGAAATCAACTGTCTAACGTATATGTGATGGCGCTTCAAAAACCCCAATGATTTAGGACTCGCGACCGGATCAATTTCAGTCGGGATTTCCGTATGCCCTCCTCAACTGAAGAAGGCGAGCGTCCAAAGTAGATGCAGATGCATCTTTTTAATCACGCGGACGTGTTCGTGAGCGGCCGGCTATATCGAGCAGGACTGCATCGAGTTCGGCCTTGACGACCATGATGCAATTCCACCCGGTTGGTTTGCTGACCTTCAGGTCGCCGAGCTGTTTGCGGTTATATCGGCTACGTGCGGAGTCCGCTGAACAGCCCATGTAGAGACCGACCTGGTGCCAATTGAAGAGCACTGGGCATTGGTCTGCTGGAAGTGGTGGCTGCCTGCGGCTGGATGCCGTCGCACTTTCGTTGATGTCCGGGACGATGCTGGGGGTTGTGTCGGTCAAGACGCCGCCCTCAGTCTGCCTCTGCCCAGAATTTCAGCCCGCCGCGCTCTGCGTGCCTCGCGTTCGGTCTCACGCGCCCAGATATCATCTCTGGTCAGTTCGCGAGCCGGGGAAGTGTACCGATCGAGAGTAGATCTGGCCTCTCGCTTCCGGTCCCACTCTCGACGCCGTTCTCGGTGGAGCTCGATTGCCTGGACCTCACGGTCCAGGAACATCCGGAACACGATTCCCCAGTCCCTCGTATCCCGCTCCGGTTGGAATCTCCCGTAGAAGCGAACAGCAATCTGCACTGCGGCTCGCGCGTAGCGGGGCCAGAAGCGCTCGAACATACGTTGGACCGCCGGCCGATCCTTCGGCAGTCGCATAGATGGATGTTTTCTGGCCAACTCAACCGCTTGATTTATTGCATCAAAAGGCGGCTGAACAATGTCCGGTGACCCGGCGCGGGTGCTGTTGGATGGTGGCATTGCTGGTTGGGCTTCCAAATCAGACAATGAAGATCGCGCCGCTTGGACAGAGTTTGATTTGTTTTCTCTGGTCGGATGGTCGACAGCTGCGGCGCCCTCGGACACTTCCCGCGCCGTGTCACTGGTCAGCGGAAAATCCGTGGCCAGCAATATCTTCTCTACCTGCTGGCCACGCATTTTTCGGGGCCGTCCTCGGGACGCTCCGGATCTAGCCTTGGCTCGGCGGGCCCGTTCGGCCTCGCGGCGTTTCCGCTTCCGCTCTTCCTCTCGTTCGGCCTTGGACAGGTCGAAGGCGCCGATCGTGGTGACCTTGAGGGCGGTACGCTCAGCCATAGAAAGGCGAAGGCGCCACGCGAGAGCGTCGGCGGTGAACTTGCGGGGCTCTGCCGCCACCCGTTCAGCCAGTTGCTTTGCCTTATCCTGGGGGAGCCACGGCGCCCAGGATCTAGCCCAGGCGAGGATATGCGTAACGACATCGCCGCGTAGAAAGGCGACATGGTGAGCCGCAACGGTTAGGTCATCCATGCCGGCGTCATCGTCTGGCAGAAAGCGGCCGTACCGGCTCTGAAAGATGCGCTCGAGCTCGCGCAGGCGGATCAGCGTGATAAGCCGCGCCTGATCTGGCTTCTCGCGCCGCTGCTCGGCCTGCCAAGCATAACGACGTTTGATCTCGGCGTGCCGAGCTTCGACGTTCACGGCTGTCATTGCGCCACCTCACCAAAAACGATTGGAGCGATGGCCGACGCCATTTCGAAACTGACCGGAAGTAGCCGTATCAGTCGTCGGGCTTGACGGTTGTGAAGAGATGCTTCAGATTCCCCGATGTCTCGCCAGACACCTCTAGGAATCGGGTCGCCCTCTTGGCGGCCCTTTTCATTTTCGACCATGAACTATGCGGCCTCCGTTCGCAGGAGGGCATTGGTCCGTTGCAGGGCTACAGCCGCTGCTAGGCTTCGGCTCTCAAACGGTCCGGGCGCGTCGTCGTCGATGCCAAGTTGGAAGCGCCCGTCATCGCGCTGGACGATTGCCCAGGATGGTGGGCCAAGTCCGAAAAATGCCGTTACATCGCAATTTGGACGGTTAAGCCGGTGAGCCTGCTTAAGTATTTGATCCAGTTGGGCATGCCCGTCCTGCCGGGATCGCCACGACTTATGCCGATAAAATAAGGGTTTCTTGCAGTTTCGGCTTCGTTCTAACTGCTAGTTTCGTGTTGCAAGTTATCGCGAGCTGATACTAGCAATATCAACGCGTTACCAAGCGCTGCAAACCATTCCGCGCAACACGGACGCAACACGGCGCTTCGTGTTTTGTTCAGGGGGGCAGCTTGACCAAGCTGCGCCATTTGGCCTCATACTCAACCGCTGATTGAAGAACTAACCTCCCGCTCTGGTGGCAATTTAGCCACCTCAAACCCTAGGAGGAATTGCATGCCCTCCGTAATTTCCACAGGTACTGTTAGGGTCAAGACAGCGGGCAAGGAGTACGGACTAGAAAGTGTTCCCGTCTCCGGAATGAAAGCGGCCGACCAAGTCTTGCTTACGCCTTACATAAGCCCAGATGGGATTTCCGGCCCAGACCGGAAGGGACCCTTGTATTGCGCATTCATCGACGAAAAAAAGGACGGAGGCTTCGACGTCCTTGTTTATGACATTCAGGGCGGAAAGTTCGATGTAACCGTTGTCGTCGATTGGGCTGTGGTCCACGCTTAAGTCCCGAAATCACAAGGGCAGGAATGAACGCCGCCGGGCGTGTATTTGTGAGACCGGCGGCGTAGTTTTGCGCCATCGCGCTATTTTTGCTTCTCGAGAGCCTCCAGAGCGTTCCGGACTGCGAAGTGAAGCCAGGCTCCGTGCTTCGCATCCTTGCCCTCGCCGTCGGAAATGTCGGGCCAGACATGGCCGGCTTCGACGTGCTCCAGCCCATACTTCAGCAGCGCAGTGACGCCGGTGATCGAGTTCAAATCAGCGTCAACTAATTCGCATGCTATGTCGTCCACCGCTGCGAAGGTCGCATAGAGCTCCTTCTGGGTTTTGATCCAGCGCGGATCATCATTTTCGACGACGTATAACTCATCCCCGTCGATCTCCGTCTGCCGCCGCGTGATGTCCAATTTCTTTGCGCAGCGCGCCATCTTCGCGACAGAGCTGCTCGAGCGTGCCGATCATCGCTTTGTGACGCTCGATCAACTCGAGGATCGGCTCAGGCTTGCCCACCCTCGCCAGCTCCGCGAGCCCGTTTCCACGCTTGGAGTGGCGCGCGGCATCGCAGATCAATCCTACCGGATTCCCATCATGGACCCAATCGAGGCTCTGCCCATGCGACCTGAAGAACTCTATCGCCCGATAGAATGCAGTTGTGTCCGCATCCTCATCTTTAAACGCGGGTCCGTGGGCGCGTCGACGATAGTAATCCAGTGCTAAGGCCGCCTCGCTTTCATCGATTTTCCATCCTTCCCGGACGTACCGAGTGCGCAAATAATCGACGACTTGCTCGATGCGAGCCAAAGCAGCTTCGTCCTTGGTTGCAAATCGCATTTCGGCAGCAGCCGGCGAAGCCGCGGCGACCGCAGCGGACGAGACGAACATATTCATGATTGACCTCCTGCTGATTGCAGCCCCGCGGGAGGGAATCTGCGACGCGCCAGAAGGCCTGCCCTGCGATTGGCCGGCTATCGGGAATCAAAAGTGCCGACGACAATTGTTTAGCGCCCGCGGCGCTGTTGCTCAGTGCCTTCATGGTTGCGCCCTCCGTCACGCCGTCTCGAGGATGCGGACAGACACAGCGGCGCCACCATCCAGGCGACGCGGCCCGTCGGCTTCGACCAACTCACCCGTCAGGCCATCGTCCTCGGCGGCCTTGAAGGCGGCGCGCAGCACAGGGTCACGGAAGAGCGAAGAAAGCGGTTTTGTAGGCAGCTCGGGCCATTGGCTAACTCCCTTTCGGCCTGGGCTAGAGCCGGGAGCGAGGTTGCCGCCTTGCCCCGGCTTGATTTCGTGATATCATAGACTCATGAGCAAAGCAAGTCGTGAAATCACGAAATCGCAAAAGAAACGCGCCGAGGCAACCGGCGAGCCTGTTTTGGTGCGCCTTCAGCCGGAAATGGCCAAAAAGATTGACGATTTTCGCCGGCAGCAGGAAGACCTCCCCGGCCGCCCCGAGGCCATCCGCCGGCTTGTTGAGCTAGGACTAAAGATGCGGGGCAAATGACCCCGTAGAAAGCACGGTTGCACTCGCTCGGGGGTTGCGGAAAGATAACCGCTTTCCGAGCGAGTTTATTGCATGGCATTAATTACCTGCGAAGAGTGCCTGAAATCGATTAGCGACCGGGCACCCGCCTGCCCGCATTGCGGCAATCCTCGAACAGTAGCCTCAGCGCCCGCGTCACCTCACTCACCACCACCTCAACAACCGACCGCGGCGGCTGTGGCACTTGCTAAGACCAACCGTGACGCTGGCTTCGGCCGGAAAGCAATGTTCGGAGTTTTTGGCGCTTTCGCCATCATCGTTATTGCAGGAAAGATTGGCGGCCAAACAGAGCAGCCAAGAAGTGCGCCGCAGTCTTCTGCGCCCGCGCCACAAAAAGAAGTGGTAGCGGCCTCGGCGCAAGACCTCTTTGATGCCTATCAGAGCAATGAGGTTGCCACTGATCTTCGCCTCAAGGGCAAAATCATCCAGATCTCTGGCCGTATTCAATCGATAGACAAAAGCGTTTTCGACAGCATGTATGTCAGCCTCGAAACTAGCAACCAGTTCATGCCGACCAAAGTGAAGCCGATCAAGCAAGACGAGTCAAAAATTGCTCAGCTAAGGCGAGGACAACAGGTTGTGTTCCGCTGCCAGAGCATACACCGCTGGGTGGGGTCGCCCATGGGAGAGGACTGCCTGCTGTACAGTTGGTGAGACAATGAGCTGCATCGGCGGCCCCTCGATCTGCATGCTCTCGCTGCTCGCCAGCGTTTTCTGCGCGGGCTCTCCGGCTCGAGCCGAATCATATGAGTTTGATGAGCGAGCAGCCCGAACCACATGCGAGAAGGCAGCCGATTCCACCAAGGAACTAAATCAGCAACTTCGCCCGTTGGTGGTGGATACGTGTGTCGGGCTGCAACGCCGCAATGTATTAGCGGCGGCCATTGCATTCAAACGCCAATATGTGCCGAAAGATCTGTACGATCGATGCTCGGCGATTGGTGGATCTAACTATCAACATGTTAGCGATTGCATCGATCGCGCCGTCCTGGCAATGCCACGCGGCTCTGTTGACGGTTATTGGCGCCTTCAGCAAGTTGGCGAGCAAGATCGCATTTATTGGGATATCTCTGACTGTCAATCGGCTCGCGCACGGGGGCCGGGCGGCGTCTGCATCAGCTATTGAGGATTGACCAATCATTAGCGTAACGGACGTGGTTGGGGCTTAGCGAGATGATCGACTTCGTAAAGGCAGATTCGCAAATCCCACCCTCTATCCCTATCTTCCGGGCATGCCGGTAACCCGAAAGCCGCTCGAAATCCCGCCCGAGGTGGCCCGGCAGTTCGCCGCCAAGATGGAGGCGTTCCACGCCGAGTACAGCCCGCTCAAGCGGGACGAGATCGCCGCGGACACCAGGCACCTCCTGCTCCAGCACATGCCAAAAGGTGCTAAGCTGCGGCTTGCTGCCGTCCTCGAACTGTTCGAGCTGATGCGATGACTGAGCCGGCATGCATTCAGTGTGACGATACTGGCTGGGTCTGCGAAAACCATCCCGATCAGCCGTGGACTGGAAATCACGCGTGCCGGTGCGGCGGTGCTGGCGCCCCTTGTCCTAAATGCAACAGACCGAAGCCGGAGGATGACCTTCCGCGGTTGCCGCGAGGATTTCGAAGCATGTTCAGCAAGCGCGACCATCAAAGATAGCTCTTGCGCTCGATTCCCGATTGATTCAGGATTCCCGAAGGTTTTCACCGGAGCTGAACGACGATGGCAACCATCGGCACCGTGGCTTTTCTAGTACTTGTGGGCATTCCGATCGCCCTGATCATTGCCGCCCGTTTTCAGCGCGCGCGCGGCCTATCAAAAGCAAATGACAGATAACGCGATGCGCTCCATGGGCAATTCCGCTCAGGGCGAGCCGCGGCCTGTAAGCCCGCCTCCATAGAACCTCGGAGGTGCTCATGGGCAAACTCAAAGATCTATGGAACACCTATCGAAAGGCGGCGTCCGCTCAACGTGAGCTGACGAACGCTTTCGCAAGAGCAACTGGCGTGAACTTCATGCACTTGGACACGGCCTTTACCCGATGCGCGATTAAGAGGGCCATGGAAACCAATGATATCGATGCGACCGTGAGAGAATACGCGCCACTGATTGAATCGGTGAAGATTTTCTCCGGATCAATTGTTACGCCCGAGTTCAATCGAAGATTGTTGGCTCTCTTGCAAAGACACCAATCGCCTGCAATGTAGGCGCGATGACTAAGATGAAGGAAGACCGCCGCTGGGCGGCCCCGGAGAAAGCTGCGCGCCGGATCATGGAGCACGCCCGCGCCTTTGAGCCGATCCAGGACGGCCGGATCTACATCGAGAAGATCAACTATCCGATGCTCTACCGGGACAAGGCGACTCCGGCTGAGTATTGGGCTGGCTTGGAGTACGCGAAAAATCAAGGCTGGCTTGAGTACCACGAAAGCGGAACCTTCGTGAGAATGCTGCAGCCGGGCAAAGACCTGTTCGCCCGAACGAAGGGCGCCTCTGGCTCATCTGGGGTAAGGAATGCCCGATCTAATCGAACTGCTAAAAATCGTTGGTTCTATTTCGGGAATATGCTCGGCGGTTTTCCTAATCGTGGACCGGTATACTAAGCACTACCCGGCAGCAATTATGGTGGCCCGGCCACTCATCGAGGGCAGCGTCAACATAACGCACTTCCTCTTGCTCAAGAACTACAGCGAGAGGCCCATAATCATTTCCTGGCAACACGAGGCGAACCACCTGCGTCTAGCGAAAGACGACTCAACCCTGAGCATTGCGCGGAGCGTCCTGCCGGGTGAAACAGTCATTTCCCTAGGCCCAAATGCAGAGACCTATCTGCGGGTGATCAAGCCGAATGGCCACGACAATATCGCCCCTGAAAACTCGCTGGAGATGCAGCTACGCTGACGCTTCGCTCAACCAATGCTGTGGAAGGTGGATCGAACGATCCGGATCGGGATGCGCAAGCGCGACTTTGACGAAATGACAGATAAGTACGTCGCTGGTACCGGGACCCGCGTCAGTTGATTCGCAAATCCTACCGCCTGCGCATCGAGCGCGACGGAGACCGCGTCCGGCTGATCACCTCCCGAATGAGCTGCTGCGATATGGAATCTCCCTCCCCATAAAAAGCTACGCCGTCGGGCTCGAAATATCGTGTCCCGGCGGCGCCTATGCACTGAGCCCTGAAATCCCCCAGCGTTGTGCGAACTAGCAGTCCTCTAACTGACTGTTTGTGAACTAGTTCACACTTCGGTCCCGTAAGAACCCGGCCCTTTACACTCGCCAAGAGGTCGAGAAGATACGGGGGTAAGGTGTCAGCCAGCTTTTAGCCATGAGCGCTTGGGTACATGCGAAGAACCGAACCAGCACTGTGTTTGATGATCGGAGCCGTTATATGGCTCCTTCCGATGCCGCAGTCTGCGAAATCCGCTGAGAATGAAGCCAACAATACGCTGCGCACAGCACATTCGACCTACACAATTTCAGAAACACCCGAACAAAAATACACGCAGTGCCTGTTTCGCAACGGCGAGCGTCTCTTCTGTTCGACTGCAGGGGGCGTTCTCTATTTCGGCGAGCCGGTCAAAACTAGAAGCTACACTCTCTTGCCCATTTCTGATTCCTGCGGCGGTAACGGATGCCCTTCGCGGGACGTTCGGCTCGTTATCGAACGGGGTTCAAAAATAACGGTCAAACATGTTGTAGATAATTGCTATTGGTGCGAGCTAATGGTTCTCCATACAAATGCTCGAACCGAAACGGCGACCTTCAGGATCGGCAATAAGCAGGGTTATCGGCTAACTGGGAGTTTTCGAAGAGGCACTCTGTCAGTTCATCGCTCGAAGATCCCTTCGAAAATCGACGCCAAAACATGTAGCGATTTGCATGAGACCATAAAAGCATGCGCGTCAAGTGAAAAACGACCTTGTTTCAATCCATACAACTCGTCCGCCAGCGGCAACCGCATGATGCTTTCTATTGAAAATGACCATCCCAGTTTTTCGAGAAACGCTTTCAACGAAGCGTGCGACAACATCTGCGGTACCGGGAAGGAAATTACGTACCGGCAATTTTCAAGCAAGTTCTGCCGTGGGTGAAGGCGCGCGCCGCCACAGTTGGAGCGAAAAGCCCCCAACACTTCTGGGGGCCTAGAGAGAGTCTCAGTGGTGGGTCACTAGCCAGACAAAAAATGCCACCCCCATTACAAATAGGAAGAACACGCGCTGAGAAGCGGGGCTGATCGTTTGCCCCGGCCGCTGGCTTTTTCCGCACTTCAAGCAAGTGACCTTAATGTTACTGGAGCCGAGCCAGCCGGTCGCGATATTCCAGCCCCGCTTCTCGGCGTGGACCTGGGTTGAGCCGCAGCTCAGGCAGCGGATCGGGGCTTCGTCGCTCGTGTTCATGATTGCACGGGCGCTGGGCGCGCCACCAGGTCTGAGATGAAGAGCTTTTCCAGCTCACCGTTCTTCAATTGAGCCTTTGCCCTTACCCTGATCCAGCGCTGGCTGTTCAGCGCGTCGGAGTACGGATTCTGAGGTAGCTGCGCGACTGGGTCGGTAATCTCCCCGTTGAACCGATCGTTCGGGTCGTCTTGGTCGCGCAGAGAGAACTTGCACGATCGGTTTTTGAGATCGAACTCGGAGATGAGGACGTCATATTCTGCAGAGGCAGAGATTTCAATGGGCTCCGACGACTCAATGGATCGGCGCATCTCCTGGTCCACCGCGATGGCTCCGAAGTTCGGATCACCGATCCTTGCGATGCTGCAGCTTTCCCCGACTGGAGATACGAAGAGACGGACAGCAGGCCGCTGCGACATGGCAAGGCGCTCCATCGCCTCAATGGCGGTGCGAGAGGTGTGCCCCATTTCTTCGAGTGCTTTTACTGCGACCTCCTTAGCCATTTCCGCCTCCTTCGGTTTGTGCCCGACGGTCGAGATTGCGAAGTTTACTATACCCGTCACCGCTTTGGTCGCTGCGACCTTTGCGGCCTCTTTGATAGTTGGAAGCAGCGGCGTCACCACGGGTGCTACGCTGACGAGTATCGCCGGCAACTCCCAACAATGCGCCCTCGGTTGCCCTGCCAGCACCCGCACCGACAATGCACTCGTATGTTTCGCGAACTGGCCAGTTAAGACGATGGACCCCGCGCTGCCGAGAAGGCGGGACGCCCCTTGGATTGACTGGCCGAGAGTGCCAAGTTCAATGACATGACTGTCAGCATCCAGGCCGTCGTACCGCAATATTATCTCTTCAAATTCGTACATAGTGCCCCCCTAAAATGGAGGATACTACTACGCAACCGCTGGATGTACGAGCCCACCTTTAGGAGAGCCGCTTGGTACAACCCCCTGCCCGTGCCATGATCCCATCCGCGCGGCGCGTCTGCGAGATCATGTGATCCCGATCTGCGGATTGACCCAGACAGTCATCGAAGCCTTGCCAAGCATCACTCGACCGCGCAGCCGGCCAGCTTTCTGAGGCGTGAACGATATCTGGAGTTTCTGATAAACCGGCGTGCTGGGCGGGTTACTCCAGGTCACCGAGGAGGATGTCAGCGCAGCGGACGCTGTCAGCACATTGGCATTCCTCTCAACGATTGTCGCGACCGAAGAGCCGCCTGACGTCCCCTGATACTCTAGCTGAAGCTTGATATCGGTGTTGTTGAGGCTGGAGGAAGAAAACCAGTTCGACTGTCGCCGTAAGAACGGAGCCGGCGGACGAGTTTTGAACATCCATCCAGAAGCTCTCTAGCGGACCAGCGGAGAGTTCACTGTTGCCGTTACTTAAACGCCGTCGCATTTTCTGACAACGCCAGCGGCGGCCCTCTACCACCTTTGCCGAGCCTGCCTCCCCTCAAATCGCTTCCTTCGCTAGCTCCGCTTCGACCGCTGCCGTCACTGCCGCCCCTGCCGGCGCTCCCGACACTTTCGTGGAGCAGGCTAAGAATTGAAGATTTGTTCGGCTGATAAACTCCGCGCGGGGCCATTCCAGCGAGTTCAACGTTTTGTTAGATGTTTTTGGAAAACCAATGCACAAAAACGCCGATGCTGAACGGATGATCCGGCATCTCTCCTTGGAGTGGATGCACGAAACCGGCTACCAGCAGCAACCTGGCCACTATCCGAGCTTCGGAGCTTTCACGACGTGGCTAGAAGCCAAGCACGTCAGCCATTATTTAAGATTTCGGTCGCGTGTCGACCCTCGATATGAAGCTGAGGGCTGGCTCGAAGCAGAAATTCGCGACTACTGGCGCAACATGCGCTCACGCGGCGTCGAGTCGTAACATCAAGGCAAACTTGGCATACCATTTCACTTCAAAATCTCTTTGAGTACGCGCTCGGCAGTCTTCTGCTCCGTCGCGGTCCCCTGTTCGTTTTTTGCGAGACCAGCAGCCTTTTCATCGGTCCGCTTCAACGATTCGTCGTGCCAATAGTTGCGAAGCACCTCAATCCGTCGCCTGTGGCGCTCAGGCATATCCGCAAACGCAGCGTGTTGGTTTGGCGTCCATTACCGCGGCAACAACGCGGGTGGGCAATTCAGCGTTCTGAAGCGCCAAAGCCTGGTTGAAACGGAATGTCACTAACCGTATCGCCAGGGTGAGCGAGCACACCGCCATTGGTGACATGCTCGTCCCGTTCGGTCTCGGCGAAGGGCTTCATGACCTCCGGCAGTTCGGCACCGAAAGCCTTCGACCATTTCTGCCGCGTATCATCGCTGATACGCATGCTCTTATCGCCGCAGGCTGCCGCGTTCACGCTCGCGGGAGTCTCCATCGTCAAGCTGTGGAAGGGAGACTAAACGACCCGATAAGCATCAAGAGCCTTGCCGCTCTCGGCCACCTCGGCCTCCAGCTAGGTTGGTTCAGCACCGCGGCCCGCCCACGTCTTGGTCGGGTCGCGGAGGTTGCGATACTTGATGGCGGCCGAGGGTGGCGCTTGCCTTCGCCCGGCTCGAACCCGAGCTGGCGAATCTCCGCTTCGAGCTGTGAGCGCCGCTCTTCCTTAGCGGCCACCAGGGCAGCGGTGATGTCTGGATAGGCCCGGATCATCTCATCCAGGGTCAGAGCTTTGAACGCAGCAACAATTCCGGGCATACAACCTCCCGCTAATTTGCAAGCTACGCTATGTTTGGCGCCGAATCCGGCCAACAAGCACTCAGGCGCATACGGAGGCATTCGAGTGAACGAGGAAATGGCGATCAAATGCGAATTGTTGGACGCCATGGTTGCCGAGTTCGAAGCTCTTATTGGTGAACTTCCAGAGTTTGGATATGAGGCGCCCGAAGAGGCACTGAACTTGATGAAACTGGCGGCACGGCACGTAACTGGTGTTGTTGCGCTAGCCCGCGCTGGATTTCATTTGCTTCCGCCTGCCGAGGTCGCTGCAAGGGCAGCCTATGAAGCGTCGGTGCGTTCTGCCTGGATGTTGCGCCCCGATGATCTCTTCGAACAAGAGGCACGCTGGGCAGCTCACCTGCGCGGTGAAGTAGCTTACTTGGAGAAGGAGATTAAAGAGGGAACAGCCATGGGTTTGGACATGGCCGACATCGAAGAGCGGCGAGCTGGGATCGCTGACTTCTGTGAGGGGGTGTCGAAGCTATTGGAGGAGCGAGGCCACCCGCCGAAGCAAGGACTGCCGCCCATTCCTGGGATGCTGGAAGAAATACAACAGCGGTGACCTATGGGATTTACTCAGGCCTTTGCCAAACCGCGCATGGCGGTCATTACAGCACGTGGATATTCCGAGGTGAAGGTGTTGGACTGGCAAAGCAGCGCGGAGAATTCATCACGGAAGCAAAATGGGAGATCCCGCTTTTGATGGCTCGTTTCGTTTTCAAAGGTCCTGGAATGGTGACGTTCCAGCGCTTTGGATTTGACTGCACTCGAATGAATGAGTTGGTCGGCCCTAACCCGTTCGCCTGACGATCAAGAAGCTGTCTTGCTTCAACTTCATTGCTTTCATTTCCGCTCGCAGCCACCGCGGCGTGAAGCCCTTCCGGACCACGTAAGGGCCTTGTCCTTCTTGCTGCGATACTTCGCGGCCGCCTTCGCCCTGGTCTTTATGACACCGGCGGCTTTCCGCTCAAGCGCACCGAAGCGGCGCAGCTCACTCTCTATCATCTCGTCGTGGGCTTTACGGGCCTTACAGACAACGTGCTTGTGTCGGCATGATGCGCCGCAAAACTATTTTTCCTTTCTACTTTTGTCGTCGAAGAACTCGCGCATCGCAACACCGAGCGCTTTGGAAAGGTGCCACACGGTTACAACCGTTGGATTTCGTTCCCCTTTTTCAAGTCCGCTGATGTAGGCCCTATCGACGCCCATTCTCTCAGCCAATTTTGCCTGAGAGATGCCGGACACCAGCCTCAGCCTTCGGACATTTTCACCCAACATGCGCCGCACGTCTTCCGACATGCTGATACTGCGCCATATTGTTGTACTTTATTGCGACGTACTATAATGCAACACGCATACTGATCCGATCTTCATTGAGATTTCCAGGTTATGTCCGATCTCGAGCCCTTCGCCGAAAAGCTACTGACGCCCGGAACTGCTATTTGCTCGGACAACTACCGAGTCGGCTATCGCCGTTCGACCACACAGGCGATTCTTGCCCACATTGATATACCGGCGCAAACCTTGGAACGCGCCGTTTTAGATGATCTGCTTATCGTACCGAGGATCACCCTCGATGGGATGGTCACTGCGGACGTTTCAATACAGAATGATCTAACAAGTAACGCCCACATACATGTCGCTCCGACTCCCATTGATCAGTTGGTAATTAGAGGAACAGCATCGGATAGCCTCCGCGTCGAAGAAGCTCAGGCTTCCGAATTGCACGAGCTCCTCGCTCTCCTTGAACGATCAGTATCTGCCGTGCGGACAGCTTTGGCCAAGCTCGCTGGGACGAACTAACACGGGTGTCTGGTCCATCGGCCAGTCTGTCAAGCGGGATGACCTGCCCGACCAAATGGCTTTTTACTTGCGCCGACTTTCTCATTGTAAGAACCCGCCATAGATCGGGCATCAAGCTATTGACCCAAGTCGCCCTTCAGGAGGTCTTACAGGCGTTGGAACGACAGCAGAGCGCTGTCTAAGTTGCGCGCGAGCTCGGTTGGTACCGATGCTGTACTTCGGACTTGATCGCGTCTTCAGTTACCAGGTGCTTACTGCCGATCCTGACTCCCTCGATGTTGCCCGCAGGCCCGTGGACGAGGCGGCAGGCCTCACCGAGATCGCCGAATGCCTCTGCTGATACAACGATCGCCTCGTCGATTCCGGACGGGCTTAGTTCGGTCGCATCCAAGAATGGGGACAATTGGCCCGGCGTCGTAACTAACACCTTGTTTTTTGCCGGGCACCAAATCCAATGGACCCCACAGGGTCCACCAGCGGCCGCGCCAGTGAGCCGTCTCGAGTCCCGGGGCACCGAGATTGTGGATGGTCTTTAGTATGTGGATCACGCTTTCGAACCAGACGTTCGCGAGACCGTCTATGGCATTGGTGAGGATGCTGATCGCTATATCTCGTTCTGGCAGAACCACCGTGCGCGTCAGCGTTCCCTGGAAGCCGCCGGCATGACCGACCCAACTCCACGGCCCTGGCGGACCGGAAATCGTGCCTAAGCCGTAGTAGCGCTCCAGTTGCGAGTAACCATCGCGCCAATGGCGCCGCGTCATCTCGCGGCGACTTGCTGCGGTCAACATGCTCGATTGGGCGCCGGGAGAAAGCTGACCGACAAGTCGCGCGAGGTCGCCGGCGGTTGCCGTAAAGCCTGTCGCCGAGGCCATATCGTTCGTCATGTTATCCCCGGGGATGACGAAGCGCCGACCATAGGGTTGGCGGGTCGAGTGGCCGCGGGCGAATGGACGACAAACAATCGGATCGAATCGGGCGTCGTCTCTGCGAGGTCGGCGGGGGCGACAACGTGATCATGGATCCACCGGCCATACGGCTCACCGGCCACCTTCTCGATCACTTTGCCGAGCAACGCGAAACCGTGATTGGAGTATTTGAACGTGACGCCGGGCGCGAGAGACTGTGGCGCTGAGAGATCGGCGCGAAACTCCGCCTCACTGAGGAAGGGCCGGCGGTCCGAGAACTGACCGCTGTCAGGCCAGTCGCGGGTCAGGCCGGCCGAATGCGAAAGCAGTTGCGAAATGATGGCGTTGGAAACATCCGGCGTAAGATCTGGCAGATACTCACCCAGGTGGTCGTCAAGCCGGATCCTATTGCGCTCGCGCTACAACAAGATCCCAGCCGCCGTGAACGTCTTCGAGTGCGAGGCGACGCGGAAGCGATGACGGGGGGGGTGAGTGGTTCGCGGGTTGCGAGATCGGCCATGCCGCTCGCGTGTTCGAGCAGCACCTGACCTTTGTGAGCGATCGCCAGCGAAACACCGGGTTGATCGAATAGTTCCCGCTGAGCGCGGAAGAGAGCCAGTCTGACATGGATGCGCGAAACCTATCAGAGTGAAACTGGACCGTTCAGCAGCATATTGCAGGCTGAATCGGACGCGCGGTCAACCCATCGATTTAAGTCCGCGTCTTACCGTCCTACTTCGCTCGTCTTTTCGAAGAGGCGCGCATCCTAACTCCGAGGAACTTCGATAGGTACCGCACGGTGGCTGCCGATAGAAGTAGCCCTGAGAACAGTTGGACGTGGATTGGCGACGACCGCCGCGGGCGGCTCTCAGCATGAAGGTCCATTTCGAGAATTCGCATGCGCTCGTGCCGGCGAGATTCCAGAATTCTTCCCACGACATATCCAAACGGAGCATGCAGACGAATTTCACACGGTGACTGAGTCACTTGAATGCGTTGTGGTGACACGCCGCACGCCAATGGTGACAATTCTTGGATGTGCAGACAACCACTTGGCCGCCCTTAGGCGACAGTGCTTTTATCTTGCCATCCGCCCTCTGCACTCTCCCACCTCTTCACGCTGCTTCTCTTTGCCGCGACAGGATCCGCTAATCCACGCCCCAGCGTTCCGTGCGCAGCCGTTTAGCCAGAGTGAAAGGCAATCCCAGCGCTGAAAAATTCGAGGCAAACGCACATGGGAGACCCATGTTTGCCGACGCTTTTTCGGAGCGCAGCCGCCCAACGGAAGCAAAGAAATCCGGCCGCTCAACGTGCGCGGAAGTCACCAAATGGAGCCCTCCAGCGCCTACCAACCAGCGCAAACTCTGCTGGCGATGAATTGATTATTGGCGCCTGGATCAGACGAAAATCGGTCCAGCGGCTTTCACGTCGGCGGCAAAAATGCAGTCCACGAACGCAATTCTTGCGTCGAAATAGCGCGTGTTACGTCGCCTGGTCTGCCGGGCTCGCGGCGTCCCAGCACGATCCAGCCAGTGGTATTCCTTCGGCCGGCGAAGCGTCGATTTGGGTTGGGGGGCACAAGCCGCGGAGACGTCCGGTGGCGAGCTGCCGTGGTGCCAGCCATTTGAACGGCGAGTACCGGGCGAGAGTACCCTCTCGGCCAGCTTCCCCTATGCGCTTGTCTCGGGATGCATCAGCGACCGCCGAGCAGAACAGGCTCGGCAGCCGCCCCGGATCGGATGTAAGAAATACTCCCAGATTGGCGGAGAAAACCGTCAGCGCTTGGAGCTGGAGCGCTCAATCTCCGCGAACAAATCCGCCTGGACCGGCGGTTCAACGAACCGAATTCCAGCCTTTGCCTTGGCCGCAACCTCGGCGATGATTGCGTCCTGTCGATCGAGCGGCGCGCGCTTTTCGGTCCACAAAGCGCGCAGCTCGGCCTCCGGATCGGTCGGCGATCGAGCCTTGTTGCGTGGCAACTCTTCAAAGTTGGCGCAGACGATTTCCACGTTGGGAGCCACGCCTTTCCACACGTCGCGGTGGTAGGAGCAATCGACGCCGCAGCCAGCTTCCAGATGGATTCCGGTCTGTTCTGCGAACTTCAGATAGTCCTCGCTCTTGCGCTCGCGGTAGCACTGCACGCCGCTATACTCGAACGGCGCGGACATCTGCGGGATGATAAATGCGCCATAATCGGCTATGTCGGACGCGATATCGATCAGGTGAAATTCAAACGAACGCCCGGTGTAGCGCGGTCCGCTTCCGCTCCTCGGAGTGGCTCCAAACGGCGGATTCGCAATCGCGCAACCGAAATGGCCGAGCCCCCTGAGATCGAAATCGAACACGTCGGCACAGATCCATTTCGCCTCCGGCAGCACCTTGCGACCGACCTCGACATAGGCCGGATTGCGCTCGATACAGAAGATTTCCCTCTCGGGGGCGCCCTGGCCGCGCGCGTAATATCCTCGCCAGAAGACATGGAATGCGAGCACGCCAATCCCGGCACAAAGGTCGATTGTCCGACCGCCACAGGCATCGATGGCGAAGTCGCCGGCAAGGCCTGAAGGGGTAAAGAATGCGCCCGCCGACCCCGTTGATGTGGTTTGCCCCCTCGTGCCAGTTGTCCAGCACGAACGCGCGTTCATCGTAGGTGAGGACTTCCTTCTCGAGCAGCTCGACGGCCTCGGCATGCGCCTTGGCCTCGACTTTCGTCAGTTTAGCCATCGTCAAATCTCGCTCCTGGAGCCCTGAAGGGCCGCTTGAAAACCGCGCAGCGCGCATGGCTTTCGCCATGCCGCCTGCCCGTCGGCGAGACCGGGGTTTCGGGGGCAAGAGCTTGTTTCGGCGCCGGCAGAGCGGCGCGAATCCGATGGTGCGCAACGCGGTTGCACCGAGCAGCGGAGCCGCGACGTGCGACCGACTTGCTGCACCGGAGGACGACAGAAGTTCTTGCAGGGGGTGAGGGGCAGCGCCCCTCAAGTCCCCCTCCTTGAGCAAAATGCCCCAGAGAAAAATTCTCGAGTTTGCGCTTGCTGTCGTGGCCGTAGACCGCTGAAAGGCAGACAGATCGAGTGCGGCTCGGCGTCCGATTGCTCACGCCCGGAAAGCTCGTCAAGCAAAAAAATTCGTCCAGGCTACAGGCAATGGCAATCGAGAGCCGGACACCTGGAGACAAGAAAGAGGCTCCCGCGTGAAGCGCGGGAGCCCAATAACTCGGGCTAGTCTCCGGGATTCCAGATGAGAAAGAAGCCGTTGTCATCGCCCAAGCCGACGGCCCGGCCAAGGTTGGCATAGAGCTTGCGAGACCCAAGTTCAGGTGCCGCGAGTGACAGGCTGACGTAGTCCTTGCCGCTGCTCTCGCCGCGGCGGATCCAGCCGGCGCCGATCTCAACTCCCTGGGCGATGATGCGGAAATCTGGCTGAGCCTCAGTCGACTTGCCGCTATTGGGAACGATGTCGATATGGGCACGGATCGACAAGGTCTTGAGTTCGCCCCTGTAGCCGCCGTTGTCCGTACGGGTGACGAATCCGATTGCAGTCATGGTCTGTCTCCTTCGCTGCCGCAGGGCCGATCCCCTGCGATGGCGAGACCCTCATGGGGAGCGAAACGCGATTGAACCCATCGGGGCGAAGCGCAGCGGCGCACCCGAGAGAGCTCTTTTTTGCAGCGGAGCGGCCGCGAGGAGCCGGCTTGCCGGCGGGGAAAAAAGGAGCTGGCGAGGGTTTCAGATAGCGGGGCGCTTCCCATAGGTCATCACGTCCACAAGCAGGGAAATCGTCCATCGAGGCAGCCACAGGACAGACATTGACTGCAATCGGAGACGCCGAACCGATCGTCCCAGGCGGCGCGTCGGGCCAATGCACGACCTGTCAAATCTGCCAGTACCCGCAGAACATCCGACCCGATAGAATCGCACAAGCCACGTCCGACAACCGCCGAATATTGTTGAGCCGGATGGGCAAGGCTTATTGGTTGGCGTGTGGATCGCAGTCAACCAACGGCCAATCAAAGGGTTCAGCTTAGCCGAGCGTGTTTCGCCCGCGCGAACGACGGCAGCGGACATTGGCCAGTCAAGAAGCCAGCCGGAACGAAGAACGAAAATGAGGCCTCGCAAAAGTGATCAGTATCCGCACCTAGGATAACGCTGGCGCTCCCGTTTCAGGCATTGCTCCTGTCCGCTCATGTCGGCTCAAACTGCGGCTCGTCGCAATTGAGTTGCCGTCCATGGGTTGATTGTATGTGCCGATGGGCACTGACGACCTTGAGACGTCCAGCGCAAAGGGGCGCGTTAGCAGACGCCGCACGTTAGTGCTTTCGCCGATCGCGATTTCACTGACATGATCGACACATCAAAGCAGCGCGAAGCTGTTGGCCTGCACGATCCACTTCGGCTTTCCGTGGCAGCGGCCGCGGCATTTCCCGACGGTTCGATGACCGCCTCCGGGTTGCGCAGAGAGAGTGCTCGCGGAAGGCTCGTCATCGAGCGCATTGCGGGCAAGGATTACACGACACTCTTTCATATAGAGAGAATGAGGGAATTATGCCGCGTCCAAGCAAAGGAGCCCGGCTCTACAGACGCAAAGCCCGTTATCGCGAAGGCAATCTCGTCGCCCAGTCCGTTTGGATCATCAAGGACGGAGACCGGCATATCGCCACAGGATGCATTGCGAGCGCGTCTGAAACAAAGCCACCGCAGAAAGCAGAGCAAGCGCTAGCAGACTACATCGCTCAAAAATATCAACCGGAGCGCAGCCGAAGAGATATCGACGACATCGATTGCGCTGACGTCCTGTCGATCTATTTGACCGATATCGGCGAGCCAGGTGACCAGTTTGAAATCGAAGCGAGGATCGACCGGCTCAACGATTTTTGGGGCGGCAAGAAGCTGTCGGCAGTGAACGCGCAATCCTGCGCAGCTTACGTCAAACATCGCGGTAGCAAGGGCGGCGCGCGCCGTGACCTCGAGACTTTCCGCGCTGCGATCAACCATCATGCAAAAGAGGGCTTTCACCGGGGCACGGTTCGCGTGTCTCTCCCGCCGAAAGGCGAGGCGCGCGATCGGTGGCTGACACGCACTGAGGCGTCAGCCCTGGTTTGGCAATGTTGGCGCTATCGCGAGAAGCAGACGATCCACGCCGGCAGTTCAAAGGGCGCCCCGGTACGGACAGACCGCCGACCACTGCGACACGTGGCCAGATTTATCCTGATCGGCCTCTACACCGGCACCAGAGCCGGCGCGATCGCGGCGGCATCGCCATACCAGGAGCTTGGGCACTCGTACGTTGATCTGGAGCGTGGTATCTTCTACCGCAGGCCGATCGGGAAGCGAGCCACCAAGAAGCGTCAGACGCCAGCTCCACTTCCGCCCCGGCTACTGGCTCATATGCGTCGTTGGAAAGACCGGAAGCTGATCAGCACCTGCTTCGTCGAGTTCAACGGCAAGCCGGTGGCTTCCGTGAAGAAAGGCTTCAAATCTGCCGTGGATCTGGCCAAGCTACCCGGGAAAGTCACTCCGCACACGTTGCGCCACACGGCGGCGACCTGGCTGATGCAGCGCGGCGTGCCGATCTGGGAGGCAGCCGGGTTCCTCGGCATGTCGTCGGAGGTCCTGCAGGATACCTATGGCCATCACCATCCCGATCATTTGCACGGGGCGGCAGCAGCCATTGGCCAAAAAGCGAGGTATGTTTCGGTGGTCAAATCGGTGGTTGACTCGGGAACAGCCACCGATGAGAACAAAAAACCTAAGGAAATCTGGTCGGAGTGGCAGGATTCGAACCTGCGACCCCTGCGTCCCGAACGCAGTGAGCATCTTCTAACTTATTGATTTTTCTTGTGTGGTGGCCACTCCCGTCCCGTTTTGTTCACGGTCGTTTCACCCAATTCATTGCGATTTCGTTGCGGCATTTCCTGACGAGAACGGCGCTCGCTGAGATGTCGAGCCGGCGAGCTGCAATGTGACCTGACTAAGTTCAAAATCAGCATCTGATCGCAAGGAGAAGCAATCCTAGCGATTTCCGAGCGCCCCTAAACTCTGCCGCATGAACACTGGTTTTTACGTAACAAGCTCAGTTCTTTCAGAAGACCGACTCTGATGACGTCTTCGGAAAAAGTGATCTGGCGGCGCCCACGATCGGCACCGATTGCACCCGGCCATCGACCGGACCTGCCGCTCGCCAACTTCCTTGACTGCGTCGGTGACGAGTTACTCCACGACTGCTCCAAAGCGCCACCCTCGGGCTTGTCTGGGTAGCCAGCTAAAACAGTAAGCCAAGTCTTTTCACTACTCATGCATTTCATTGCTGGCGCGGGAGGGATCCGACCGCCGAATGACGAAAACAAGATACGTCGGCGTCGCCAGCTCTATGCTGTGGCTGGTCCACCGTAAAAATCTTGGTCCGTTTCTGACAGCGACGTAAGGTCATGTCAGGATCGCCACACTGCGCGTCGGGTTCAGATTTTTCAAAGCACAGTTTGCCGCTTACTGCGCGCTTGCGGCGTTGGCACGACCATTGCTCCAGCAAAGATCAGCTTCAAAGATACAGAGGAAAACGGTCATGCTCTTCTTCCCTAGTTCGCGCGTCCTACACAGAACAGCGATCCGCGCGTTTACTTGACCGGGCGCAATACTAGACATACGGACCCGCAATTGTCCGATCGCAAATGCATTTACCGCCGCGGTACTTGCCTTAGGTTCATTCGCCCATGAAATCCGCGATTGTGTTCGACTGGAATGGCACGCTGCTCGATGATGCCAATGCGGTGCTTCAAACCATCAATGCAATTTTGAGCCGATTCGGTCGCGCAACCGTAGATATGCGCAGGCTTCGAGAGGAATTCGAACTCCCTCTTTCGGTTCTCTTCCGCAACCTAGACATGTCGAAAGATGAAATCGACGTCGTGGAGAGAAATGACAGCGCCATTTTTCATGACACTTACGAATTCTTGGCGCGCAACGCTGCCTTACGCAAAGGGGCACGAAATGTTTTGCTCGCCGCTGATCACAGAGCCGTTCACACCATTATTGTCAGCAATCACATTGTTGAACCAATTCGCGCACAAGTGCGAAGACTTGGAATCAAGACTCACGTCACGGACATTTTGGCATTTGAGAACCGCGCAACCCAGTTTAAGAGCGTGAACAAGGAAGAACGTCTGCGCTTGTATATGCAGGCCAATGATATACCTCCACAAAGAACCGTCATCGTGGGTGACATGCCAGTTGAGACGGAGATTGCCCGCAATCTCGGTCTTATCAACGTATCAATAATGGGGGGATTCGTTTCCGAAGCACGCTTGCGCGCCGCGGGGCCTGATTACATGATTCATGACCATCACGAATTATTACCCATTTTGCAGAAGCATTGCATTCTTCCGATCGGATGAGTCACCACAAGAGCATAACAGAAGAAGCTGCCGGTTGGCGCGCTATTGCTGTCCGCTTGGTCTTCACACCATTCGACGAGAGTGGTCGGCGATCAAGTTCTTTCGTCACACGGGCGAACTATCAGTCAGTTCAGTCCGAAAGCTTGCGCCAAATATCGCGATCCGTTCGGCGCCCATGTGAGTCTACGCGGTCGGTCTGAGTCCGTCACATGGCACGATGCTTGCTGGAATCATTCGCTACCGAGAGGCGAGGAAGACACTGCGAGGGGCTTGGAAAAACAACATGAGCAGAACGGCTGTGATCGGTGACGTCATTTCAGGCACCGATGTTGTGAAGCGTGCAGCGCGCATCGGTGCCGAAGTCAAAAATATCAAGCTATCGGGCGATCTACCGGACCACACGATCGACGCTATTAACAGCTTGTTGCTCGAGCACAAGGTGATCTTCTTCCGCAATCAAGGACATCTCAATGACGCCGAGCATGAGCGCTTTGCCGCTCGCCTTGGAAAGCTAGTTCCCCATCCGATGCTCGGTCCTACCAAGGGGATGGCGTCGCTCCTCGAACTGGACTCCAGTCGCGGCGGCGGTCGCGCCGATGTTTGGCATGCGGATGGGACCTTCGCCGAAGCCTATCCCAAAACTTTGGTCCTACGAGCCGTTGTAATGCCAACGTTCGGAGGCGACACCGTGTGGTCGAACACAGCGGCTGCTTATCTTGATCTACCGGCACCGCTACAGCGGCTTGCAGAGGAACTATGGGCCGTTCACAGCAACGTTTTCGATTACGCCGGAATCGCGCGCGTCCGCGAGGTCGACAAGAGACACTTTGACGAGGTGTTCACCAGAACGGTTTTTGAGACCGAGCATCCCGTCGTGCGCGTCCACCCCGAAACAGGCGAGCGGGCGCTGGTGCTCGGCGCCTTGGTGAAGCACTTTATTGGGGTCCCTAAGTACGACGGACAAAAGCTGTTCGATCTGTTCCAGTCTCACGTCACCGCGCCCGAAAACACTGTGCGCTGGAACTGGCTAGAGGGCGATATCGCGATATGGGACAATCGCGCAACACAGCATTACGCAGTCAACGATTACGGTGACCAGCATCGCGTCGTACGTCGGGCCACGATCGATGGTGACGTGCCCATCAGCGTAGATGGCCGGAGCAGTGTAACGCGCCTGAAGGTAACGGAATAGCGGCCCAAACTCGGCGGCGCCTAGGTTTATGCATCGCATTAAGCGTCGCGCGACAGCTTTGAGAAACCTTAGGCATCACTGTCCTGCGCCGGCGACCGGTGCGTCGCCTCGACGTTTCAGTTTAGAAAACCCTCGATCGGTGGCCATAAAGCGCGCTAACATGGGGGCGATAAGCTTAGTCGGTTCGACGACTTGACCACCTTGAAGCGAAAGGGCCTCTGCATATGCAATGAGATCACGATGCACGGCCGCCGGCAGCTCCGTACTCACTTTGACCGGCTTGTCGTCTGGAAGCTCTCCTATTTTGAGTTTTGGCATGTTGTCACCCTCTATACGGCGTAACTATGAGGTCACGATTGACAAGAACACGAACCGGGAAACCAGGCCGCACGGTCAAAGTGGGCTGGATATTGAGACTGCGTCGAACCACCTGCTGTCCGGTTTGGTTTAGTGAGTCGGAGGCGCCGTGTCGCAACGCCTGGATGATGGCGCTGTCGTTGCTATTGGTGTCCGAACCAGCCCCTAGTTCGGTCCCGACCGCCAGAAACGTCGATAGTGCCGCAGCCTTGAATAGCTCTGCCCAGTGATTGTCGACTTGGTCTTCCAGACCCGCATACCCAGCGCTATCAGCGCCAGGCTGCCGCTCGAGAACGATAGAATGTCCATTCGGCATAATCAGCCGCGTCCAGACCAGTAGGACACGGGACTGGCCGAAAGTAACCTGACTATCGTATGTGCCGATCAGACGCGCTCCCTGAGGCACAAGCAGAAAGCGGCCGGTCGGCGTGTCAAAAACATTCTCGGTGACCTGCGCGGTAATTTGGCCCGGCAGGTCCGATCGGATCCCGGTAATCAGGGCTGCCGGAATGACCGTCCCAGCCTGCACGACATATGGTGAAGCCGGCTTGGTGATGCGGTCGGGGCTGACCGTGCGACGGTCCACAGAAGCATTCACGAAGGCAAGCTTTCGGTCTTGACCGTTCTGCGCCAATCCGTCGTCGCCAGTGCTCGATAAGTTCGGCGACGCGACGCGGTCGCCTTCAACAGCCGCAGCGGCAGGCGGACGTCCTTCTCCTCCCTTGGTCGGAGCGAACAAATGGCTAATGCGGGCTGCCTCCGTCTCCTGGTCTCGGCGCTGCTGTTCCGCATCAGCCCCGATCGCCGGCGAGTGGCCTTGGGCAGCAAGGATTGGCCGACCGAGGTCGCCAGGGAGTGGCGGACCAAGCTGCGGTATTGGCTGGCGCGGAACGCCAGCATAATCCTTCGGCAGCGTCGTAAGGCCATCGGCAACATTGTGATGGTCAGTGCTGTAGAGTTCATCGGCCGCCTGGTTTCGGGGACGATTGTTCTGCAGCGACCACAGGACTGCTCCACCAATGACAAAGAGGGCAAGCGCACTCCCTCCGGCCAGGACTTTTCGCGACAACCGTGTCACGCGCGGATGCTCCGCTCTCAGTCGGAAGCTTTTGGACTGCTCCTCTTGTGTCTCCGGCGGATCTGCTTGCTCGTGATCGTTTCCACTCTGGCTGATCATGACGACGGCCTCCCGTCGGTCCTGACAATCCTGACCTTTTGCTGGCGCTCACTGCCGAGCCTCAGTTCAGCTGCTCCAAACAGCCGATCGACGATTAACACGTTACCGTAGGCGCGATAGTTGACGAGCTCGGTCTTCCCGTCAGGGCCGATGACAAAGAGCGGTGGCATCTCTCCCTGGACGATACCTTTAGGGAATTCGACGTAGACCTTGCGGCCATCGTCGTATGCGGCGAGCGGCCGCCAGGGTGGACTGTCCCCTTCAATGGCATAGCGGGAGATACGCTGCCCTGGATCCGGAAGAGGGGGTCTCAGAGCGACTGAACGGGATCGTTCGCGCGCTGTTTCAGGATAGTACCAGGCAACAGACGGCATATATGGCCGCTCGCGGGAGCGGAGCTCAATGAGGTAGGTGCGCCGGTCGGTATTGACAACGAGGTTAGTCTCGATCGATGCGCGGGTCGGCTTGACCAGGATATGGACGCGTCGCGTATCGCCGCTCCCGCTCTCAGTATCGCCTACGACCCAGCGTACGGTATCTCCGGCCGCGATGGGCCCTGATCCCGTCAGTTGCTCTCCCTCCTCGAGCGCGACGTCCGTGATCTGCCCCGGCGCGGCATAGATCTGATAGAGCGCCCCGGGACTGTAGGCGTAGATCTGCGCTGCGTTGAAATATCCCCGCTTCCGCGGTTCGACCCGGGCTGCGCTGTTTGCCGTCTCAACCCGGCTCACAGGGTCGGGCTCTTCCTTCCCTCCTGACTTGCCGCCGAGAGCCGGTTTCCAGAGCGGTGGAACGTGAAGCGGTCGCGACTTGTCATCCAGAGGCGCTGGCGGCGCCGGCGGCGGCGGGATTTCCGCGTCATAGCTGATCTGTGGCGGGATGTAGGTCGCGCACCCACCGAGCGCCGACGAACAAACCAGAAGAGCGGATAGAAATGCTCGCTTCGATGTCACGAGCTCGGACCAAGTCGAATTGCACCTACTGTACACGATAGGACGCTTCGAATAAACGTAAGACGGGGTCTTGGTCACTGACTCAACTCCTTTGACCAGTTGATGGCGCGGACATAGACGCCAAGGGGATTCTTGCGCAGGCGTTCGGCATCGCGCGGCATCTCGATCACGACGGTGAGAATTGCGGTCCAACGCTCGGTCGAACTCAGCGAGCCATTATCGTAGGTGCGCTGGATCCATGCGACCCGAAAGCTTTCTGAAGACGCGCGAATGACGCTCGACACGTCGACGGAGATTTGCGCCTTACCCAGTTTGGCAAAAGGGTCATTGTTGCGCGCGTAGTCGTTGAGCGCAGCGGCGCCGCGATCGGTTGCAAAATCGTATGCCCGGAGCCAGTTTTGGCGCAGAACGATGCCGTCGGCCGGAAGGCCCCTGACATCCTCGATAAAGCGCGCCAGATGGTAGGCGATCTGTGCATCAGTGGGTTGATAGTCGATGTTGGCCGGCGCGACCCTTTGGGCCTGGCCAAGATGGTCGACTTCGACCACCCAGGGCGTGATCGAGCCTTGATTCGACTGCCGGACAAGGCTACCTGCGAGACCGGCTGACAACATCAAGCAGCCGAATGCCATCAGGCGCCAGTTCTTGGCTTGCACGCGCGCTGATCCAATGCGTTCGTCCCAAACTTGAGCTGCTTTCTGATACGGCGTGACCGGTGCGGGCATGCGCCCGTAATGAACGGAAGTTCGTTTGAACATCGATGGTTGCCCCTGGTATCGAGTGATCGGTTTCAAGTCGGGCGATGGAAGGGTTGAGGTGCTGCTGTGCGGCGTAGGTACAGTGGTGCGTCTCAGCGCTCTCCTTCGGACAAATCGACGGAGGAGCCGCTGCCACCGTGATCGCCCGAGCGGACCGCGTGGCCGGCAGCCGAAGCACCATGCCGAATAGTCTCGGCACGCTTCATCCGGCGCGCCCAATCAGGCCGCCCCTCGGCCGAGGTGCTCGCCGCCCGTTCGCCCGCTTGCTCACCTCCGACGGCAGCCGCTGCGCGACGCAAAGGACTCATGGCAGCCGAAGCGCCAGCCTCCGCGACGCCGGCAAGGCCGCCGTTTCGATAGGCGGCTGACGCTCCGCTTAGGACAGCGCCGCCACCGCGCGCGGCGCCTGCAATCGCGCCACTAGCGAGACCAGCACCGGCCGCTACACCAGCACCTGCCGCAACAAGCCCGCCAGCAGCCAAACCCGATCCAATCGCCGCACCGGCGCCGAGCTGCGGTCCGCCAGATACCAGGCCGTTTGCAATACCCGGACCGAAGATGCCGAGGCCCAGCAGGGAGAGCGCCGCGAGCACTAGCGTCATTGCGTCTTCAATGGTCGGCTGAGCACCTCGGAAACCAGAGGTGAACTGCGAGAACAGGGTCGAACCGATGCCCACGATGACAGCTAGGACCAGAACCTTTATCCCCGAAGATATTACATTGCCCAGGACCCGCTCAGCGGCAAAGGCGGTCTTGCCAAACAGACCAAATGGAATGAGCACGAAGCCGGCCAGCGTCGTAAGCTTGAACTCGATCAGAGTGACGAAAAGTTGGATCGCCAAAATGAAGAAGGCGAGCAGCACCACGACCCATGCGAATAAGAGAACGACGATCTGAACGAAATTCTCGAAAAAGCTGATGTAACCCATCAGGTTCGAGATCGAATCGAGCAGTGGTCGGCCGGCATCGAGTCCGACTTGGGCGATCTTTCCCGGCCTCAGGAAATCGGATGCGGATAGGCTTGCACCCGACGCTTTCAGCCCAAGTCCGGCAAAGCTCTCGAAAACGATGCGCGCCAGGTTGTTCCAGTTGCCGATGAGGTAGGCAAAGACGCCCACGAAGAGGGTCTTCTTGACGAGCCGCGCGATGATGTCCTCGTCAGTTCCCCAACTCCAGAACAACGCAGCGAGAGTGATGTCGATCGCGGCGAGTGTCGTCGCGAGATATCCAACGTCACTGCCCAGCAACCCGAATCCGTTATCGATATAACGCGTAAACGTTTCCAAGAACTGGTCGATGATCCCGGTACCCGTCATGGCTTGCTCGCCTCGGGTGTCGCCGGTTGCGGATATGCTTGCGGGATCCGGCTCTGATCCTTTGGGGCGGGCGCCAGCCCTGCGAAGGAATCATTCTGGCCAGGGTCTGCTGGGCCGATTCTTTTGCCAAAGAAGCGACGCCGGTTTTCGTCCCAAATCTGCTTGCAATGCCGATAACCCACTGTGTCCTCTGGAGTGACACCGCGGCAGCGTGCGAGCTCGGAGCTGGCTGCATCGGTCCCTTGCTCCGCCTTCGGTGCCGACCGAGACGCGTCCAGTCCGCGCAGCTGAATCGTGCAGGCGGCGACGGCCACTAGGCCGATTGTCGTAAGCAGCGAAAGCGCCTTGAATGCCTTTACGTCGGTCATCAGTGGAACATCTGTACATTGGAGGATTGATAGCCCTGTCCTGGTGTTAGGAAGCGCTTGAGCTGCTCTCGACCCTGATCCTGGGCCGCGGCGCGCTGCGCCGCTTCGAGGCTCTGCGCCCTGCCCTGCGCCGCCGTGGCCGCCGTGAGATCGGCAAGTTGTTGCGCTTGAAGCGCGAGGATCTGATTGCCAGCCTGCGTTGCCTGCAGCGCGCCGGCGGCCCCCTGGCTTGACGTCACGAGCGCGGATGTCTGGATGCGATTGGTGTCGAGGTTACCAACGATGCCGGCTTGGACGCGAAGCGCGTCTTGCGTCGCGGCATAGGAATTTTGCCATCGCGCTTGAGCGTTGGCGACCAGCAGCTGGTTCGACTGGTTGCTGGTGGCTGGCGCGTAGCTGGTCGAGAAGGCGCGATCGATTTCCTGGACGTCGTAGGCGATGCGCTGAGCCTGCGCCAGCAACTGTTGGGTCCGCTGAATCGAGGATAGAAATTGCTGCAGCGACGAATACGGAAGGTTCGCCAGATTCTTCGCCTGATTGATCAGCATCTGCGCCTCGTTCTGCAACGAGGTGATCTGGTTGTTGATCTGCTGAAGCTCGCGCGCAGCGGTCAGGACATTCTGAACGTAGTTGTTGGGATCGAAAACGATCAGCGCCCGTGCGGGGATCGCAACGCCAAGCGCCAGCGCAGTGACGCCGGCTGCGGCCAATAGGGCAAGACGCCTCATGGCGATTTCTCCAGATTGACGAGATTGGGAATTAGATCTATGGCCCAGGCGACGCCACGGTGCTGGAGCCAGGCCGGCACGAAGCCGTCAGGTCCATGTTCGGCGAAGAGCTGCGCGATGGCAGCTTGGTCTGTCTTAGAAGAGGCCGCGGTGAATGCGAGCGCAACCTCACCAAGCCCGAGTTCGAACATCCGGTTGCCGCGACGGGACTGGCAGTAATAGTCGCGTTTTGGCGTTGCCCGACTCAATAACTCGATCTGGCGGTCATTGAGGCCGAAGCGGCGGTAGATGGCGGTGATTTGCGGTTCGATCGCCCGTTCGTTCGGCAGCAATAAGCGAGTTGGGCAGCTTTCGATGATCGCCGGCGCGATCGCTGAGCCGTCGACATCCGAGAGCGACTGGGTAGCGAAGATGACGGAGGCATTCTTTTTCCGAAGCGTTTTCAGCCACTCCCGGAGCTGCCCCGCGAAATCCTCATCATCGAGGGCAAGCCAACCCTCATCGACCATAAGGAGCGTCGGCCGACCATCGAGACGGTCCCCAATACGATGGAAGAGGTAAGCCAGCACGGCCGGCGCAGCACTCGTTCCGATCAAGCCTTCGGTCTCAAATGCCTGGACCGACGCTTCGCCAAGGCGCTCGAATTCGGCATCGAGCAGGCGCCCCGAGGGACCACCCACGCAATAGGGTTGCAGCGCACGTTTCAGGGAGTTGGATTGGAGGAGGACTGACAGGCCGGTCAGGGTGCGTTCCTGCATCGGCGCCGAGGCGAGAGACGTCAGCGCCGACCACAGATGATCCTTGACCTCCGGGGTGATCTCGATTTTTTCCCGTGCCAGGATCGCGCAGATCCATTCGGTGGCCCATCCGCGCTCTGAGGGATCATCGATCCAAGCCAGCGGCTGCAGCGCGACGGGCCGATCACTTCCGTCAGACAAAGCACCGCCCAAATCATGCCAGTCGCCGCCCATGCCGAGCGCGGCCGCCCTGATCGAACCACCGAAATCGAACGCAAAGATCTGGGAGTTCGGGTAGCGGCGGAATTGCAGTGCCATCAGAGCGAGCAGTACCGACTTGCCGGCCCCCGTCGGTCCGACCACAAGGGTATGGCCGACGTCGCCGACGTGGAGGGAAAATCGGAACGGGGTCGATCCCTCGGTCTTGCCGAACAGGAGGGGCGGCCCCTTGAAGTGCAGATCCCTCGCCTCGCCGGCCCATATGGCGGAAATCGGAATCATATGGGCGAGGTTGAGGGTCGAAACCGGCGGCTGACGCACGTTCGCATAGACATGCCCCGGCAGACTGCCGAGCCAGGCTTCGACGGCGTTCACCGTCTCGATCATGCAGGTGAAATCACGCCCCTGGATTACCTTCTCGACCAGCCGCAGCTTTTCATCGGCGGCATTGGGATCGCGGTCCCAGACAGTGATGGTCGCGGTGACAAAGGCTTGTCCGATCTGATCGGACCCCAGTTCCTGCAACGCTGCGTCAGCATCGAGCGCCTTGTTGTGGGCGTCGGTATCGAGCAGCGTCGACGCCTCGTTGGTCATGACCTCCTTGAGAATGGCGCCAATCGACTTTCGCTTGGCGAACCACTGCCGCCGAATCTTGGTCAGCAGCTTGGTGGCGTCTGTCTTGTCGAGCATGATCGCCCGGGTCGACCAACGATAAGAGAATGGCAGGCGATTCAGGTCGTCTAGGATTCCCGGCGTCGTGGCGCCCGGAAAGCCGACAATTGTTAGGACCCGAAGATTGGCTGAGCCCAACATCGGCTCTAGCCCGCCGGTCAACGGCTGGTCGGCCAAGAGCGCATCGATGTACATGGGAATTTCGGGCACTCGAACCCGATGACGTTTGGTAGAGATCGTCGAGTGCAGATAGGTCAGAGTATCCTGGTCATCGAGCCAGGTGCACTCCGGCATGAACCCTTCGACGAGTTGCAGCACGCGGTTGGTTTGATCGACAAACCCGCGCAGCACCTCGCGCGCGTCGGCTCCAACAGTGCGATCACGCCCCTCGTAAAGCAGTCGTTCTGCCTTGGCGGCTCCTTCCTCGGGGGGCAGATAGAGAAAGGTGAGGAAATAACTGGACTCATAGTGGGCGCCCGCCTCTTCGAACTGAGCTCTGCGCTCGGCGTCGACCAGTGCGGATGCGACATCCGGAAATGTACTCGGAGGATAGGCCCCGGCAAAATGGCGCTGTGCCTCGACGAATACGGCCCAACCTGATCCGAGGCGGCGCAGGGCGTTGTTCAGACGACCGGCGACGGCGACAAGCTCAGCCGGGACCGCGCTGTCGAGGTCGGGGCCACGGAATTTCGCCGTCCGTTGAAACGAACCGTCCTTGTTCAGGATGATTCCCTCGTCGACTATGGCGGCCCACGGCAAGAAGTCCGCAAGACGCGCGTTGGAATGGCGGTATTCGGCAAGGTTCATCATGGTAGAGAGCTCAGGCGTTGAGGTGGCCGGGAATGCGAAGATGTCGGCGCACGACGTCGACAAACGCAGGATCGCGCTTGGCTGCCCAGACGGCGGCCATGTGGCCGATGAACCACAGGACAAGGCCCGCGATCCAGAGCCGAAGCCCGAGCCCCAAGGCTGCAGCAAGCGTACCGTTGACGATCGCGACCGACCGTGGCGCGCCGCCCATCAGGATTGGCTCAGTGAGCGCGCGATGAACGAGCACGACAAAGCCTGTGACTGGTTCATCCATCAGATCACCACGCCGCCGCCGAAGGAGAAGAACGAAAGGAAGAAACTCGAGGCGGCAAACGCGATCGACAGACCGAACACGATCTGGATCAGCCTGCGGAAACCACCCGACGAGTCTCCGAACGCGAGCGTGAGCCCGGTTACGACGATGATGATGACGGCAATGATCTTGGCGACTGGCCCCTCGACCGACTGCAGGATCTGATTGAGTGGCTGCTCCCACGGCATGTTCGATCCGGCAGCCCAGGCCGGTGCCGACGCCAAAAGAAGCATCCCGGACATGGCCAGTGAAGCGGCATCTCGAGGAAAGCGAAATTGCGGACGCATGTCAGTCTCCTGTTGATGAAAGGTCGTAGTCGCCGGCGGGCCCTAGCCCGGTGACGAGAGCAAGCTCAGCGAGGCGACGGTCAGCGCCGCGCCCCGCAAGCACAGCAACGAGGTTGATGGTCTCAGCGATCAGGGCGCGCGGAACCGTGATGACGGCTTCCTGGATGAGTTGCTCGAGCCGCCGCAGGGCACCGAGCGCAGTGCCCGCATGAATAGTGCCGATGCCGCCGGGGTGGCCGGTGCCCCAGGCCTTGAGCAGATCGAGTGCTTCAGCACCGCGAACTTCGCCGACTGGAATCCGGTCAGGACGCAGTCGCAGCGAGGAGCGAACGAGGTCCGATAACGTGGCCACGCCATCTTTGGTACGCAAAGCGACGAGATTGGGCGCTTTGCACTGAAGTTCGCGGGTATCTTCGATCAGCACGACCCGATCAGAAGTCTTTGCCACCTCGGCTAAGAGCGCATTCGTCAATGTTGTCTTGCCGGTCGATGTCCCGCCGGCGACGAGGATGTTCTTGCGTGAGGCGACTGCGCTTTTCAGGATGTTGGCCTGTTCCGATGTCATGATCTCTTTGACGACGTAGTCATCCAGCGTAAACACGGCGACGGCGGGCTTGCGGATAGCAAAGGCCGGTGCTGCAACGACTGGGGGCACGAGCCCTTCGAAGCGTTCGCCGGTCTCAGGCAATTCGGCCGAGACCCGTGGCGCGCCGGCATGCACTTCGGCGCCTACATGGTGCGCAACCAGACGAACAATGCGCTCGCCATCCGCTGCGGACAGAGTTTCGCCTGTATCGGTCAGGCCATGCGACAAACGGTCGATCCACAGCCGCCCATCTGGGTTGAGCATTACCTCGATGATCGATTGATCCTCGAGGTATCCGGCGATCGCTGGGCCAAGAGCACTACGCAGCATTCGCGCACCGCGCGAATTCGCCTCCGATTGAAAGGAATGGATTGCCACCGTTGCCCTCCCCGAATGAGGGCGTCCACAGAGGGGCGCCCAGATGGGGACGATTAGAAAAGGCACCAACGGACTTAGCGCAACAAGCGCTTTCGGTGATCGAAGACTGGCGTAGAAAAAGAAAGATTGAGAGGCGATTTTTTTGACACCTACTCAATCGTATCGGTTCGCTGCGAGTTTGTGCTCACCACTCCGCATCGTCATCCGGGGGCAGGAGGATGGCCGAATTCTGGTACAAGCCAACTGACTCGGCAGGTTCGAAGGTGCTAGCCGACATCTCGAGACAGATTGAACCCACCCATGACGCAAAGGACCGAAACCAAGGCAGCGCGAACCAGAGAAACGTCGCGATCTGCAGCGCTACGTTGAAACCGAACGCTGCTTGATAGGCTTGGACGGGCCTATGGCCATCATTCGCAGACCATTGCTCCAGGATAAGACCTGTTGCGTATTGTGCTAGAAACGCCCAACCAAAGTGCAAGACGTTCAAGGCACCGTTGGCACGACCGGCAAGCTCTGGCGGAAAGTAATCCGCCACCACGGCGAAGCTGACCACAGTTGCCGTTCCTACAATTGCGACAACAGACCAGAGCAAGATAGATGGCAGAGACGCTCGCAGGATCAAGGCACACTCGGCTGCGATAAATAGTACCGCAGCTATCGCCAATATTGTCTCCGCCCCGATTCCCCTTCGTTTGACGCAATGGACTGTCATACCGAACAACCAGGCACCAGCGCTAAGTACGATCGACATAATGAAGAGCTGTCTGATGAGACTTGCGCGATCAAACCCCTCTACGTCGGTCAGCCATGGCGATGCCCACAATCCCTGCAGAGACCAAGCCGATCCAATGCAAGTCGCCGACAACGGGGCCATTCGCCAAAAGCGCCGATCGCTGAAAACGGAGCTCAGGGTGGCGGAAGCTGTTGATGGGGCTACGCTTCGTTCAGGCACCACAAGATAGATGAGAATGGCCGTCGTACCGGTCGCGACTGCCAGAATCTCAAAGAGCTGCCGCCAGCCCATCGACGTCAGCAGGTGTTCGACGGGAGCCGTCGCGGTCACCGCTCCTAGCGAGCCCAGCATGATCATATAGCCGTTCAGTAAGGCAACTTGTTCCCTAGGGAACCAAAGGATGATCGACTTCAGTCCTGCGGTCAGTGCCGCCGCCACGCCAAGCCCGATCATTGCGCGCGCGATCAAAAGCGACAGGAAGCCGGTCGATACCGCAAACAGTCCGCCGCCGACGGCTGCGAGCAAGAGCAGAACGCTCTGGACGCGACGCGGACCAAAGTGGTCCAACAATATACCGACGGGGATCTGGGCCGCCGCCAGAACAAGAAAATAGATTGACGTAAGCAACCCGAGGTCGGCAGTCCCAAGCCCGGTGTCCGAGCTGAGATGGCTGGCGATCACGGCGTTGATCGTTCGAAACAGATACGAGAGGTAGTACCCAGCTGCAAAAGGGAGAAAAACGCGCGCGATTCGACGCCATGCTGTTGAAATTTGCATGCTGGCCCCTTTGCTCTCAGCTCACCCGAGCCGATAGCGCGTCCAGCTTTTGTCAGTTCGGCTAACTCGCGGTGGTAGTAGGCTGGCGTAGAAAAAGAAGGAGCGGCGAAATGGTCTATCGACATAGGTTCAATCAGGCTCTTAGGCCGATTCCTGACGGCGGATATCTTCTGGAATCTCGCGCAGAAAGCTTTGCCCCTTTTGCATACGACGCCCGAGCGCCTCGACAAATCCTTCAAAGCGCTCCCTTCCCTTTGCTTGAGCGGCCGCTTGCGCATCGTTGGGCAACGGTGGCGTGATCGTCAGCCAAAAACGAATGAAGAGGGCCAAGGTCTCGGCCGTCAGACCAACGTCACGTTCCAGCCTCTGCATCTGACGGGAAAGCCGATCCAAACGGCGGGTAAATGCTGCTTCCCGCCTGTCCGCTCCATCCGGTGACAGAAACGAAGCGACGGCCGCTTCCACGATTGCAGACCGCGAAAGCTTTTTGCGATCGGCAAGATCAGAAATCTGTTTCAGAAGCTCGGGCGGGAAATAGACGTTCATCCGGTCGCGCATATCGCCTCAGAGCTCCATACCGTCATTCGGGTCCATAGCGACTTGACGCGCGACGCCAAGCATCTGCATAAGTCGAGACTGGCGGACTGCATCCTCGTCGTCGTCAAGAACGGCAGCAAATTCCTCTGCCGGCGTCAGTTCGGTCGTTTCCTTGACGATCGCGACGTGATCGGGGAGTTCCGGCTCACGACGGAGCCCGCTGTTCGCCGTGTCTTTCTCGGTCTCCGCGGCCTTGTCAGTTGGACCTCCCGCCGGCTTTAGCGTTCGGAGCGCTGACCACCCGTCCGTTCGCGATGATCGGCTGGCCCTCGCCGGATCAGGCGGCAGTAGAACCCTCTCGGCGAATCGCCGATCCTCGTAGTAGCGGACCTTCTTGGCCCGGATCGGCGGCGTGCCCGCCACCATGACGATCTCGTCCATCGACGGAAGCTGCATGACTTCGCCCGGGGTCAAAAGCGGCCTTGCCGTTTCCTGGCGCGAGACCATGAGGTGACCGAGCCAAGGATTCAACCTGTGCCCGGCGTAGTTCTTCATGGCCCGCATCTCGGTCGCCGTACCCAAGGCGTCGGACACACGTTTGGCCGTCCGCTCGTCGTTGGTCGCGAAGCTGACGCGGACGTGGCAGTTGTCTAGGATGGCGTTGTTAGGCCCATAGGCCTTCTCGATCTGATTGAGCGACTGCGCGATCAAGAAGCTCTTGATGCCGTACCCCGCCATGAAGGCGAGCGCGGACTCGAAAAAATCGAGCCGCCCCAGCGCTGGGAACTCGTCGAGCATCATCAGGACTCGATGCCGGCGGTCGCAGGCGTGCAGGTCCTCGGTTAGGCGACGACCAATCTGGTTCAGCACCAGACGAATCAACGGCTTGGTCCGTGAGATATCGGATGGCGGCACTACGAGATACAACGTTGTAGGGTGGCTATCCGCGATCAGATCGGCGATCCGCCAATCGCAACGGCAGGTCACCTGGGCCACCACTGGATCACGGTACAGCCCGAGGAACGACATCGCCGTGGATAGGACACCAGAACGTTCATTTTCCGACTTATTGAGGAGTTCGCGCGCGGTCGATGCGACCACGGGATGAGCGCCCTGCTCGCCGAGGTGCCGAGCAGTCATCATCGCCTTTAGAGTGGCTTCGATCGGCCGCTTCGGGTCGGAAAGAAAAGCTGCGACGCCGGCCAAGGTCTTGTCTGCCTCGGCATAGAGGACATGGAGTATGGCGCCGACCAGAAGCGAATGACTGGTCTTCTCCCAATGGTTCCGCTTGTCGAGCGAGCCTTCGGGGTCGACCAGGACGTCCGCGACGTTCTGGACGTCGCGAACCTCCCATTCCCCGCGCCGGACTTCGAGGAGCGGGTTGTAGGTCGAGGACCTTGGATTGGTGGGATCGAACAACAGGACGCGGCCATGCCGCGAGCGAAAGCCCGCGGTCAGTTGCCAGTTCTCGCCCTTGATGTCGTGGACGATAGCCGAGCCCGCCCATGCCAGCAATGAGGGAACGACGAGGCCGACACCTTTGCCCGACCGGGTCGGTGCAAAACACAGTACGTGCTCCGGTCCGTCATGGCGGAGGTAGTCGCGGTCGAGTTTGCCAAGCACAACGCCATCCGGACCGAGAAGACCGGCCGCTCGAACCTCGTCGCCATTAGCCCAGCGCGCCGAACCATAGGTTTCGACGTTCTTGGCTTCACGCGCGCGCCACACCGACATGCCGATCGCCACCGCGATCGAAACGAAGGTTCCTGACGCCGCGATGAAGGCTCCCTCGACAAAGATTTGAGGCGCGTAGGCGTCGTAGACGAACCACCACCAGAAGAAGACCGGCGGGTAATAGATCTTGAAGCCTAATAGTTCGAACCAGGGTCGCCCAAGCTCCGGTTGCCAAGCGAGCCGCCAGGCTGTCCACTCGGTGGCTCCCCAGATGGCCAACAAAACGATCAGACCGACAACGATTACCTGTCCCCAGAGGATTTTGGTTCCGGACATCCCGAACGCCCTTCCGCAACTGAATTGGAGAGATTGCTAGAGGCCGAGGTCGCGCTTGCGGCCAAGGCCCCATTCGATGCCGCCGCCGTCCTTCACGACGCCGGTGACGTGCTGGCCGAGCCGCTTTTCGAGTTCACGTGACCAGGGCACGAGCGCGAAGCCGAGCCCATTATCGATCATGGCGAATCGTCCCGAGGTAAGTGTCAGCCGCTGGCGATACGTGCCGGCCACATGCTCCCCGGAAGCGGCGTTCACATGAGGCAAGCCGGTGTCGGCCGAGACCCGTGCGGCCACGTCCTCCAACTCGCGCCGGCGCAACGTATTAAGGAGATCGCGCTGCAGAATGATGCGTTGGCCCTGCCGCCGCGCCAGGCCCTCCTGGATCAGATGCTCGGTTCGGGCTTCCATGGCGTCACGGGTCTCGCGGCCGAATCCGCCCATGGCGAGCGGCATGGGCTCGCGTTCGACGAGCCGGTGGTCGAGCCAGGTCGCGCCCTTGGCGGTGACCTGCGCCCCAAGATCGATATCGGAACGGGGCGCGAGCACCAGGGTGGGACGCGGATCGCCGGCTTGACCGAAGCGTCGGACTTCGACGATGCCGCCGACCGGTGGCGCATGTTCGAAGGCCTCGAGCCCTCGAAAGCGCACGTGGTGAGCGCGTCCGTCTGTTCCATCGATCGTGGCGTAGGCCTCGCCGGTCAGTTCGTCGTGCAATCCACGATCGACCAGTCGTCCGATAATCTGGGATGTCGGCTGTCCACCGTCGATGACGAAGTCGGCAACGCCGCGCGCTTCCCCGCGCTCGGTAAAGGCACGGTGCATGGTCTTGATGATATCGCCGCGCAGGCCGAGGTCGCGCAAGCTACGCTCGGCCTCGAGCCCTACCATCCATTCCGCAGGTGCGGCGGATGCGGCCAGGCCCATCTTCTCCAGGTGTTGAAGGCGAGCGACCATCAGGCGCCGGATCTCGGGGTCGGACTTGCCGGGCTTCTCTGGGCGAAGATCGATAGTGCCGGTCTCGTCTGCAGTCAGCCGGATCTCCCGATCGAGCCGCGTCCATCGTTCCGCCGTGACTTCCCTCTCCAGCGAATTGCGGATCTCATGCTCCGGTTTTGGCCCCAGTTCGATGGCGACCAGTTCCTCGGCGCGTGAACGCAGTCCCCTGCTGATGTAGTCGCGGGAGATCACTAGATCCGCCCCTTCCTCATCTACTCCCCGAACGAGAATATGAACGTGAGGGTTATCGGTATTCCAATGATCGACAGCCACCCAATCGAGCCGCGTGCCTAGATCGGTCTCCATCTGCGTGGCGAGATCGCGGGTAAAGGCGCGCAGGTCGTTCATGTCGCCGGCATCCTCCGGTGAGACGATGAATCTGAAATGATGCCGGTCGTCCTTGCACCGCTCTGCGAAAGCCGCGCTATCGGCGCGGTCGGTGCCCGCATCGAACATCTCGGCGCGCTCACCACCCCGAGTCACGCCGTCGCGCTTCAGATATGAGAGGTGGGCGGTCAGTGGTGCTGAACGGAAGGCGCGCCCTTTATGCCGAACCACGCGTGCCTTCACCACAGCGCGCCGCGTCGGGCTGAACAATCTGGCGCGGCTGAAGGCGAGGCGCCCGCGGCCAAACGTCGAGCGCCCATAGGCCGCCGAACGCCTGCCGGCCATAGCCTGCGCTGGGGTGTGCCCTGCTTTCTTCGCCGCCCGCAGCACCTGGTTGATGAAACTCTTCGGCTTCGGCGCGCGCGTGCTGCGAATGCGCCCAGGCCGAATACGCAGGTCGCTATCGGCTGCGGTCACAGGCGGTCCTCCAGGTGGGCGAAAGCGCCTACAGTGCCGAGATTGTCCTTGATTGCATTGTTAAAGATGCAAGGCGCGGCACGCGCCGCGACCGACCGGCACGCTAGAACCCAAGCCATGTCAATGGCTTGCGGTTCGACCGGCGAGCCCCTTTTATCTCGCCTTCCTAATCGGGCGTTCAAAGTCAACTCATTCCTACGCTTTTCTCCGACTCTTCGCACTTCAGCCATGACAGGGCTCCCTGCATCGACAACGGACAGACGTCACTACACCGCGCTTGCGATCCCATTCACCGGGCGAGGTCCATGCGTTCCTTCGCGTTCAGCACTTGGACCGTCGCATGCTCTCCATCAGGTTGGTAAACAGGGCTATCCAAGCAGTCCGACGCTCTCGTCCCCGAGCGGAGGGCGCACCAAGCCTGGACGGCTGTGGATGTATGCCCACGATCAACGGAGCTTGGCTGGACCTGAGCCGCCGGCTGCAGTTTATGTGTTCGCGTCCGACCGCAAGGCGGAGCGCCCGGCTACGCATCTGGCGCACTTCAAGGGCCTTCTGCACATCGACGGATACGCGGGATTCGGTCGGCTGACTGACGCCGGAAACGTCATCCTCGCCGCGTGTTGGGCGCACACCGGGCACAAGTTCTACGAAGTTGCGCAGTCCGAGGACATGCCCGTCTCGCACGAGGCCCTGCGGCGCATCGCTAGCCTCTATGCCCTCGAAGCGCAGCTGCGTGGTCAATCGCCGGCGCATCGGCTGGCGATGCGGCGCGCATTCGCCAAGCCGGTCATTGACAGCCTTCGCTTCTAGCTGGAGGTGCAGCTTCCTCAACTGCCCGGCCGCAGCAATCTCGGAGAAGCGATCGGTTATGCACTGTCGCACTGGGATGGATTGACCCGCTTCCTCCATGAGTACTGCATCGAACTTGACACGAAGCCCGTCGACCGCGCGATTTGACCGGTGGCGTTCGGAGGCAAGAACAATCTCTTCGGCGAGAGCGATGGCGCTGGGGTATGATGGCGTTATAGAGATGACCCAGTCTTCCCGAAACGGGGAAGATATCAAGCTGCTCTGCGAGGCCATTGCGGCGCTTCGTGAGTTGCTTTCACGCACGCAAGACGCGACGGACGAGTCGTTTGACGACGGCCATTCGGTTGATATTTGGAAGAGCGAGGAACTCCGTGCCGCAACAGATCGGGCTGAAGCAGTGATCGCGAAGGCGGAAGCTGCCATGGCTGCGTCCCGCACAGAGTAGGAGTTCTCTGGCTCGGAGCGTTGCCACGTAAGGCCGTTAGGCACGTCAAGACCCGACGTCATGTGCGGCCCCTGGACGCATACCGTCGTGTTGCAACCAGTCCCTGCTCTCAGACTGTTTTCCTCGCTGAACCACGCGATCGCCTCCCATGCTGCACAGCTGATCATCGCGCTGTTCCCGAGTTCGACCGGGCGACAAACACGTCAGTGGCCGTGGGGACCATCTGCAAAACATCTCGCGACGAGATTGCAGTCGTTGCGCCGGTCGAGGACAGGAACGCCGGCTTCCGATCGCCCGCCTTGACTGGGTCAATTCGCCCGACGAACAGCGTCGCAGCTGCTGACGGCTGCTGGCTCGCGGCCCAAGTCGCTGGCAGTTCGATGCCGAGCAGATTTGCAAGCTTGGCCACGTATACTCGCGTTTCGTCTGACAAAGGACCGCCCGCGAGATGCCCGTCGTAGCAAGTTGGGCCCGCGTTGTACGCGGCGAACGCCCCGGGCGAACCATAGCGGTCAAGCAGTTCGCCGAGATACGCCGTGCCGGCCAGAATGTTGTTGCGCGGATCGTAGGGATCGCTTCCGAGATGATAGCGTTCGCGAAGTTCCGCCCAGGTCGCCGGCATAATCTGCATCAGGCCGATTGCGCCCTTTGGGGACTTCGCGTGTACGTCACCAGCGCTTTCGATGCTAATGACTGAACTGATCAAGTTCTCCGGAACTGCAAAGCGTTTTGACGCTTCGTAGACGAAAGCTGCAAACGGGTTGCTCGTCCGAGAGACCGCTCGAACCGCAGTCGATCCATTCTCGGTCTGACCAACACTATGCGACGCAGTCAAAATGAGCAGCAGTGGCACGACAGCCCAAACGCGCATCCCCAGTCGAATCAAAGATGCCATGTTCGCTTCCGTCCAGTGTAAAGCTGCTTCGCGGCGGCCGTTGGACCGCCCTTGACTCCCGCACCCATCGGCTTTGCGGAGATTGACCGGCAGGGAGGAATGGTCCGCCAATCGATCGATCAGAGGAATGGCGTGGCGCCGTGAACCCCGCAAGATCAGTCCTCCCATGTCCACACCGGGATGGCACGGCCGATCACGGCCGAGGCCGGAAGAAGCCCAAAATATCGACCGTCGAGGGAGTCGACCGACTGCCAATTCATGACAAACAGCTCGCCGTCTCTGACGACGCGGCAACCCTGCCATTTCGGCAGCGGCCGGCCGCGTCCGTCGCGATCCCGCGCCTCGCCCACTGCAATGTCGTCGACCGAAATTGCGGGTCCGCTTCTGCAGACCGTCTGCCCGGGCAGAGCCAAGACTCGCTTAAGCATAGGGACGCCGAGCGGCAGATAGCCGTTGAAGTCGAGAAAGGTCGCAAGCGGTTCCGGCGGCTGAACGGCGACCAGCTCCGTGACAAGGAAGCGCTTCGCTGGTCGCAAGCCATAGAGACCGATCGGCACGCTTGCCGATGCATTCCAAATGTAGATCGGCAGCGGCTCCAGGGCGATCGTCGCGACGACAGCGGAAGCTACGGCAAACGTCGTGGTCAGCGTCCATAGACGGTCCGTCATCGCATCACCCTTTGACGATGTAGCCAAGCCTGGTGGCGGCCCTTCGTGTAGGGACGCGGGTTTTCGTTGACGGACAGGCGATTGTGAACGTGATGCCAATGATCGGGCGCTACATCAGCCGGATCGATGCTCAGCGCATCGATCGCGTCGATCATCTGCAGCGCCCGTTCGACTTTAGGCCAGCCGGAGAGCCGCAGCAAAATCTCTCCGCCGGGCTTTACATAGGGCACTGTCGAGCAGCGCTGTCCTGCTGCGACCGCGCGCAAGATGTCGATCCGCGAAATGACCGTGCCAAAGTCGTTGGAAGTCCAACGGACGAAGGCAAAGATGCCGCCGGCTGCGAATGACAGGATGCGCCGGTGGCGATCAAGCTTCCGTTCCTTGACAATGCGACCGAAACGAACGCGGTTTTCAATACGCTTTTCGAGCCACAGCACTTCCACTTCGGTGAGATCGCTCATGCCGCCGCTCCTTGAATCTCGAACCGAGGATCGTATGCTTTCGGCTGGGTGAAGCGCGTCCGAAGGAGAGCAGAACTGGCCATCCGGCGCGGCGCAAGATCGCCAGGAAGCGTGCGAAACAGGTCGCGCGGCTCACGCTCGGAGCGGCCGTAGTGCGCTGGGGATTTGCTGACGGGCATGGCTTAGCGCCGCTCTTTACCCGCATAGGGAATTGGCGCATGCCGCTTTGCGGGCAGTACGGTGCCGGCACCGGGATCGGAGGTCGATTTCTTTCTGCCCAGTTTGGCCCAGGCTGTCAGGTCGGCTACTGAGTAGACCACACGCCCGCCGATCTTGTGGTATTCGGGACCGGTTCCGTACGTTCGATGTTTTTCCAACGTGCGGCCGGACAAACTCAGAAAGCGCGCGGCTTCGGACGTGCGAAGGTACCGCGGCGGTTTATCCGTGTTCAGGTCGGACATCTGAAAAGCTCCGTGATCGTCTGGAGCGCGAGCTAGGTTCGCCGCGCATCGACGGCCACAATCGCGGAGCAGCAGTGATTATGGGGATGCCGAAGATGACGGGGTCATTTTCGATACCCTCACGGAAGACGTATTGGTTCTCGCGCTCGGACCGCAGAAGCTTGCGACGAGATGCACAATCAGCCTCGAAATGTCTGCGAGCAGATCGCATATCGCGACATCGCATAGCTATCCGGCGTCTCGACCAAGAAGCAGATCAGCGTCGAATTCAACCAGAAAGAATTCCTCGACATCCGGCGGGCGAAGGAACAGCTTGAGTCGATCAAGGTCTGGGTCCAAGACCGCAGCCGGATGACGATCAAGCAAATCGGCAACGAGTTCCGAGGCGCCGGTATGGCCCGAAGCAGTTTTGCATCGGACCACTTCAAGCTAGTTGAGCCGGAACGGGAGCATTGGAACGTTGACCGGACCGTCTAATATGCGTCGGCCTACAGGAAGGATCTCGCCAAGGAGCTTGACGGTGTCGTCTGGCAACTTGCGCAGCTCACTCGTGAAGGCCAGCGCGGCGTTGAGACAGACAGGACCGTGTTGCCCCCAGCTGGAAATTCGGCAGCGGCGATATCTCCGGCGGCGGCCGTCGAGAACAGCGATTTTCGTCATCGGCCTGGCGATCCCCAAGATCTGGCTCCGCGACAACGAGCCGGAGCCGGCATCGGAAGACAATGCGAAAAGGAAGTGAGCAGCGCGATCGCTGGCGGAGGGAACGCAAGATGTTGCGGCGGTTTCGCAAGTCTCACAGTTCAAGGCCACGTTCTGCGAGCACATTGTGCATGACCTCGCGTTTGATCTCGCCGGCGACCTCGTTTCGAACCTGGGCGCCGAGCACGCGCTCGGCATCCGCATCGCCTAGCAGACCATGCTCGGCCAATCGCTGATCGAGCCGGCTCTCAAACTCCTCGCCCATGGCTTCGATCAACCGGTCTTGCATCGCTTCATATCGGTCCGGAGCGATGCGCCTCAGCACCGTCTCCCAGGGTTGCCAGCGGGCTGCCATGTAGTCGTTGAGCTGGTCCGCTTCCTGCTCCCGGACCAGGTCTAGCGCCCGCGCCGCATCGTCCTGGCTTACGTCAGAGACCGCCAGGAAGCTCATGTCGGGCGCGACGTGACTGAGCTCCAGCGGCTCGCGCAGCAGATGTTGGTAGGCCAGGTAGACTTCGACGTCGTCCACATTCGGATGGTCGCCGGCGAGCAGGTTGACCCTATCGCGCGCGATCTCGTCCAGCGCCTCCAAGCGGAACGCAATACGGCCGCGCTGAATCAGTTCGCCAAGCCGATCGTCATATACTCCCTCCTCGACGTCAGCGTTGAGGCGCGCAGTCTGCATGCCGTTCCAGTGCAAGGTAACACGATCGTCGCAAGTCTCGTTGGCCTCGGAAGCCTGTGCAAAAAACTGCTCGCGCAATCTCGGATTGGCCGCCGCCTGCCGCAGATCATCAGCCACTGCCTGCCGAAACTCGTCATTGCCGTAGTTCACGTTCCCTCGCAGCCTCCCCAGGAACCGTGCGTAGTCCTGGGCGCCTGCCTCATCCGCAAAGTGCTGCCATTCGGCCAGCGTCGCCGGGTCCTCGGCGAGCCAGTGCGCGGCAGCCTCATACAAAGACTGCTGAGCAAGCTGCGGTGGCGTTCCGACCGCCGCCAGATTAGCGAGGACATCGTCCGGCAGTGGGTTATCCTCCAACTCGAGGGTCTCCAAATGCGGGTAATTGAGACCAAGATGCGGTGCACTCTCGACGAGACCCTCAGGCAGGCTGGTCAGCTGGTTACCGCTAAGATTGAGCGATTGAAGCGTGCTGGGAAGGGTCGCCGGCAGGTTCGCCAATTGATTGCGGCTGACATCGAGTTCAATGAGACCCCATGGGAGAGATTCGGGGAGCTCGGTCAGCTGATTTCCACTAACCGCGAGCGAGGTGAGACGGCTCGGGAGAGCGTCGGGCAGGCTACTGAGTCGGTTGTCGTTTGCATTCAGCATCTCGAGCCCAGCCGGAAGGTTGGCGGGCAGACTGGTCAAGCTGTTATCGGCCACCTCTAGCCAGGAGAGGGTTGCCGGAAGAGCGTCCGGCAAACCCGTCAACCGGTTATGGCTAATGAGAAGATGCTGGAGACCGGGTGGGAGCATAGCGGGCAGGCTGCTTAGCTCGTTGTGCCTGGCGTACAGTTCCTGCAACCTTGGCGGCAGGGCAGTGGGCAAGGCGGTCAGGGACAGAGACGACAAATCTAGCGAATGCGAGCTCGTGTTGTCCGAAGCCCTAATTCGCATGCGCCCCTGTCGTCGGTTCTCGGCATCGCCCTGCCCCTCTTCGGCAACCCAGTTGTCCAGGATCCCCGCGCGCACGGAGGCGGGGGTCCGATACCCCGTCAAGACTTCGAACAAATTTGCCACGGCACGGTTGAAGCCGGCGAGGTAGCTTTCCTGCTCCTCTTCTTCAAAAGTGTCCGGATCTGAACGTGTGCTCCGCTGTGTCTGTCCTGTATCCATCAACTTTCTCCGCCTTTAGAAACTAAAGAGTACGCCTGCCACTTCGTCAGGCTCCGAAGGAGGTCGCTGCGCGCCAACGCAATAATTATTCGGGCGAGTGCCACGTGCGCTGCAGCGCCCACTCCTGGTCGAGGTGGTACAGCGTCACGCGAATCCCACAGCGGCCAATAGATCGAGTGCAGGACCCCTAACGTGGGAGCGTTCCGTCCTTTGCAGGCCTACCTGTCGATCAGCTGACGAGTATTGCCGTCGGGGCGACCCGTTCGCTCAACCGTTGGCACCGCTGGTGATCGAAGCCTTGCGATGATGGCCGTTTGCTTAACGGCTGGTCATATGCAACGCCGAATTTGACGCTTGATGGCGATTTCGACGTAAGGGCAATATGTGACTTTAAATCTGCGTCGGAAACGCCACGATTACAAATGACAGGAGGATCTGGCCGAGCGAGCGAGTTTATGCGCCCGTTACGACGGCGCCATCAAACCGCGGCGATGTCTCAGCAAGCGTCGCCATGCTCGGACAATTTGCTGAGCATTGGGATCGAACCGGGAGATCGGCTCGAAAGGCGCCGCGGCTTCGTACGCCGCCTCTCGCCAGCCGCGACGCGCCCCGCCGCCGATTCCAGTCAAAAACAACATGCTCTCTAAGCTCAGCCGACGCGTGTTCAATGGGGCGCCGGAAGCAGCCTCTTTACTCCCAGGATGCTTCCCCTGTCTCGGGGCTTGAGGAGGCCCCGATTAATGGCAGTGCTGTAAAACGCAACGGCAATAACACCGTAGGTGTTCTTCGCAGCTTTGGCCGCCGGCTCTTCGGAACGATCAAAGGGCGGTGGCCGTGCGGCTCAACGAGGAGCCGCATGGCGACGACGCGCGCAAGTTAATCGGGCCGGTAGCGCTCACCTGCACCGCCCGGAGCCGCGCCAAGCTCGCAAGAGTCGCTGGAGCAAGCTATGGTCCATTAACAAGTCCAATACCGGAGCTGTGTGGACGGGCTCCTAGCGTGCGATTGTCTCTCGGCATCTACATTCCCGGGTGATGAATGAGCCAAACGTCATTGGGGCCTCCAGGCCCCAAGCGGGCGGTGTAACGCTCGCCTCGAAGGTCGTATTCTTTTACCGGCTGCGTCTCGTCCGGCAAGAGGCCCCAGCGGCCGAGCTTCGAGAGCATCGTGTCCGGCGCGGGTTGGGTGCCGTGCGAAAAATTCTCGGGAACGGCGAATGATGCAGCATAAATCTCGCGGGCCGCGGGGGGCGTCCTCTCAGCCCTGGAGGACGCCGGAGCGGCATGCTCCATCGAACGTCCAAGCAGCGCTAGTGAGGCTCGATTCGCAGGCTGCGCGCTGGGCTGCGGAACGTGTTCCGGTCGAGATCCGAGAGGAATGGCAGCGCCTGGCGCATTGAGTGGGGTGCTTCGCCTCATCGCCGCCGCGGGCACGAATAGCGCCGTGTAGCGGTCATTGTGAACGATAAAGCTGTTGGGTCGGCTGTCCTGGCTCGGCGGGATGCTGCTACCGTCAAGCGCCGCCGACGCGTGCTGGTCGCCGTGCCGGAAGTTGAAGCGACGAACGACCGCTCCTAAATTCGGGGTCTGCTGATGGCGCGCGGTTGGCTCGAGAGACGATGATGGGCCGGCGTCTTCCACCATCGCCCACAGCTGATCCTGATCGTAACCTTCCTCAGGAAGGACCAATGGCGAGCCGACCGCTGGCCCGAGAGGCGACGGTGCTCCGGCGCTTTCCATCAGCACACGAGCCATTGAAGTGCCCGGCTCGCTCAGCTGGCGCTCAATGGCATCCAGTTCCGCATGGCTTAGCGTCCTCTGCCTCTTCGCAGGCCTCAGGTGCCCGCTGTAATCCTCACCCATGAGGGCCGCGTGACTTGAAGGGGGGGCGCTCCCGGTCAGCTCGTTCGGAGCCGGCTGGTATCCGTCGCTCCAATTGAAGTGACGAACGGCTAGTCCGGGATCCGGTGTTTGGTGATCGTGCGCGGTTGGCTTGAGAGACGATGCTAGGACGGCTTCGCCGATCATCCCTCGCGGCGAATCCTGATCGTGACCTTCCGCAGTCAGCCCGCTCGGCCAACTCGAAGCTCCCCGCGCGCTGTGCTGCGCAGCGACGTGCCCGACGCTTCTGGTGACTGCGTCTTCGGGATGAGGACCGCCGGCCCCAAGTTCCAACGCCTCGGTGAGTCTACGGTCTTCGCCAGGCAGATGAGGATAGTAGCGATCTGGAGAAACAGGAACCCCTGCGACGGCAGTGGTATCAAGCTGCGGCACTTCATCCAGGTACGGCTCAAACTCCGCTTGCTGCTGTTGCGGTTGTGTCACCGCAGCGTTGTAAGCAGCGAAATCCCGGTCGAACGGGTTGATGCTGTTAAATGGGTCCATATCCCCTCCGTTTGAGTCGGTTCGCAATCCTAAGCAGGTTCACTCTCTGGTTCTCCCTTTATTGGGATCAGCTGTCGACAAGCTGACGCGCTTAGAATTCCGACTTGGCTGTGATCGTCTCTGGAGTGCCGTTTGGACTTAGAGAGCATGTTGTTTTTGACTGGAATCGGGGTTCCCGGAGCGGGCGATTTCTGATTCAAGCTCCATGCTGGAGTGCGGAGGCCAGCACGGATGATGCGCCCCTATTCGAAAGACATCCGTGAACGCGCCTTGGCTCGCGCTGACGCGGGCGAGATGGTTCGGTCGATCGCAGAGGCGCTACAGAGCCCCTCGTACGCGCCAGACCACCGTATCTTCTTGCCGCCCTACAGCCCTGACCGCAACCCGATCGAGCACGTCTTCGCCAAACTCAAACATCTCGTGCGAGCCGCAGAGCCTCGTGACGTGGAGGCAACCTGGCGGAAGGTTGGTGAACTCCTCGATCTTCTCCCAGGAGGAGTGCACCAACTACTTCAAAAACCCAGGCTATGCTTCCGTGTAAATACATCATGCTCTAGCCGGCTCGAAGTGAAGGGTCACCGCGAGCAAGCACAGTCAAGCGCGTCCACGTCGTGCCGCCTACGCAAAGCGCGCCGAGGTAAGCGAAGGCCTCACGCCAGGCCAGCGACGGCACTGCGATCTGCGACAGCGCGAGCACCACATTGTAGCCGGCGATGGCAGCTGGGACAGCGAATATGGTCGCGATCATGACGCGCCGGGCCACGGATCGGCTACCAGCGAAGGTGATCTCACCGACGGCAAATGTCAGCACGCCAGCGGCAATTGCGACGAGCAGCGCGCCGATGACGCTGGCGCCACCATGGAACGCTATCATCCCGAAATTAAGTGCGACGAAAAACGGCAAGGCATACACTGCCAGCGCGAAAACCGCCCAGCAGAACAAACCGATGCCGAGTGCGTTGAGAACAAGCCCAAGGGCGGGCATGGTGGCGGCTCCAATTGCATGGATTTGCAAGTCGCGCCTTCCACCACCACCACGGCGCGACTTCGGATATAAGGTCTGAACGAGGCGGAGTTGCGGCGCGTACAACTCCGCTTTGATGGTTTGGAGGCGAGACGACGGCGCTCACGCGCCGCCGAATCTCCAAACGGGGATGCCGAAACGCCTCGCCTTGTCGGCGAGGTTGTCCTGGATCCCTGTACCCGGAAAGTGCATGACGCCGATCGGCAGCAGTTCGAGCATGGCGTCATTGCGCTTGAAGGGAGCCGCCTTGGCATGCTTTGTCCAGTCGGGCTTGAAGACGATCTGGGGTACCTTGCGGGTGGTCGCCCATTTGGAGGCGATCAATTCGGCGCCTTTGGGCGAGCCGCCATGGAGCAGGACCATGTCGGGATGCTTGGCGCGAACCTTGTCGAGGCGATCCCAGATGAGGCGGTGGTCGTTGAAGTCCAGCCCGCCGGTGAGTGCGATCTTCACTCCCGGCGGCAACATGTCCTCGCTCTCGGTACGACGCTTGGCGGCGATAAAGTCGCGGGAGTCGATCATCGCTGCGGTGAGCGTGCGGTGGTTGACCAGCGAGCCCGACCGAGGACGCCACGACGAGCCGGTGTGGACCTCAAATCGTTCGATCGCCTGATCGCGAAAGATTTCCAAGCAATTTCGGCGCTCGATCAGCGTGATGCCCTCGGCCATCAGGCGCTCAAGCTCGACCGATCGCACCTCCGACCCGTTCTGCTCCCGTTGGCTCTTGTGCTGAGCTTGTTCATTGTCGTCGAGCTGACGTTCAATGCGGTCGACGGCACGATGGAACAGGTTGACCGTCGACCAAAGGAGTTCGTCGAGGTCCGGCTCTAGCCGCGTATCGCTCAGCGTGGCGACCAGGGCGTCGAACATATCGACGATGGCACCGGCGATCGTTTTCGCCTCGGGAAGGGGTCTTGGATCTGGCTGGTCGTCGAAGGGACGATAGCCGAAGAGCTGCAATTCGCTCAGGACGTGGTCGGTTGGAGACGCCGCCTGCGCCGGTTCGATGTCGTCGTGGTCGGTCATGGGAAGAGGTCCTTTGCCGGATTGGCCGCGCCCATCGCGGCCTTCGTGGCGATCACTCAGACGGCGGGCGGAACGGGCCAGAACCCGGAGCGGCTTGTCCGCCGAAGCCCGCTAGGGCGCAGGCGGAAGCGGAGGGCCGAAGCGGCAGCGGAGGATGGCGAAGGCCGGCTATTTTGCTTCGCGATGCAAAGCGCGCCGGTCGGATCGCTGGCGTGCCTTCTCATCGCCTGCGCGCGGCGGAAAATAGCCGGACGCAGCCATTGCCGGCCCGAACCGCTTGGCGTCCGATCGCCCTCTAGAAGGCCGTGGTCGCGTGCCCTTCCGGCATTGGCCCAATCTACCACCGATCCATCGCGATCGATCGAACGATGTCGGCTTTTTCCGCGGCCGGCGGGAGCGAATGCAAGAAGCGAACGACATCTTCTGGTACGAGTTGAAGCCGCAACGCTGCTCGGAGCGCTTCAGGGCCTAAGATGTGCAGATCTTCATTGAAGTCGCCCAGCCGAGGCGACAACGCGATCGCTTCAACGCCGGCATCTTCCGCGCGCTGGGTAAGGTTAGCTTGTACGGCATCTCCGGCGGCATCGGCGTCGCGGGCGATATAGAGCCGACGTAGCCCAGACGGCAGCAACATGGCCGAGAGGTGATTGGCCGACAGCGCCGCTGTCATCGGCAGGCTCGGCAGGAGGTAACGCAGCGACAGCATGGTCTCGATACCCTCGCCGGCAGCGAGCACGTCGTCCGCCAGGCCGAAACGAACGGCATTGCCGAGCAGGTCACCCATGGCCCGTCGTGGCGTGTCGACAGGGGCCTTGCCGAGCCGGACGCGATCAAATCCGTCAGGATCGAGCCAGGTGCGATGCACGCCGGAGATCCGCCCGGCGAGGTTCGTGACGCAGGCGATCATCGCTGGCCATGTTTCGGTCGGCAAATGATCGTCCGGTCGATAGTAGCAACGTGGGTGGAAGCGCAAGCTGCCACCATGGTGGATGCGGGCTATTCCGCGACGTTGCAAATAAGCTTCGACCACAGTCCCGTCGATTGGGCTGGACATGGCAAAAAGGCGACGGGCGGCTTGCTGCGATCCGGCCAGCACGGCTGGACCCACCCGTTCCGGGGTAGGTTGCCGCTCGGAACGAGGTAGCTTCAGAAAGCGTCTCGCCTCCTCGGCCACCTCGCGAAAGTCTCGCAAGGCCAGACTTTCGCGGATGACGTCGAGGAGGTCACCATGTTCTCCGGTCGCGGCATCGGTCCATTTGCCGGCGGGTCCCTTCGGCGATTCCTGGAGCCGTACGAACAACGAACGGCCCGGCGTGTTGCGGACGTCGCCGACCACCCAGTACCGTCCGGCCCGCTTACCATTGGAGAGATAGTGCCTGCATACCGCCTCGGCCTCGCGCGCGAGGCGGCGTGCCAATTCGGAGGCGTCGCGGGGCATCACGCGGCCTCCCGTCCACCGACGCGCGCGACCGGATAGCTGTCGAGCACCTTCGCCAGGACCTCCACACCGCTTGCGTCCGTGGGCACGAACATGCGGAGCTTCCAGGAGATGATCTCCCCGAACAGACCATAAGCCCGCAGGCGATCGCGCATCGTGTCGTTGAGTCCCGACAGTTCGATGCGGGTTGCGCCCATCAATCGGACACGGCGAAGCTGGAGGTCTTCGGCAAGATCGAGGACGATCTGTCCCTCCATCAGCGCGGCAAAGGCAGCGTCCGGCGTCAACGTGGGCGCATCCGCGGCAAGGACGTTCGCGACCCAGGCGGCGGAGACCTTGCGGCCGATGATGCGTTCGCCCGCGTCGGTCTGGAGCCGATAAACTCGGCTTGATTCGTTCGGCAGCCGCTTCCAGATGGGTAACAGCAAGCCGGCCACGACGTGGATCGTACTCTCCGAGAACTCGGGTAGCTCTGCGAGTTCCGCCAGCCAGGCGGCGGCAAAGCGTTCGCGATCCGATTCGGCCCAATGGCTTTCCGCCATCATGTTGAGGGAGACGCTGTGCTGCTCCATCGGCCGTATCAAGCGGATGCGCCGCTCGATCTCGCCGTCGTCGAGCATGAAACTTGGCGCCGGGAGCTGCACGGCCGCACGGGCCGAGCGTTCATTGAACAACGGAATCGCGCGATGATCGGAAAGCCGAGCCAGAGCCTCATCGAGACTTAAGGGATGATTGCGCCAGCGCTGGGTCAGCGTAAGCAGGCGGGTCTGCGCCCCCGTGCCCGGATGGGTGTAGACCGTCCGCCGGTCGCAGACGACAAAGCTCTCGGCGCGGAGCGTTTCCAGCCCAATGTCATAGGTGCCGGAAGCAACCGCGCCCTCGATCCGAGCCATCAAGAGCTGTTCGAAGACGGTGAACAGGACGTTCTGTAAGTCGATGGTGAGCGCCAGCAAACGATTGAGGAAGGTCGTGATCGGCGGCAGCTCATCCCTCAGCCCATTGGCATCGGTCAGTTGCAGGCCGGTCGCATCCTCGAACCTCTCGAGCGAGCAGCCGTCGATCCTGCCGCGAACGAGCAATGTGTAGAGTTGACGCAAGGCATCACGCCCGTACCGGCTTTCGAGATTGTCCTCCGGCCGAAACAGGCCCTGCCCTCCAGTCTGGCGCTGACCGCGTGTGATCGCGCCCAGCGTGTCGAGCCGCCGCGCAATGGTGCTGAGAAAGCGTTTTTCGGCCTTCACATCCGTCGCGATGGGACGAAACAGCGGCGGCTGCGCCTGATTGGTCCGGTTGGTCCGGCCAAGCCCCTGGATCGCGGCATCGGCCTTCCAGCCGGGCTCGAGCAGGTAATGGACCCGCAACCGGCGATTTCGGGCCGACAGTTCGGCATGGTAGCTCCGTCCCGTGCCGCCCGCGTCGGAGAACACGAGGACGCGCTTGACGTCATCCATGAAGGCCGAGGTTTCCGCGAGGTTCGCCGAGCCCGCTCGGCTCTCGACCACCAATCGGCCATGCTTGCGAACGATGCGGCGCGAACGGCCGGTCACTTCGGCGACCATGTCGGTGCCGAAACGCTGGATGACCTGGTCCAACGCCCCAGGAACAGGCGGCAGCGAGGCGAGCTTTTCGATCAAGCGATCGCGGCGCAAGACAGCCTCCCGGCTCTCGACCGGTTGGCCGTCGCGATAGACAGGCCGCGAGCAAGGATTACCCTCTGAATCAGTGAAGGGCTCGTAGAGCTGCACCGGGAAGGAAAAAGCGAGATAGTCGAGGACATACTCGCGGGGCGTAATGTCGACCTGGACGTCGCCCCAGTCTTCGGTCGGAATTTCGGCCAGCCGACGCTCCATCAGCGCCTCGCCCGTTGAGACGATCTGAATCACCGCGGCATGGCCGGCGTCGAGATCACGCTCGATCGATCGGATCAGCGAAGGCGTCTTCATCGAGGTCAACAGATGCCCGAAGAAGCGCTGCTTGGCGCTTTCGAAGGCGGATCGCGCCGCCGATCTGGCCTGTCCGTTCAGCGTTCCGGTTTCGCCGGTGATGTTGGCGGCCCGCATCGCGGCGTCGAGATTGTTATGGATGATGCTGAACGCGTCAGCATAGGCGTCGTAGATGCGAACCTGCTCGGACGTAAGCTGGTGCTCGACGAGCTCGTACTCGACGCCCTCATAAGACAGCGAGCGGGCGGCATAGAGACCGAGCGCCTTTAGGTCACGAGCCAGGACCTCCATGGCCGCCACCCCACCCTCCTCGATCGCCTCGACGAACTCGGCGCGCGTGGCGAACGGGAAGTCCGCGCCGCCCCAGAGCCCGAGGCGTTGCGCATAAGCGAGGTTGTGCACTGTGGTGGCGCCCGTCGCCGACACATAGACCACCCGAGCATTCGGCAAGGCGTGCTGGAGCCTCAGGCCCGCGCGCCCCTGCTGAGAGGCCGCCCGGTCGCCGCGCTCGCCCTTGCCCCCGACCGCATTCTGCATGGCGTGGCTCTCGTCGAAGATGATCACTCCTTCGAAGTCGGAGCCCAACCATTCAACGATCTGGCTGACACGCGAAAGCTTCTCGCCGCGCTCGTCGGTGCGTAGCGTGGCATAGGTTGTAAATAGGATGCCTTCCGAAAGCCGGATCGCCGTCCCCTGGCGAAACCGGGACAGCGGCGTCACCAGCAGGCGCTCCATGCCGAGCGCCGACCAGTCGCGCTGGGCATCTTCGATCAGCTTGTCGGATTTGCTGATCCAGACCGCACGGCGGCGGCCCTTGAGCCAATTGTCGAGCAGGATTCCACCGACCTGACGTCCCTTGCCCGCGCCGGTGCCATCGCCCAAGAACCAGCCACGGCGAAAGCGGATGGCATTCTGAGCGTCCTCGCACGCGGCGGCCACAACATCAAAGGTCGGATCGACGGTCCAGGAGCCTGCCAGGAATTCGGAATGTGCTCCGCCGGCATAAATGACGCTCTCGAGCTGAGCGTCCGACAGAAGTCCATCTGTCACCACACGTGGCGGCAGATGCGGACGGTAGGTCGGCTTCGGTGGCGCGACGGATGCCATTGCCGCGGACTGCACGAGTTTGGTCGGATGTGGATGCGATCCGGAAATCCGGATCGACTGCAATTCGTACTCCTCATAAAGCGCATCGGTCAGTCGGGCGCTTTCCGGCGGAGACCAATCGACTGTCTCGTAGTTGAGCTCTACGCCTCTTGGCGCCACACGTCCCGACGTGGACGGTAGACACGGTACAGCGGCGGCGGTCGATCTCGCCTTCGCTGGACCACAACGAATAAGGTCGCGCCCAACCGGCGTAGTGACGACGGGTAGCCTCGACGGCACATGCCGGGCCACCCAGCCAAATAAGGTGGCGACATCGCTCGCCATGCCCGGTGAAGCGGGAAAGATTTTCGGATCAGGCGCAGGCAGCTTGTCGATCACAAGCAGCCTTGTGTCCGTTTGTGTCCCGTGCTTGGCGTAGACGGCGCCGTCAATGGCGGCAGAAAACGCAACCCGCCCGCGTTCCTGGAGACGAACAAAGGCTTCCGTCCATGCCGGATTATCCGGCGCAAGGCTCTTGCCGACGATGACGACAAGACGGCCGCCGTCGCAAAGGCGCGCCAAGGCTGAGGTGATGTGCCGGAGAGCTGCGTCCGGCATCGGTCGTTCGACATTCGCCACAGCCGAGAACGGCGGGTTCATCAAGACGACGCTCGGGGCAACCCTCGCCTCAAGGTGATCATCGATCTGGGCGGCGTCAAAGCGGGTGACCTTAACGTTGGTGAACAGCTGATCGAGCAATGTCGCGCGCGGCTCGGCCAACTCGTTCAACACCAGGGCGCCGCCCGAAAGCTCGGCAAAGATCGCAAGCAAGCCTGTCCCTGCCGAGGGCTCGAGAACGCGATCGGCAGGCGTAACGCCCGCCGCCACAGATGCAACAAGGCCGAGCGGAATCGGCGTCGAGAATTGTTGAAGTGCCTGGCCATCCTCGGAACGCCGCGTATGGGTCGGCAGACAGCTTGCGATCCTTGCGAGCATCGGCAGCATGGCAGCCGTCGAACCCGCCTTGGCGCGCATGGTCGGGCCGAACTTGCGAAGGAATAGAACGGTCGCCGCCTCGCAGGCGTCATAGGCGGTCTTCCAATTCCAGGCACCGGCCGCGTCCGAGCCGGCGAAGGCAGCCTCCATGGCGCTACGCAGGACAGCGGCATCGATGCGACGACCGCGTTCGAGCTCAATCAAGAGCTGCTGTGCAGCGCGGAGAGCCGCAGAGGTTAGACTTGCAGCGGCACGCATCGAGAGCGGCGCGGCGGCAGCGCCGCCGGTGAGAGATTCGGTCATGGCAGGATGTCTTTCGGAGAGCGGGAACGGGTCGAGCCGGCTGGCGCTCTCTCTGGACCGTGCCGGCTCAAACCCGTCTCGGCCGCACTCTCTGCCTCTCAGGAGGCAGCCGCGCGCCCTCACGCCGCGCCACCACATTCGGCCGGGCGACAAGACGAAATCACTGCCGGACACGGCGTGGACGGGCGCGGGACGAGACGTGCGAAGGAAGGCGTACGGGACGGCCGGAGCCGTCCCGCGATGAGGCGTCATTCGGCGGCATCGAGCTGTGGTTCAGCCTCGTCGCCACCCTCCTCCTGCCCTTCGTTGGCGAGGAATTCGGGGAGCGAGCCAGCCTCCCCTTCCTGTTCGACTGGCGAGGCGGTGGCGTCGACCGGGCGCAGCAGCTCCGGCAACCAGCCCGAACCCTCGAGAAGACGCTCGGCCTCGCTGGCCATCTCGGACTTCTTCAGGTGATCGATCAATTGCGCGGACGATTCACCTCGCGCCTCCCGCACCGCCTCCAGGATACGCGGCTTGGTGACGCGGCCGAGATAATTGTCAACAGTCGGTCGCCAGCCGGACTGAACCATGTCGAGGCCGACAGCACGCGCCAGCACATCGGCCTGATCGAACCGAGAGCAGACGCCGTGAGCATAGACACGGCCCTGATTGTAACGGTTGGCCGGCTCATGGACGGCGTTGACCGCAAATGACGCACAGTGAGCGAACAGGGATGCCTGTGCGGCACCGTCAAGGGCCGTGAGCGCATCCCAGAGATCGTTCTCGCTCTTGGGCAGCCGGGCCTTCCAGGACTCGTGCCGGGCCTCAACTGCCTTGGCAGATGCGCTTTCCCTGAGCCCGGGGGCTTGAGCGGGAAAGGTCGGCGTACGAAGTCCGATCTCCAGACATGTGTTGGACGATCCGTACCGGTAAAAGGCCGTCAGCACGAAATTGTGCAGCACCGCCTGGAACGCGATTGCCGGATGTTCTGCCAGCGCGTCCCGTAATGCCAACGTACGATGCGCCTTTCGGTGATGAGTCGATCCGGCAACGGCCTTGCCGCATCCTCATCATGCTCCTCCGGCTCGGTCGATGCACCGGCGAGCGAAATCGCCGTGCGCTGGACCGAAGCACCGGGCTCCTGCCCTTCAGTCACCGCTACATCGGTGCCTCGCTCGCCTTCGACACCGGCCGCAGGCTCCTCGTCCTCCGGTCGGACATAACCCCGATTGACAGAAAGCCGTCCTTCGCAATCGATGCTGACGAAGACGCCGGCTCTGGCCATCTGGTCCGGCTCGAAGATGTCCGGCCGGTTGTTGAACGCTTCGAGCGCCTGCTCGAGTTCGCCGAGCCGCGCGTCCACCTCACCGGGCAGTTCGTCAGCGCCTTCAAATCTTGCCTCAAGCGCGTCGTATTCAACCTGGAGAGTATCGAAGCGCGCCTGCTCTTCGGCGGTGAGAGCCGCCGGATCTGCCTCGAGCCGGCGGAGCCCGTGGTCATGGCCGTAGGGAAAGCTGGCGGCGGTCACCTCTATCCACTTCCAGCCTTCGGCGGCGATCGCCTCAGCTTCTGCCCGCAACTTCTCAGCCACGAGACGCTCCAGCAGCGCAACGTCCTCGAGCCAGCCGCCGCCATCTTCTTCGAAGAGATCGCGCAGCACGCCGCCGCCGGCCGCTTCATAAGCGGCGAGGCCGACAAATCGGGCGCGCCTGTCGGAGACCCGCACCGCACGCTCGGTCAGGAGGCGCCTGATCTGATACGGCTCTTCATAACCCGACTTGTTGACGGTCTCCCAGACCTGTTCCTGCCGGCCGTGATCGGCGGTAACCGAGAACGCCATCAACTGTTCGAGCGACATGCCGTCGTCGGCGTAAACCTCGAGCAGCTTCGGGGACACCGCCGCAAGCCGCAGCCGCTGCTTCACCACGTTGACGGATACAAAGAAGATGGCCGCGACATCTTCTTCGGACCGCCCTTGCTCGCGCAGGGTCTGGAATGCGCGAAACTGGTCCAGGGGATGAAGCGCGATGCGGTGCACGTTCTCGGCGAGCGAGTCTTCTTCCGCGGTGATCACGTCAGCCATGTCACTGACGATGCATGGGACCGGCGCGGTCTTCGCCAGACGCTTCTGCTTGACCAGGAGCTCAAGTGCGCGATAGCGGCGACCTCCGGCCGGCACCTCGAACATGCCGGTTTCCCGGCCTTCGTCGTCGAGGACAGGCCGGACGTTGAGACTTTGCAGCAGGGAGCGCCGGGCGATGTCCTCGGCAAGATCCTCGATCGAGATGCCGGCTTTGAGGCGCCGCACATTATTCTGGCTCAAGATGAGTTTGCTGAAGGGAATGTCGCGCGACGACGACAGCTTGATCTTCTGAACGGCCTTTGCCATGTCAGTTTCTCCGAAACGGGCGGCCGGGAGCCTCTCTCTCGGCCTCCAACCCGTTCACGAACATGCCTGCCCCTCTCTCGCTCTCGCTTTCTTGCTGGCGCAATGGCGGTGGTTGGCGGCTGCCGCGCTATCGGAAAACTGAGTTGCCCGAGCTCGGATGCGATCCAGTTCACCTCTCGTTTCAGAAGTCGAGGTCACGTGGGTCGAAGCTGCAAGCGAGTATCGCGACACTTGGCGTGCATCTTTCGGTGCCGCGCCGGTTTTGGCGACGGCGCTACGGTCTCCGAGCCGCCGCGGAATTGCCGGCCCGCGACGGACATCAACGTCTCCCCGAGAGGCAGCGCCATCCCCGAACTGGTGAGCCGGAAGAGCGCAGACAAGCCAAGCCGGAGAACGGAATCCCCGGCTTGGCCGCAATTACGCCACGCGGTCGAGCAACTTCTTGGCCTTGGCCTCCATGTCCAGGCGGACATCCTGATGCGGCCTGTCGCGCGCGACGGCGGTGATGCCCTGCACGAAATCGAAGATGCTTTCAGGCGGGCGGCCTTCCTCCGCCAGCACCGCCTCAATCACCTTGCCTGTCTCGGCCTTGGAGAAGCCGCGGCGGCGCAGAAACTCGGTGCGATCCTCGTCGCTGCGTGCCACGATCCGCTCGCGGGCGGCCTTGATGCCGTTGACAAAGGGCATGGGTGAGGAGTCGGCGAAGTTCAACAGTGCCGGGGCTGCCTCGTGAGCAAAGCGGGAGGCTGCGTATTTGGAATGGCGGATGGTCATCTCCTCGAAATCTTCCACGCCCCACAGATTGCGATTCTGACAAACCGCACGAAGATAGAAGCTCGCCATGCCGAGCGTCTTCGCGCCAACTTCCGAGTTCCAGCAATAGAAGCCTCGGAAATAGAGGTCGGGCGAGCCGTCCCGGAGACGACCGGCCTCGATGGGATTCAGATCATCGACCAGAAACAGGAAAACGTCCCTGTCCGACGCGTAGAGGGTCGTCGTGTCCTTGGAAATGTCGACGCGGGGATTGTAGATGCCACTTGACCAGTCGAGCGCACCAGGCACCTTCCACCGTGTATCGCCTGTGCCATTGCCAGCGATGCGTTGTACGGCCTCAACCAGCTCGTGGTCGTAGATCCGGCCATAGTCGGGACCGGTGACAGCGCGAAGCTCGATGCGGCTACCCTCGGTCTCGAGCGTTTTGATCTGCTCGACCCGATTGTCGGTCAGGCCATATTGCAGGTTGATTGCTGCGAGTGCCGCGGGGAGCTGCCGCAGGTAGGTGGCCGGAGCGCCAACCTGGCTTGCAAGCTGGCCGAAGCTCCAGTGGGTCGGGGCGAGCGGCGTGTCCAAGCCGGGCAGCATCAAGGCCAGGCGCTCAGGATCGGCACGGTTTGCCTCGACATGGATGAGCGCGCTTTCGACCACGCGCGTCCGGCTGCGGTCCGCGCGATCGCGCACCGTGCAGGCCAGTTCGTTGAGCGACAGATAGCGCTCATCCGCCGGACGACAGAACCACTCCGAGGACACCCGACCAATGCGCTCGCCGCGGCTCACATCCACTCTGTAACCGAAACTGGCGTTGCGGCTGGCATCAACAATCTGCGTATTCATGGGAGCAATCTCCATGACGGGCGCCGGAAGACTCTCCTCCGACCCTCAACCCGTCATGGCCAAGGCCGCTCCCCTCTGCCTCTCCTGTATCATCGGTCGCCAACGGCAACGTCCAAGACGCGCGACCAAGGCCTTCTACCAAGACCCTTGACCAAGACCCTTGACCAAGACCCGCGACGGCGGCATCCGCCGCGTCGCAGCTTCCGTCAGGGATGGAAGCCCGAAGGGTGAAAACCCGGCGCAAGCCGGGGTTTCAGCGCCAGCCGACAGCCCGGTCCCGCAGGGAGGCGGCAATAACTCAGCCAACGCTTGACAAGACATTTTGAACACGAGTGGCCAAAAGTCTGACGTCCCTGGCAGATTGTTGCGGACGCGATGCCGTATCGAATTCTGCCCGGAGTTCGCGAACTGGAGTTCGGTATCGACGGCATCGACATAGGAGATTTTGTCCGCCGTGGGCAGATTGAGTTCGGGTCCCAACAGCCATTTATAGAGAAACCAGATGCGACGCGTGTAGAGCCCGATCGGCGTCTGCTTCACAAGCTCCGCAATCTCCTCCCGCACGGCGAGGAAAAGCCGCTTCAGGATGGCGAGCTCTATTGCTTCGTTCTTGAGCGCAAAAGTCAGATTTCTCTCAAGGGTCGCGGCAGGCGCATGACGCGGCGTGTAGATGCGCCATCTTCTCACAGTCGAGCGCGAGCGGCCGGCTGTTTGCGCTTTTGCAATTCGAGGACGAGAAGGTTCTTGCCCAAAGCCAGGCCCGCCTTCGCCGACTCGCTCCGCCTCGCAGAAGGCCGCGCTTATGCGCGCACAGGCGGCGACGAACGCCCCCGTGTTTGAGGCCGCTAAGACGCGCGCAAAACCTGGGCGGGGCGCCGGCGCCGGAGGAGCCGGCCCAGATCGATCCGTGCAACCTATCCAACAGCGAGATATTCTCGCTGGCTCGCGCAGAAAAACGAACCCCGCCCAATAGTCTGAGCGGGGCTCTGAAGGATCGAGGCTCACTCGCCGTTCTTGCGCGGGCGCGACCACAGCAGCGTGTAGCCCTCGCCGCCTTCGTCGTCGAACAGGTTCGCGTAGATCGGTGCGTTGAACGAGGGGTCGTCGAGCTTGAGCGAGAGGTAATCGCGGCCCTCTTCGGAGCGCTTCGACCAGGCTGCGCCGATCTCGGCCCGGCCTACATAGATTCGGTGGCTCGGAGCGTTGTCGTTGGAGCGGTTGGTCTCGGCGACGATGCGGACGCCCTTTGCCTGCAGGCTCAGGGTGACAATCTCGCCCTGGAAATCGTTGCCCAGCTTCTTGAAAGAACCGATGTTAGCCATGTCACTTCTCCTGTTGTGTTTCGAGCCCGCGACCACCGCGGCCTCGATGGCGATCTAAAGGCCGAGGACGATCGGCGACGCACCCGTTCGGGCCGGAGCGCAGCGGAGGACGGCGTTGAGGCGACTTTCTTGTCTCGCGAGGAATGGGCGAAGCCCAGGGGAAGAAAGTCGCATCAACGGCGTTGCGGCTCAGACGATCGAGGCGAAGCCGGTCTTCGGCCAGATCAAGCCATCAAAGAGGCCACGTGCGTCCGCGTGCTGAAGCGCAATTTCAAGGAGAAGATTGGCCAATTTCGGTTCAGCTGCACAAGATGTTGGAACGATTCAGCGAAGAAATAGAAACGATCTGCTGCAAAGGGCGGTATCGTCCGTGAACGAACATCGAGAGCGCGCAATCCGCCACCGCGACGAGTGGGCTAGGCCGAGATTGCTGCAGCCTGGTCGAAGCGCACCGAAGAGGCGGATTTGCTTCTCGTTCTCGTCATCTTGACCCCGCATTCAACGAACCGATCTACCCGAACTTGTTCGACGAGGAAGGAGACGAATGATCATCCCTCGCGTGTGGCGGCCGTGAGAATGGTTGAGACGGCTCCGCCAAGTCTAGCCGGCTCGAACGGACGGCTCACCGCAAGCAAGCACAGTCAAGCGCGTCCGCGTCCTGCCGCCAACACGAAACGCGCCGAGGCAAGCGAAGGCAGCCCGGCAAGCATTGCGATCTGGGGCAGGCAAAACATCTGCCTCTCGATGGCCATCTTCCGTTGGACGGTTTCGAATTCCGAGCATGAGCAGCTCGCCATTGCCCAGACCAACGAAAATCCACGTTGCCAGAGAAATTAGGCCTATTAGCCAGCGCGCTGAAAGACGCTTTCGTCAAGCCGCTTGAGCGACAGGCCCAGACCTGCACGATCCCGGAAGAGCAGCCTGATACCACATAAAAAACGGCCCCGGGAACGGCGGACTGATAGTCAAACTGCAGAAATCGCTTGAACCTCACGCCACGTCAGGGCGTAGCCTGGAAACCGTCGGCAGATCCTGATGACGCGAAGCATCGGATCGGGACGTCACACAACCAAATGACAGAGCTGGTTCGGCGTCATCGTGAGTATTGCGCCGTTCGTACCCCTCAACGCGAAGCGAACGGCGCAGCCGCATTAAGCCAAAATCGCTCCCTCGCAAGCAATTCGATCCAGGAGACATGGATGAAATTAGCGAAGACCTCTGTAATCGCATGCGGCATTTCCGCTTTCCTCGCATACTCCGTCATTGTGCAAAGCCTCGCCACCGACGCCAGGGCTCGCAAAGGCATGCAAGACAGGAGCGTACAGAGCGGCATGAGTGATGATGACGATTCTTTGCCCAAACTCAGGACCGCGGGCGGGAAAGTGGGCAGGAAATCGACCAAGGGCGCGAAGAGTGCAGCCGGCGGCAACGCACCGGACAAGGAGACTGATTGATCCGCAACCAGCAGCACACCGGTGGGTGGGAAGCGACTGACGCGAGGCCGTGTCCGGGTAACCCTCCACTCGCACCCGCTGGCCGGAGGTTCAGCCGCACCAAGATGAACTGTGACGGTCGTCGATCTTCAAGGAATACGACAAGGACGAAGGTTCAGCCATTTAACTCGCGCGTTTGCCGTGGCCGCCCGACGGAAGCCATGAAACTAACCCTGATCAATAGCAGCGCAACGGCCGCAATGCTCAACTGCCCGATCGAAGAGGAGCAGTTGCAAAGGCTGAACGGTGACCCGATGCGATCGTTGTGCACGATAGCATTGGGTACTGCCCTCCGATCTCGTACGACCGCGTCAGGTTACCGACATTCATGTTCGGAAGCCGCCCGAGGAGTTGGCTGGCGCGGCGTGAAAAAGCACAACTTTTTGGTCTCTCGTCGGTTCTTCACGGTCTGGCACGCCGGTTGCTGAGTGATGCACGGCTTGGTTGCTCAATCACGACCTCCTGAGGCCCAAGCCGCTTCGTAGCGCAACTCGTGCGGGCGGATCTCCCGCCGCCCGCACGTTTTTCATGGCTTCGACCTGGCGCCGCGCTTCATGAGCTTATGTTTGCCCCGTGAGGAGGCTGCGCGCGCCCGTCTGGCACGCGAGTTGCTCGGAGGAATACGGCTTGGCCCTCATGTATCGCGCCCCCCAGAGATGGCCAAGCTTCCACCCAGACTAGCGCGGGTGGTCCCCCAAGCCGCTCGCGCGACTTTCCATTCGCCGCGGGTCTGCCGAGATCGGGCCCGGCGAAACGCTGTGGAGATTATCGGCATGATCCGTGGAGAGCTTTAGAATCGCTAAAGCAAGCCGCTCATAGACCAGCCACTCACAGTTGCTCACGGAAACGCGTTGTGATGGAGAACGGAGTGGACGTCCGATGCATCTTAAGTATTCAATACCGTGGGCGCAGCAGCAGCATTAGCGATCGGCGCGCACGATGCTCTCGATGTTGCGCCGAACGTCGGCATCATGCTTGGCGCATTATTGATTGTCGCCTTTCCGGCATCGGTGATCGCTAGCCTTTTAAGTTGCTGTCAAACCGAACGGCGCGATGACAGAACCGGTTGATGATCGCCTATTACTCTTAGATTTCTGCCGGCTCGACCGACATGGCTCCGCCGGCGCAGCGCTATGCCCCCCGGCAGGAGCCTTCGTTCCGAGATCTCACGATGCGCGGCTCTCGTGACTGTCCGACACCAGGGCTATTTGTCGCGGTCTTCCGCTCAGCCGCGACCGAAGGTGGGAGTTTCATCTCCAGGAGCTGCGCGCGCGACATACCAAACCGGCCAGGAGATCCGATGGTGACGCCGAGCGCGGCGAAGCACGGCGGGTCACTCCCGAAAAATGATTCCAGAAGCGCCGTGTCGATCACGTCGTTTTGGACTGCTGCCATGGTCACTTTCGTTGGCGAGTACCTTTGGAGGAACCGGCTGAGACGCAGCAGGACGGCAGGAAGTCCTTCCACATTCGCCTCAGCCGGATCCGACAAAAACATGGGTGCGGCACTGCCGCTTTCGCAAGTGCCTGGAAGGCCTTGAAACGATACGCCCCCCTTCTAATTTTATGGGTAGCCACGCAGTAATTGCACGGCACAATCGGGCGCCTGCTACGGGGCGCGTGCAGGCACCCGGCAAGCGTCCTGGGTGCTCTTATCCATGTTGCTCAAAAGGAGGATATGGCTATGACCACGCTTGATCTCGCTCCCCTGTGGCGATCGACGGTTGGATTCGATCGTCTGTTCGACCTTCTCGCGGACTCCGGCCGATGGACCGGCGCGGACAATTACCCGCCCTACGACATCGAACGTGTCGGTGAGGACCACTACCAAATCACGCTGGCTCTTGCCGGCTTCCCGCCTGACACGGTCTCCATCACGGCCGGGCAGAACACACTGACCGTTGAGGGTCGCAAGGCCGACAAAAGCGGCCATCAATATCTCTATCAAGGCATCTCTGCGCGCCCGTTCCGACAGATCTTCAATCTGGCCGAGTACGTGCAAGTGAAGGGCGCCTGGTTCGAGAATGGCATGCTCAAGATCGATCTGGTTCGGGAGGTTCCCGAGGCGATGAAACCGCGCCAGATTGCGATCAACACAGGTGCTGATCACCAGAAAGATGAGAACAAGCATGCGGCGTAACACCGCCTGCTCACAATTGAATTTTGCGGCGAGGCTTTATCGCGTCGCGAATTTTGGAACAAAGAAGGAGAAAATCCATGGCTATCACCGATCTGCCCCCCTGGGGCCGCGGTCGTGATCTGACCACCCGTCGCTCCGAAAACTACAATCCGGTTCTAACCCTGCACCGGGAGATGAACCGGCTATTCGATGACGCCTTCCGCGGCTTCGATGTCGCGCCATTTGGCGGCAGCTTTCTCGAGCAGTCGATGAATTGGCCGAGCATCGAGGTCAACGAGAGTAACCAGGACGTGAAAGTCACGGCGGAGTTGCCAGGTCTCGACGAGAAAGACGTCCAGATCGAGCTCGCCAATGGCGTTCTCTCGATCAAGGGAGAGAAGAAGACTGAGACGGAAGACAAGGATCGCAGGTTCAGCGAGCGGTACTACGGCAGGTTTGAACGGCGCATCCCGATCGAAGACGTGGACCAGGACAAGATCTCTGCTGCGTTCAAGAACGGAGTTCTGACTGTCACCATGCCAAAGCTGCCGCAAGCAGAATCCAAGGTGAAGCGTATTGCGATCAACTCGAAATGACACAAATCGATGGGAGCGGTCTCCGCTCCCGTCCTATTTCCAATAAGAGCGGGCGGGGGTGTGCCCGACCATGGACACAAAGCGGAAATCCAGTTTTGCAGGCGCTGCGGATGTTGTTGCGCATGCAAAGATCGCGGCTCAACACATCGAGGAACTGAAAGTCGCCTGTGCGAATGGAGATAAGAGCGCGGCCCGCCGTTCGCTGCGCCAGGCTATCAGCGAACTCGAGCTGGCGCGCGCTATGGTGCGGACCGGTATTGATTGAGTCCGCGCGGATTTGGCGCTGCGTCCGAGTCAAGCAGACGGCTGGTGCGTAGCATCGCTTCCAGCTTGGCTGAGAGTTCCTGGGAGAAAAACGGCTTGCTGAGGAGCAGACTGTCGTTCATGTGTTTGCTAGGCTTTTCGATGAGATCTGGATAGCCACTGCAGTACACGATCGGCAAGCCCGGCTGCTGCCGTTGAAGCTCAAGTCCGACGTTGAGTCCAGAAACGTCGGGCATCGCCAGATCAATAATCGCCACATCGATTGCTTGATGAGAAAGGGTCGACAGCGCGGCATCCAGATTATCAGCCGCAATCGCCTGGTATCCGAGATCGTCAAGCATGTTCCGTGACGTTTCGCGGACGCTCGCGTCGTCGTCCACAGCAAGGATGTACTCCCGTGCGCCCATGCAAGGAGTGCCCAATTGGCTCATACAACTGCACTGGTCGATATTCGCACGGCAAACCCGTAGACCTGCGACAACCCAAGTTCCGTTCCCTTGTCGGGCTCCTTGGACCGGGCGGTCCTTGGAACAGGTAAAGGCCAGCATAGTTGCCAGCCCATAGTACCGAGATAGGTAGGCCCGGCAGGCGACCGCGGCCGCTCGCGGTGCTCTCACAAGGCGGTCCGAATTGATGCCAACCCTCCCCATGACTGCGGCCGGTCATGCCGCCCTTAACGACGAACTGGCCGACCGCACTAGAATCAAGCGGCCTCATCTTGCCGAGCGCATTCAGCAAGCGATTGCCGACGAGCCCAACCTTATTGAGAATTCGGAATATCAGGCTGCGTTGGGCGAGCAAAGGCTCAACGAAGCTCGCATAGCCGAGTTAGAAAGCAAGCTTGCACGTGCAGAAATCATCGAAGTGTCAAAGCTCTCCGGCGAGACCATCAAATTCGGCGCGACGGTCACACTGACGGACCAGGATACGGGCGAGGAGCGAATTTGCCAAATCGTTGGCGAGCCGGAAGCCGACCCGGCAAAAGGCAAGATCTCGTTCAGTTCCCCGCTCGCACGGGCGTTGATAGGCAGGTCCAAAGGGTCAGTCGTAGCCGTCCAGACGCCAGGCGGTGACAAGAGTTACAAAGTTGAGCAAGTAAGATGGCTGCCCTAAAAGCAGAGGGGCTGGGCTTTTGAGCCAATACGTCTGCCAGAGCATGAATTTGGCAGTCGACCGGCCAGATTGTCTTGAACCTTTTGCATCAATGCAGCAGGCGAGTGGATGTGCTGCTTGCCTGGACAGGCGGAGCAACTTTCACGACGGCGGAACTGGTTTGACCGCCCCGCACGATGGTGAGCTTCACATCTTGACCGACACGCGCCAGGCCGATCTTGTTACGAAGTTGCGACGCGCTGCGGATCCGACGGTCGTCTGCCATGACAACAATATCGTCCTTCCGCAAGCCGGCCCTTGCAGCCGGAGAGTCTGCCGCGACCTCTGCGATCACCGCGCCTTCGTTGCGCCCTTGTTTGGTCGACGGTTGGAGTTCGCGCAGTGAAACGCCAATGCGGCCTCGCTCAACGTGTCCCTTATCTACAATCTGCTCCATAACGATCCGGGCCATATTCGCGGGAATTGCAAAACCGATCCCGACATTCCCTCCGCCCGGCGAAATGATCGCGGAGTTGATGCCGACCAATTCGCCGCGGAGATTCACCAATGCGCCGCCGGAATTTCCCGGATTGATCGCAGCGTCGGTCTGGATGAAGTCCTCAAAGCCTTCCTTGCTCAAGCCAGTGCGACCCAGCGCACTGACCAGGCCGGACGTGACGGTCTGGCCGAGTCCAAAGGGATTGCCGATCGCGAGCACGAAATCTCCGACCTCAAGCGCATCACTGTCGCCGAAAGGAAGCGCCTGAAGGCCGGCAGGGTCTTGGATCTGCAGCACTGCAACGTCAGTTGGCGCATCGCGCCCGATTACCTTCGCAGTTAACTGCCGGCCGTCCTTGGTCGTGATCCGAACGACCGAGGCGCCTTCGACAACATGATTGTTGGTCAACACATAGCCGCGCCTGGCATCGACGATGACTCCCGAACCGGTCGAATTGATTTCCTTCTCGACCTGCTTGGGAATGTCGAAAAACTCACGAAAGAACGGGTCGCGGTAAAGCGGATTGTCCTCACGGACACGGCCGTGCACGGAAATATTAACAACCGCGGGTGTCACCTGTCGAACTACCGGCGCCAATGTTGGCACAGAACCACCCGTCTTCAGGTCCGGCACTTGGGATATAGCCGGTGAAGTCCCGAACAGCGCCACAACCAGAAGCCATGCCAATATTGTTCGCTGACCCAACATTCCGATCACCCTTGCGTGCTTGTGGGATCGTCAATCTGAGGCAGACGCGTTCCTTCCAATGCTAGGAGCGGAATTGCCCAGGCTGCTGCGGCATGGCCAAGCAGCACGATCGCTAGAACGGCTTCCGTGACCATCACAGCGCCCTCCGCTGTGCGGCGGCCCAGGGCCGCCGCAGCCGCATGGGGACGCCACCGCCACTGGGCGGATCATCATCGTCGTCTCTGTCGAGTTGCCGCAACGCTGCCAGTATGTCGGCCAACTTCACAGCGTGGCCCATTCCGGGGACCTCCCGCATGCCGGGACAGGATTCCACGGCGTACATATCCGACGCCCACGAGGACAGGATGATTCGCTTCTCAGGCGTCGAGAGCTCAATGTCATTCAGGACTTCCGCCGGAGAAATGTAGCGAGCGGCGGGGTGGAAGAATGGGTGCAGATCGCCGCCGTCGATTTTTACGTTAGTCATGGCTCGCCTCCCTGTTCACTCCTTTCCAGGGGATGGTGCTCGTGATTTGGGTGGCGGCGTAGTCGATGCGCCACCCACGTTGAGATGAGATCGGTCAGGAACGTCCGATGACATCGCCGGTCCACGGATCGAAGCTACCTAAGCTGCCTTCTTCCGCTCAATTTGCGACGAAGCAGCCGTTGCACCGATCTGGATCTTGCGCGGCTTCATCGTCTCCGGAATCTCTCGAACGAGATCAATGGTCAAGAGACCGTCCCGGAAGGATGCCTGCTTGACCCGGACGTACTCGGCCAGACTGAAGACTCTCCGGAACGGTCGCGCCGGAATACCTTGGTAGAGATACCGCCGCGCATCCCCGTCGGACGTCTTGCCTTCGATCGTGAGCGCATTTTGCTCCGCCGTCACGGAGATGTCACTAGCGCCGAAACCTGCTACGGCCAGCGTGATTCGATAGTGATCCTCACCGGACCGCTCGATATTGTATGGCGGATAGCTATCCTCATTCGGCCGGCGCGACATGCCGTCGATGAGGCCAGCCAAGTGATCGAAGCCGACGCTGGTGCGCCACAGTGGCGTAAAATCAAGTGTCCTCATAGCCAAGTCCTCCAAAGAGCAATATGGATACGAAGCAAGGCAGGATCGGAGTTTCGATTATCGTCGAACACCCCCGGTCCAGCCTCGTCGAGCCCGGCCTGGCGCTCGACATACCGCAGTCGCGGTCGAGAAACGAATTAGAACTGACACTCGTGAATTCAAGAGGCCGTGCGCTTTTTTCTGACCGAACCTCGCCTGGCGGGTCAGCGACTACGCGGCCAAGCGATCCGGGTAAGCACCCTGGCGTAGGACATCCATCACTCGCTGCTCTCGCTCAATCCGGGCTTGATAGAGCTGCCGCCTTGCTCGCTCCTGGCAGTTGAGAGCAGGCGCTCGTAGTGACCGATCACCTTCAGACAACCTCGGATGAGGAAGTCGCGGACGGCAAGCTCAACTGTTGCTTGAGGTTGCATCAGAGTTCCCGCGCACGGAATGCCTCGCCGAACTCAGCCCGGACATGAGTGCCGCTCGCTCTTGACGAGATTGCGTAAGGTAGGGAGCGGCCTTCGCGGGCCGCTCTCTGAGGTTCAGCTTGTTGCCGCCAGTCCCGCGGGATGGGGCGACGGTTGCGGCCAGATGCCGGTCGGCGCGGAGGTCGGCGGCAGCAAGATGTCGATCTTCATCGTTGCCGCCGCGGGCTGCCATTTCAGCCACGGCATCGTGTCGAGATACGGGATTGGCGGCAGTGGCAGTCCAGTGAAGGTACCCTGTGTGGCCTCGGCTCCCCGCGGGCTTTCCACGCCGTAAGCACCGAAGGCCGCCAGAGACATTGCGCCGGCTACTACTAAAGCAAGCAGGCTTCGCCGCAGATTGCGGTTGGTCTCCGTCCGGTCGGACAACGTATGGTGATAACTCAGCATCTATACTCCTCCCATCGTTCGAAAACAGATCCAGGCAATGGTGACAAAACTCAGGGAGAACATGAACCAATGGATCGTGTCCTGCCTCATCCTGAGCCGACGACGATTAGGCTTGTTCATGGGACACTCCATCTTTGGAAGCGGTCTTCTCTCCTCTCATCGGTGGAGCCCGGCCTTGATCGGCCGGGCTCGGTTGTTCAGAAGTCCATGGCGGGAGCTGCCGAAGCGGATTCAGCCTTCTTCGGCTTTTCGGCCACGAGTGCCTCGGTGGTGATCAGCAGCGAGGCCACCGACGCAGCGTCCTGCAAGGCGGTGCGCACGACCTTGGCGGGATCGATCACACCGGCTTTCACAAGATCCTCGTACTCGCCAGTTGCCGCGTTGAAGCCCCAGTTGTAACTCTGGTGCTCCAGAAGCTTGCCGACAACCAGTGAGCCGTCTTCGCCGGCGTTCTGCACGATCTGCCGAGCCGGCATCCGGATGGCGCGACGAACGATGTCGATGCCGGCCTTCTGGTCGGCGTTCGCGGTCTTGATGCCGTCGAGCGCTTCGAGGGCACGCAGGAGGGCAACCCCGCCTCCGGGGAGAATCCCCTCCTCCACCGCCGCTCGAGTCGCATGCATCGCGTCGTCGACACGGTCTTTGCGTTCCTTGACTTCGACCTCCGTCGCACCACCCACACGGATCACTGCGACGCCTCCGGCAAGCTTGGCGAGGCGCTCTTGCAGCTTTTCGCGATCATAGTCGGAGGTCGTCTCCTCGATCTGGAGCCTGATTTGCTGGGCGCGCGCCTCGATATCCTTCTTGGCGCCCGCGCCCTCAACAATGGTGGTGTTGTCCTTGTCAATGACGACCTTCTTGGCGCGCCCGAGCATCTTCACTGTGACGTTTTCCAGCTTGATGCCGAGGTCCTCGCTGATGACATTGCCGCCGGTCAGGATCGCGATGTCCTCCAGCATGGCCTTGCGACGATCGCCGAAGCCAGGTGCCTTGACGGCCGCGACCTTCAATCCGCCGCGCAGTCTATTGACGACCAATGTCGCAAGCGCTTCACCTTCGATGTCCTCCGCGATGATCAGGAGCGGCTTACCGGACTGAACGACCTGCTCCAACAGCGGCAGCATGGTCTGCAAGCCGGACAGCTTCTTCTCGTGAATCAGAACGTAGGGATCCTCGAGTTCGACACGCATCTTCTCGGGGTTCGTGACGAAGTAGGGCGAGATGTAGCCGCGGTCGAACTGCATGCCCTCGACCACTTCGAGCTCGGTGTGCAGGCTCTTGGCCTCCTCGACGGTGATCACGCCTTCATTACCGACCTTGTTCATGGCGTCGGCCAGGAAGCGGCCGATCTCGGTATCACCATTGGCGGAGATTGTGCCGACCTGGGCGATCTCGTCATTGGAGGTGATTTTCCTGGCGTGTGATTTGAGGTCGGAAACGACGGCGTCGACAGCCAGGTCAATCCCCCGCTTCAGATCCATTGGGTTCATGCCGGCGGCGACGGATTTGCTGCCCTCCTTGAAGATGGCCTGAGCGAGCACGGTCGCGGTCGTGGTGCCGTCGCCCGCCAGATCGTTGGTCTTCGAGGCGACCTCGCGCACCATCTGCGCGCCCATGTTCTCGAACTTGTCCTCCAGTTCGACCTCTTTGGCGACGGTTACGCCATCTTTGGTGATGCGCGGCGCACCGAACGATTTCTCGATCACGACGTTACGCCCCTTCGGACCGAGTGTGACCTTCACCGCGTTTGCCAGTGTGTCGACGCCCCGCAGCATGCGCTCTCGGGCCTCGGTTGCGAACTTCACGTCCTTGGCAGCCATTTTGATCTCTCCTTTCCTCTATGACTGTCAGCGCGCTAAGCTGCCTTCTTGACGGTCGCTGTCTTGTCGACAACACCCAGAAGGTCGCTTTCCTTCATGATCAGGAATTTCTCGCCGTCGATCTTGACCTCGGTACCAGACCACTTGCCGAACAGGACACGGTCACCGGGCTTGACGTCGAGTTGAATGAGCTGGCCCTGTTCGTTGCGTGCGCCGGGGCCAGTGGCGACAATCTCGCCCTGCTGCGGCTTCTCCTTTGCTGTGTCTGGAATGATGATACCGCCGGCGGTTTTCTCTTCGGCGTCGAGACGTCGCACGAGCACGCGATCGTGCAAGGGACGGAAATGCATGCACATCCTCCTTGGGTAGGTTCAGCGATGTCCAAAACCGGGTCCATAACGGCCCCCGGGCAAAAATCCACCTAGGAGCGAGGGTTCTACTTTCAAGAGGTTGGAAGAAAATTTTTGCGGCGAAAGCCGGATCGTCGATATTGCTCGCGGCTCGTAACCGGAGAGCATTCTCCTGCGTCCGGAAACGCTCAGCGCACCTTGAGAATTGAAACCGTCAAACCGAGACGTTGTCTCGGCTTCAGAACAACTCTGCGCGGCAAATTGGAGCATCGTCGAAAGGAGGGTAACCAGAGATGTGGAGCTTAATGGTACTTGCTGCTCCAATCGGGATGGTGATCTCGCTGCAGGCGAAAGAAGCGGATTCGTCGCGAGCAGTGCGAAGCTCCGAGGCCACCGTTAAGCAGCTTGTCAGTGATCAAAGCGGCCAGCCCCCGGGCAAGAACAAAGTCCGGCGGCCGCAAGGACCGTGATTTCTCGGCGGGAGCCATCGTGCTTGATATCTGCACCGGCTGCTGATTCATCGATCAGCAGCCGGCCAGCAGTTTCTATGTTCTGCTTCTACTATGCGCTCGCTGAAGCAGCCGCAAGCTCCGGAAGGCGTGCGCACAGCGTCGACTTGATACGCTGCAACGCACGCTGCTCGATCTGGCGGATACGCTCACGCGAAATACCGAAGGTATTGGCAAGATCGTCAAGCGTTCTTTGCTCATCTGCCATGTAACGGGCTTCGACAATGGTGCGTTCTCGCGGAGAAAGCGCACACAGCGCCTCCGAGAGTGCGGCCTTCTGCCGTTCTCGGTCTCCGGCCTCCACGAGCAGGGTTTCAGGATCAGGAGATGAATCTGCGACCCTGTCCTGCCACTGTTCGCCTTCCTCGTCACTGAGTTGAACATTCAGCGTCATGTCGCCACGGATCCGCCCGTTCATCTCGACGACGTCGGTTTGCTTGACCTGAAGATGGTCAGAGATCTGCTTCACCTGCTCCGGCGAAAGCTCGCCATCGTCCGGCGTTCCAAGGCGTCTCTTCAACTTTTGAAGGTTAAAGAACAGCTTTTTTTGCGCCGCGGTTGTGCCGAGCTTGACGAGCGACCATGATCGCAGGACGAATTCCTGTACGGACGCCTTGATCCACCAAGCGGCATAAGTCGCCAGGCGAAATCCCTTCTCAGGGTCGAACCGCCTGACGGCCAGCATCAATCCGACGTTGGCTTCCGAGATGAGGTCGGCGATGGGCAATCCATAGCGCCGATATTTCAGCGCGATCTTGGCAGCCAGTCGTAGATGGCTCGTCACCAGACGGTAGGCAGCTTCGCTATCCCCGGCATCCCGAAGACGCCTTGCATACATCACTTCTTCGGAGGCATCTAGCAGCGGGAAGCTACGGATCTCGTGCAGGTACCGGGACAACCCGGCTTCCGAATGGATAGCGGTGAGGGCTGACTTGATTGACATGACTTGCCCTCCTTCATAAGCCGTCGCCGCTCTTGAGTTCTAACGAGCGGCCAGACGGAAGATGCAGCTGCGAGACCCCGCCGAGGCGAGTAAGGCTGATCGGCTGCCAAGCGACAATACGGGTCGTTTTCATATCCAAATCCTCCACGGAGCAAAATGGTACGAGCCGCCGTGTCGCCTGGCTTAGCTGGGCCATGAGGCGCCCAGCGACACTCGGGCCGGCGGCGCCAAAAGAACTACGAAACCAACAGGTTGTTCCTCGTATCAGCTAGCCAATTCGTCGGAAGCCATACTGCCGCTGCCCGATGAGGCGGAGGAGGAGCCCGACGCCTCAGGCGGCTTCCGAGTGCTCAGTCCGTCAAGGGTTCAAACACCTCGTAGACTTGGGACATTCCGAACCTTGGCCGAGACGTATACCTATCGAAGTCGGGTAGCGGTGCGGCACGGCTAAGTTTAAATGGATTGCGCCGCCGGCGAGGCGCTCATCCGCGAGGCCGACGATCTGCTCTGCCAGAGCTGGAACAAAAAGATCTGCGCCGACGGCGGGCCCGGTCGACGCATCGCCGTCGATCGACCAGGCCATCAAGCCGGCTATCCGTGGCTCGAAATCAATTGCTCGCGGTGCAAGACACCGCTCGCGGTCGCGCCTAGCCGCGCTGCGCCACGTTCCGACCACCAACGTGCGCGATCTCGCCGGTCGCCTGCGCTGCGTGAAGTGCAGTACGGCGGGCAAGCGGCCGGCCGCGGAGCTGCTGCAGCTGTGGCGGCGCTGCCCGACCGGAGATGCGACGTGACCGAGCTCACGCGTCGGCGCGACAGAGCCGCAGCCGGGCAGAAATGGAACATCCTCTATAGCGACGTCGTCGTTGGCTCAATCGGGCTGCGCTGAGGCCAAGTCGTCATGTCATCACGAGAGGTAGGACGCTCAGCCGATCAGCAGCCAACTTACGCTGACGATGAGCGCCACAAACGACATTCCAGCGAAGCTGAGAAAAGCCCTATTCAACACCAATCTATGCGATCGAAGCTGGACATGGATCGCCGGCAGCGCCATTCCCGCAGATAAGCACGTCAGCGAGGGTGACTCAGCTTTGGGGGCCTAGAGGCCGGTGCTGAGGCCTGTCACCGTGATGAATCGGGACGTGACCCGAGGCGTGGAAGCTAACACGGCTGTCAGAAGTTGCTAGTTTTTCCCGCGCGATCCGACGAAGCTAGTTTTAGTACGCTCCTGTCCAATTGCCACGCGTCAGGCTAGGAACCATCGCGAGGAGATCAGCGTCTAATTGGCGCTTCTGGTCAGCCAAGGTGCCCCCGACTGCCAGAGGAAAACCCGTATCGTTCGGGTTAGCGGCCCCCGGTGGGGGCCGTTTTCAGTTCGCCGCGAAAGCCGAGTGGTGCTTGTCCAAAGTTGATCGTCACGATTCACATAGTTCAATGCCGCGCGCTCCATCCTTCGAACTAATCGACGCGCTCGTATTTCGCAGATGGTGGATGCAGATGGAATTTACTGGACGCCCGATGCGGGGACGTTTCCTCGTTCGGCAGGGTGGCAACGGATGGATGGTCTACGATAGCGAACTCAAAGGACCGGCGCAGATAGAAAAGAACGGCGCGTTCGCCGAGAAGCTGACAAAAGAGCAGGCTGAGACTTTGGCGAAGCTGTTTACGACTCGCGACAAAAAAGACCCCAGCTCCCGGGGAGAGTGCTGAGGCCGGCAAGTAGTCCCACGTGGTTACTCAACGTCGTTGGACTGCTGCTTGTTCCCCGAAGCGAAACGGCCCCAGCGAGGTGCCAGCCGGGACCGCTCCAAACTGATCGAGAATATGCCCCGGGTCTTCGGGGGCAAGAGCCGGGGTCCTGAAGGCGCTGGCGAAGTCTAGCGGCGTTACGAGGCAGGCCGCGTAAAAGCTGGCGCGCAAGCTGCACGGCGGGCTGTCCGGTCGCTGCCTTGCGAAGCGCCTTTATGGCGAGCGCAGCATGGTCGGCGGCTTCATCGTTTCCAGCCTTTCTAATGTGCTCCAGCGTAGGTAGTCTCACTTGATTTCTGGAGGGCTTGGTTTCGGCAAACCATATTTCGCCGCACGCATCTCTGCCAGATGTCGGTATGCCGAGGCTTGCTTTAACAGCTCTGCCTTGAACGCTCCATTCTGCTCAGTGACCGCTAACTTCTCGAACTCAACGGCGCGTTCCAAGTATTCCGTAAGCATCTTCATGATTGAAAACAATCCCGCGAGCGCCCTGACAGCGAGCTTCGCGCTTCTGAACTAGGTAGTCAATCACATCGACGCGGAGAGTAAATCGAGCTTGTACCTTCAAATTAGTCATTTTAGCTTTCGTTCTGCGACCCAGTCAGACAGGGCGTTTGCCCGAACTAATAGCAGCTGGTCCACTTGTGCGTCGGAGAGGCCGACGACCGCGATCATGTGCTGGACCAGAGGATCTGCGCGGCGGATTTCGGTCGCGAGATCCGACTCGTCCTGGACGTTCGCATTCGCCGCGATCACTACCTTGAGCCGCGGCCCATGTGCCGAGCTCGTCAAAGGCCCGTTTCAAGCCGAGTTCGGTGCAGGAGGACGGCACCGGCGCCGGCGGATTAAGAAATCCAATCACCGCCGGGTCGTCGTCGGCGATCTGCTCGGTCACCATCGGCGCCAGCTGCTCACAGACAAACCATCCAACGATGATACCATCGCTGTTTCGCTCTACAAATCCCATCAGCTTTATCCCTCCAACGGATCGAACCATCCGCGGGTAAAGCAGCGGTAAGACGTGCTCGCATTGGATGATCGCGCGGCAATCTGCGCTGATGTATCAATCCAAATGCGCAGATCATTTGCGTTGCCGGAAGTGGTGGTTGATGCTTCCAAACCGTTCCCGCCGACAGAATAGCTAGGTGCGCTGTCGGTAAGGCCGGTTTCGTGCGTTCATTAAAAGGTGTTTTGCGTGGGATTCCCCGCAATGATGTTCACCAGAGTTTGCATCCTAACGCCGGTCGGACAACTGGCGAGCGAAAAGGTCCGCAACGTCGTCCCGACAGTCGCGTTTATATCCGGCGCTGAACCAGGTCAGAAACATTTTCTACCTCGCTGCAAAAGTCGCCGCATGACCTGATGGTCGACATAGCTCTCGAATGCCGCTGCGAACTCGACCGTCTCGCCTTCTTCGATCGTTTTGTGATCTCCGGAAATCGCCCCGATGGGATTTATGTGGATCTTCCGGTTCAGGTTCAGAGATTAGGTGGTCGCACAGCTGCGAGCGTTGGCCGAGGGCTAGCGGAGTCCTAATCGTTTCGGGACTGGAATTTAGCCCTTGCTAGCAGCTAGGGCCAATCGAGTTTACTTGGCTTTCGTCGACGTCACGACCGGCAGCACGCGCCTCGATCGTCGCGATATCGGCATCGACCGGCAGCTGGATCGGATCCGTGGTGCGCTTGCCGCGGCCATCGCCATTGCGGCGGCCGTTCTCGTTAAGTGCGGTCAATCGCGCCGATCTCCTCGAGCCAGGGCAAACCGCGACCGTATCCTGCGATAGGTCGCAATCCGCCGCCAGCGACGGGATACCGACCCAGCACATGCCGTCGCCCTCGACATACTCCCCGAGCGCGCGAAGCACGCTTTTTGCGGGAGCAAATGAATTCGCGCGCGAGAGTTTCCTCTCGCGCAGCGAGCGACGTATCGCGGGAATTGACAGAAGGCCCGGCCGGAGCCGCGCCTTCTCCTCGTCACCAGCCGTACCAGTAGGGATAAACCGGCCGATAGTAGCGGACGACCCGATACGGGCGGCCGTAGTAGTAGGGTGGCGGGCCGTAGACCGGTCCATAATAGACCGGGGGTGCGGTGGCGGCCGCTAATGTTCCAGCGAACAGCCCGAGAGCAAGCCCGGGGCCAATACCCGGACCGCCCCAACCATGGTGACGCCAATGGGCCGAAGCCGGCGCAACCGTTCCAATGAGGAGCGTTGCCGCCGCGACGACTGCAAAAGCAAGCTTTCTCATGTCCCTTTCCTCAACTTCTTAAGCGCTTACGCGCTTGCCTCTTATTATGCTCCAATTAGCCGAAGCTTCGGTTCGGCCATACATTGAATTAGAACCGTCCGGGCCGAGTTCAAGTAACCCGTTGACCAAAGAGGGTGAGATCCATGCTGACGTGACGCGAAGACGATCTGGCAAGCCTAGAACGGCGGCGCCTATTCGGGAGGGAGAGCGACGTCAGACCACCGGAGGCTTTCCTTCGGCAGCTCCTTGATCGGCAGGTCAACATCGCTCTTTCCCAGCGTCTCCTTCAGGGAGCTTGTTTGCCGCGCGGTCCAGACCGCATATTCAGTACGCCTTGGTGCGGCGGAATACCTGGTCCAACAATATCCTTTACCTAACGGTCGAAAATTGCGGCGGTCTTCTCCGCGTAGCCGCGCTTGTGGTCCGGGTCAGGCCCGCGGCCATGTTCTCAAGCTCAAGTGACCAAAAGCTGCTCGTCTCACGCATGATGATTTTATAGCAGCTGTATGACGAAGCCCTCTAAACTCTTGCAATCCACAATGGTGATCAAACCTTTGGCCCATCAGCATCGGCTGCAGTTTCGGCGTCTTGTGAGCAATGAAACGAGCGGCTTGACTTCTGCGCTTCCTCCAGTCGAGAAAAGCTTTCCGGCGCCCGCCGTTAATATGGAGCTGGATACGCTAGCCATCGTATTGATCTCGTGCAGGTGGTTCCCCAAGTGAGCCTTGCTCCGCAGGCGCGCGAGCGGGTTTAATGAAGCCCGGCTTCACAGGCGCACTGCTTCCAACTAAAGCGGGCCCCGCCTGGTTCGCGACCTGGCGAGCGGGTCGCCCCTTTATCGAGCGGCGCACCCGCTGAATGGAAGGCCGGGATCGATCATGACCGGCTCAGAAGCGCGTAAGCGGCACCTACTATAAGTCCACGAAGCCGGCAAAGACGTATTGGCTAGTCCTCGAATGGACAACAGAGGGCTAGAAGATGAGGTCAAGCAACAGCACTGCGCCGGCAATGCTGAGAAAAACGATAATGAGGGTCCAATCGCGGCCTTCTTCCGACATGGTCCCACCTTAGAAACGAACGGCCCCGGCGCACTGGGGAGCACCGAAGCCGTTAAGTAGTCCCACTCCATCGTGGAGAGATAACTTCGCGCGCTACTGCTTGTTCCCGGAAAGAAACGGCCCCAGCGAGAAGGTAGCTGAGGCCGATCCGACGCCAAGCGAATCAAAACAGTACCCAAGACAGCATCAAAGTCGGCAAAGACCTATTGGCCGACAAGAAAGAGCCCCAACTGCGAAGCTGGGGCCAGTGTGAGGCTGGGCGTCTCAGTGCCGGTAGCGGTGCGGCACCGAACAGGCGGCCAATGCCGCGGCATGCGCTTCGTTCCTATTCACAAAAAGGCCCCAGCATCCGGATCATGCTGGGGCCAGGCCGGATCGCCCTGTCGCGCGCCATGGAAAACTGCCCCCTCGGCGCCACGAGGAATTGCCCCCTCCTTGGATAGCCGAGGAGAGAGCGAATGAACGAGGAACGAATCACGGAAGGCTCGTCGTGGATTGATCCACGGGGGCAGGTGATGAAGACGCCGGATGACGTGGCGGAGATGTTGCGCCTGAGGGCGTGTGGGTGGGGTCTGAAGCGGATTGCGCGGCAGCTGGGGTGCAGCCATCACACGGTGAGGGACTACGTGGCGGCGGGCGGGGTGAAGCCGTTCAAGTCGCTTGAGCGGGCGAAACGACTCCATGGCCTCGAGGGTTGGCTGCGCGAGAGGTTCATTCGGCATCGCGGCAATGCGGATGTAGTGCGCCAGGACCTGTTGGCCGAGCAAGGCGTGGCAGTCAGCCGGCGGACGCTGCAACGCGCCGTGCAGCCCTATCGCCAGGCGCTGAAGGCGGAGGCGCTGGCGACGACGCGGTTCGAGACGCCGCCCGGCCGACAGCTGCAGATCGACTTCGGGGAGCGTCTGGTCGAGATCGGCGGGGTGAAGATCAAAGCATTCGTGTTCGTGGCGACGCTTGGGCATTCGCGGCGGCTGCATGTGCGTGCGTTCCGGGCCGAGAAGCAAGAGCACTGGTTCGCCGGGCTCGAGAGCGCATTTACGACCTTCGGCGGCGTGCCGGAGGAAGTGCTGATGGACAATCCACGCGCGCTCGTGGTGCGCCACGACGCGGTGAGCCGGTCGGTTCAGTTTAACGACAAGCTCATCGCGTTCGCGAAGCATTGGGGCTTCCGTCCTCGCGCCTGCGCACCGTATCGGGCGCGCACGAAGGGCAAGACGGAGAATGGCGTCGGCTACGTGAAGAAGAACGCGATCGCGGGGCATTCCTTCGCGAGCTGGGACGCATTCGAGGCGCATCTCGCCGAGTGGGAGCGTGAGGTGGCGAACGTGCGTATCCACGGCACGACCGGCGAGGCGCCGATCGCTCGCTTTGCGCGTGACGAGGCACACCGGTTGAAGCCGCTCGGCGGGCAGCCGTCGTTCGGATCGTTGCGCGAACTGGCCCGTGTCGTCGGCAACGATTGCGCCGTCGAGATCGACACGAACAGCTACTCGGTGCCGTGGCGGCTGATCGGCGAGCGCGTGGCGGTGACAGTTGCGGCGGGCGAGGTGCGCATCCGCCATGGCATGCGCGAGGTTGCGGTCCACAAGCAATCGGAGGGTCGCCGGCTGCGGATCGTCGATTCCGCCCACCTCGACGGGGTTGCCGGTCGCGATGGCGCGGTCTGCCGACCGGCAAACGAACCGACAGTGCCGGGGTCGTCTCCACTGCCCTCGTTGTTGCGTCCTCTTGCCGAATACGAAGCAGCGATCGGAGGGAGCTTCTGATGGCGCGCACAAAGAAGGCTACCGAAGCACCAATCGATCGGCTCGAGGCCATGCTGGCGCGATTGCAGCTCTCCGGCATCCGCGACCAGCTCGACAACCTGCTCGACGAGGCGGCGCGCGCGAACCTGTCGGCGCGTGAGACGCTGATCCTGCTGTGCGAGCGCGAGATCGCGCGCAAGGATCATCGCCGCATCGAGATGGGGCTGAAACTCGCACACTTCCCGACCGTGAAGGAGCTTGCGGGCTTCGACTTCGAGGCGCAGCCATCGATCGATCCGAAGCAGATCCGCGACCTGGCCGCGTCACGTTGGATCGCCAACGGCGAGAACGTGCTGCTGCTCGGCCCGCCGGGCGTCGGTAAGACGCACTTATCGATCGCGCTCGGGCGAGAGGCGATCCTGGCCGGTTACACGGTGCAGTTCACCACGGCGACGACCCTGGTCGCTGGCCTGGCCAAGGCGCATGGCGAGCGACGCCTGGACGAGAAACTGCTCGCGCTGGCGAAGCCAAAGCTGCTGATCATCGATGAACTGGGCTACCTGCCGCTGGAGCCCGACGCGGCGCATCTGTTCTTCCAGTTGGTCAGCCGCCGCTACGAAACCGGCGCCATGCTGATCACGTCGAACCGCAGCGTTGCCGAATGGGGCACCGTGTTCGCCGATCCGGTGGTCGCCACTGCGATCCTCGACCGGCTCTTGCACCACAGCCACGTGCTGACCATCCGCGGCGACAGCTACCGGCTCCGCGCCAAGCGAAAGAGCGGCCTCATCAAGCCGCCCGCCGCTGACGGCCCTCCGGTCGGCTCCGCCTCCCTCCGTCCCGTCAGCGGCGGAGCCAACCCTGAACCGACATCATGAACCCGAGGGTGGGGGCAGTTCTTCATGACGCAAAGGGGGCAGTTCCGGATGGCGTTTGACAGCCCGAACCGCTGTCCACCGAGAGGAGGCAGCGGTCGTCGTTTTAGGGCTGAAAGAATACGGAATAAAAAATTGCCTGCTCTATTGCTCGGATAATGCAAACGACGCCGGTTCCGGAATAACCCATGTGAACTCTGGAGAGCGAAAGTGCCGCTTTTTCCTGCCCCTTCACGGGATTGCCGAAGACAGTTTCACTTGGAGTCTCAGCTCTCTCCAGGCTGAGAACCCCTACCGTGCAAGGCGAGGCCCCGTAGGACCCCACAACGGGCCTCGCTGCGGATTGGTTATGTGACGGTGGGCCGGCAAGCTGTAGCAACTCGACTTGACGTACCCAAGCCAAACTTGGCTCTTGGTTTTGCGTGGAGTTGCGTTATGCGCTGGTCCCGTTGGACACCCTCGATAGCGCCAAGCATGGTCGCCAGCACGCACACATCCGTCTCTCTGCCAGTGATGATGACCGTATCGATGCCATCGCTGCATAGCTGCTGGTGAAGATCGCAGCCTGTCCACGGCGAACAAACATGTTTGTCGAAGTTGCGGGCCGCGGGAGCGAACTTCGCGAGGTCGGGTACCAATTCCACCATCTGGCCCGATGATGTCGATTGTCATCGATCCCCAGCGTTCGTAGTAGTGCCGCCACGTACACGCGCCCTGGCCCGGCTTGCGGGCAGGAATAAAGCGAGTGAACAAGGTTTTCTCGGGACGAGCAGCTGTTGCGGCGAGGATATTCGGGAGGACGCGCGGGAGCCAGGGCATCTTCCAGTCGGTGGCTTCAGCGAACATTACTGCATATCAACGCAGATATGAACCGCGCTCTCACCGGGCGGCCCGTACCAAACTTCATCGTCCTTCGCCATTGTCTCAAAATCCCGGAAAGCGAGCCCCAACGGAGCGAGACCCGGTTAGTTCCTGCGTGCTCGAGGGTTGTAGCCAGCGACTCGCCGGGCCCGGTAGCAAGTGGACGTTGCGTGACAGATCTTAGCAAAGATATCGACGTGGTCCGGGCTATCGGAGCGGTCGCGACCATACTTGAGGACGCCAGCAAGGCAACCGATCCGGGTGGGCATGACGACGTTCACCGAATCGACGGGCTCCCGCGAAATGTGCAATTCGTCTATATCTTGGGATGCGAGAAGATAAGCGCGCGGAAGACGTAGTTCTTGCACTGGAGAAGCATCGCACCCAAAAAAAGCGCGTGGGCCCCGCTCCTGAGATCGCCGGAATACCGCGCGCCTTCGGCTACGCCGACAATTCCTTACCAACAGCGGCAGCTGAATTGCCGACCTTTTCTATCGCTTTCCTTCTATCGCTTTCCGCAACTCTTCTGGACTTGCCTGCAATGCTTGACCGGACAATGCCGTACGTCCGGGTCACGCATGTTTATCCTACGCGGTCCGGCTAGAACTTCTGAGTTAGGCCAGACATTCGCACCTCAGTGGTGCATTGCAGGAATAATGATGATCGGAAGCGGTATGCGATGAACCAGAGAAGCGCCCCTTTTCCGAAACCCACAATTTCCGCCTCACGTTTGTGAATGGCGCCCGGGTAAAAACCCGACCTCGAAATCGTTGTTCGTGCAGCCGGACAACCAAGTCAGCCACAGTCAGTGCCGCCGAATGCTGAGAAGCCCCTTCCAGAGCTTCTTGCTCCTGACTCCCTAACGCATGACGCGCGCTCAGCCGAGGGTCCGCCATTGTCCTAATTGGAACCGGGTTTCCCGCCAATTGTTGTTGTGCGCCACTTAAGAGGAGCAGCGCATGGCTAGGAAGCCGAAGAAGCTGGAAGACCTTTTCCACGAGACGTTAAAGGACATCTATTTCGCTGAAAACAAGATCCTCAAAACCCTCCCGAAGATGGCCAAGGCGGCGCAGTCGCCCGACCTCAAGGCGGCGTTCACGCAGCATGAGCGCGAGACGAGGGCCCAGGTTAAGCGACTCGACCGCGTATTCAGGATCATCGGCAAGCCCGCGCGCGGCAAAACCTGCGCGGCCATCAACGGCATCGCCGAAGAAGGCTCCGAGATCATGAAGGACTTCAAGGGAATGCCCGCGCTCGATGCGGGTCTTCTCGCAGCCGCCCAGGCCGTCGAGCACTATGAGATTTCGCGCTATGGCACGCTGTCCACATGGGCTGAAGAGCTCGGCTATGATGAAGCGGTCCAGCTGCTTGAAGAGACCCTGACCGAAGAAAAGAACACTGACAAGACTCTGACGGGCATCGCCAAGTCGGTTGTCAACGTTGAAGCCGAGAAAGAAGAGGAAGACGCCTGACTGATGTCAAGCGCGACCTCTTAGTCTGGCCGACGCCGCTCCGACAGGCGTTCTAGCAGGCGATCCATACGGTGCGGCTGCCTCGATCGTCGAGAGCAAAGCAATCGCACGAACGTGCGAGCGCTCTCGCAGCCTGCGCGTCAGAGAGGCGAGCAAGCACGGCGTTCCAAGAGCGCGCCCTGAGCGAAGGAACCACACCGGCACTTAATCCGGCCGGTCGCGAGGCGAGGTCGTCGAACGTGTCAATCCGACGAGAACTTCCTGTCACCTTCCTTATGGTTTTCCTGATCCAGAATTCGCAGAACCGCGACAGCGCTGCCATGCAGGTAAAACTCGATCGCGGCGAACAACAGCGCGCCGACGCCGAGAACCGTCGCCAGAATGCCCTCGGCGGGGCGGCTGGCTCCCGCCAGCATCGCATCGATTGCGTTGGCTCCGGTGTCCCCGAGCATGTCCTTCAAGGAGGAGGTGACTTGTGAGGTGACGGCGTCGTAGCCGAAGAACAGCCCCGCGCTCGCAATCGCCATCACGATAATAGGACCCAAGGAGAACACCGAGTAGTGTGCAAGGTCGGCGCTCTGCCGCGCATCCTTGTGGCTCGACCAACTGGTCGCCGCCTCTTTCCCGACCGTCCGCCACATTGCAGCTTGTCCGGTTCGGTTCAGGCTTATGGCGACCTCACCTTTTTCCGTGCCGCATCCGCCGCATCGATGCCAGCCTGCTTCACCCGATCGATGGTTTCGGCGCCGACGTCGCCGACTTCGGCGCTCAGCGTATCGGTGGCTTCGCGCAGGCTTTGCGATACCGCGCCGGCGCGCGTGTTCAAGTCGGCTTTGACATCGTCGCTGAGCTCGCCCACCCATTCGTTCTCGAGATCGGAAGCCCGGAACGCACCCGCGATTGCCGCTCCGATTGTCAAGCCCACGGCGCCGAGGACGAGCGGCTGCCGGTCAAACATGCCGGCCAACGATGACTGCGCTTTCGTGAAAGCCTCCTTTCCGGGCATGCTGAGGTTCTCGCGCGCATAGGCGAGGCCTTCGTCAAACCGGTCCTTGATCTTGTCCGCCGCTTCCGACATGGCGTCCGAAGCCGCGCTACCGGCCTCGCGTGTGGTTTCCGTGGCGTCATCATGATCCATTTCTGGCGCGGTCGGCGGCGCCGCGGTCCTTTGGAGTCCGGACGCGGCCGCGCGAACATTGCGCGCGCCGAGATCAACGATCGGCGAAGCCGCCGCTGTCGCCGATCGCGTCGCGCTCTTGAGCTTCTCGTCGCCTGCCAACAGCCAGAACACACCGCCTCCGATCAGTGCTGCGGCGAGCGGGTTTTCCCGCACCGCCGTTACGAGACTATCGAAGAAACTCGTCTGCGTGCTGCTCATTGCACCATCCCTTTCACGGTATCCTTGTCGTTATCGAGCTGCCGCATGGTTTCCCGCGGCACCAGACCGCGGGCATCTAGCCGGTTGATGCCGATCGCGAACAGTATACCCGCGATCACCGCGGCCACGATCGCCGACGTCAAATAGGAGAGCGGCTGTGACCATCCTGCGCCGATCATCGCCGCCGATAGGGCGAACAGCGCCATCACCAAGGCTGGGATCACCAGGAGGGCACCGCCGGCGATGAAGACCAGCGCGCTGCCGACCTTCTGAACCTTTTCGCCTAACTCGGCTTTGGCGAGATCCACCTCGTTCTGGAACAGCTTGGCGAACTGCGACAACGCGTCGCCGAGCAGCGTCGAGATGGTTCTAAGATCGTTCTGACTTGTCCTGATATCGTTTTGGATGCTCATGACACGTTGCTTTGCTGCGAGGATGACGATTGTTCGCGGTGTTTCGAAGGTGAGGAACGCCCGCCCGACGCCCTCAGAAAACGGACTGCCGCGAACCCGGCAAGGACCGAAATCCCTAGAAACGCGGCCGGCTGCCGCTTCGCAAAATCGGTGGCGCCGTCGACCAGGTCGCGAAAACTTCCGTGGCGGACTTTATCGGCCGCGTCATCGACATATTCGGCGGCAGAAGTCATGCCACGAGCAGCAAACGGCGCATCGCTCTCGAAGGCGCGGGCCGCTTCACGAATGTTATCGGCAAGGCGCGCCATGAAGTCCGCGCCCGACCGCTGCTTGTCGCGCGCCTGGTCCTCGATCTGGTCCACTGTCCCGGAAGCCACGTCTTTGGCGGCGTCAGCCGCTTCCTTGAACTTGTCGCTGGCGACATCGGTCGACGCTCGGAGGGCGTCGCCGGCGCGCTGCTTCACCTCTGCGCCGGCATCGGCCATCTGCTCCTTCAGGGTCTGCGAAGGGCCGGTATTCTGGTTCTGCGTGGAATTCGTCTCTTTAGTCAGGTCCACATCGCTCATGATCGTTCTTTCAAGTGTTTGGGTTTGGGGAAGGACTGAAGGCCGCCCTGACGACGTCGTCGGCAGCCTCTTTGAGTCTGTCCGCCACGTTTTCGGTCATGCGGCTGGCATGCCCACCGAGATCGGCCTCGCCGACGCTTCTTGCCGCCGCGTCGGCCGCCGACATCGTCGCATCCTTGGCTGCTTCGAAACCGGATTGTGCAGCCTCCCCCGCCGCCCGTTTCATGCTGTCGCTCGCCGGGCCCATCGCCTTGGCTTCGGCGGTTGTTTCGGGAAGAGCCGCGGCAAGGATGGCGCCGATCGCGATCCCAAGGCCGGCGATCAAGGCGGCATTGTCGCCGATGACCTGCCGGGCCTTTGCAGGCGCCGTGGCCGCCGCGTCCTTGACCGCGCCAGCTCTCCCCTTGACGGCATCCATGCCGCTCTTGAGCGTATCGCCGACAGTGCCGGCGGCCTGCGCCGCCCGCTTGCCAAGATCGTCGGCCAGGCCCGCAGCGGCATCTTGCGCATCGCTGGCCATGTCGCTGGCCTGACTCTGAGCCAAATTCAGCCGATCTCTCATGTCGCTGCTCGGCGCGTCCACTCGGTCGGCGGGCTGATCCAGCATCTCTCCCGCCTTCTCCATCACCGGTGCGGCCGCTTCCGCGGCCTGCTCGCGCACCGTCTTCGAGGTCAGGGCAAGGCCAGCCCCGATCATCAGAAGTGGTAGTGGAAAACCGCGCGCCAGGCGCAGCAGCGGGATTGCGACCGCGGTGCCCGCAGCGACCGCCTGCATCGGATTGTCCATGGCTTGTTGCTTCAGCGCCTCGACCCAACTCTGGGTCTTGTTGCTGATGTAATCGGAGACTTCCGACTTGATGTGTTGGGGCGAGACCTTGTGACGGAGGTCGTCAGCGGTATCCGATATCCGCTCCCTCAACCTATCGACCGTCGCCGCGAACTCGGCACGGCTTCGCTCGCACTCCCCCCTCAGCTCCTCCACTGATCGCGTCATGGAATTACCCTCTTGGATTTTTGTTCGGTTCTTTCGGGACGAACTCACGCTTTGTTGAATCGTTCCTCAGGACCAGAAGAGAGACAGGCCCAGAGCACCCCACTTTGGTTTAGGCTCAGCAGTCCGCGCGCCGGCCGAAGCGCTTGAGGCAAGCGACAGGAACACGCCGACAAGCCGGTTCGTTGCTTTCCATGGACCGGCTCCTTCGCTTCATGTCCGTCACGCCCAGATATCCCCTGTGGGTGCGGTACCTCTTGAGCCTCGGGCTTGTCGGGTTGGCATTTGTCGCCAAGCTCCTGCTGGACGATCAGTTGAGACCCGATCCGCTGATGCTGTTCATCCCGGCCATTTTCCTGGCCTCAGTCATCTTCGATCGCGGCTCAGGCTTTCTCGCCACCGGCGCGAGCGCGGCGCTGGCGGCGCGATACTTTATCCCTCCGCCTCCGAGCGCCGCTATCGCGCCCCTCCTGATCTTTCTCGCTAGCGGGCTATGTCTTGCAGGGGTAACGGAAGCCCTGCGCACGGCACTCCAGAAGCACTCGGAGGCAAAGGCCTACGCGGACGTTCTCATGATGGAGTTGGCGCACCGGACCAGGAACGACCTCGCGACGATCATGTCGATCCTCCGTCTGCAGGCGCGATCGGACCCTAATCCCGCCGTGCAGGCGGCAATCACCTCCGCGCTGGCGCGGATTGAGGTTGTCGCGAAGGTTCATGATCGCCTGCGCGACACGCCGGTCAACAGCTCGGTCGACCTCCCCGCTTATCTTGAGGCGTTGTGCGGGAGCCTTTCGGATCTGCACCGGGGAGTGCGCCCGATCGCGATACGGGTGTCCTGCGACGAAATCGCCGTCAAGAGCTCGCAGGCCGCATCCGTCGGTTTGATCGTCAACGAGCTGGTGACAAACGCGTTCAAGTACGCGTTTCCGGAGGGGCGCCCGGGCGTCGTGGAAGTCGACGTCCGGAAGAGAAACGAAAAGGTCGTGATCACGGTGAGGGACGATGGAATCGGATGCCCCACCGAGGCGAAGAGCGGTTTGGGAACCCGCCTGATCAATCTGATGGTGGCCCAGATGCAGGGAGGCATGACCAGGGCGCCGATGGCGCAAGGCTGCGAGGTGGAAGTCGTGGTCGTCATCGAAAGCTGATCACGAACGCCTACCCGAAGTTGGGGAATTCAATCGCTGATGCATCCGACTCTCAACATGCGAGAAGCCGCCTTGGCTTCGAGCTTCTGCACATAGTCCGCAAGGCTGAATTGGCGCTTGAAATTGCGGGTTGAAATGCTGCGATGGAGGAACTGGCGCTCGCCTTTTTCAGGCTTACTGCCCTCGATGGTGACTGATCGGCGTGATCGAGATGTTCTCAGGCGCGAAGCCCGCCACGGCCAGCGAAATCTGGTAACGGTCGTCATCCGCTCGATGTTGTAAGGCGGGTAATTGTCCTCGCCCGCCCGCTGGCCATTTCCGCGAGGTCAAGATCGAAACCGATGGTCGAGCGCCGGAGAGACGAAAAGTTGTGACTGCGCAAGCCAAATCCTCCAAAGAGCACGATGGTTACGAGCGGCAGCGGGCAGGACCGGTGCCCGTCTCACCTGACCAAGCCTCGACGCCATCCTTTGAAGGCGACAAAAAAGCAAAGCGGATTTTGGTTTCAAGAGGGACCCGAAAAATTTCGAAGCCGTCGCCCCCAACCGGGCGTGCCGGGTGCCGGGCTGGATCGCTCAAAGCGCCGAGCCCGCCCGCCGGCGGCTCTTAACTCGCGTTTAGCAGGTCCATCAGGAATTCAATTAAGGCGGTACAAAGCAAAGTTTAAAAGCGATGCAAACGCTACCCAGCCCGCATACGGGATAAATAAGAGCGCAGCAAGCCGATTGGCCCGCCATTGCAGGCCTATAAATAACAGAATCAGGCCCAGCAGCAGAATGATGACCGAGAGCCCCATGGCCAAGTTGTGCAAGCGGAAAACAATAGGAGACCAAAGAAAATTAAGCGCCATCTGTCCGAGCCAAACCTGCAAGGCCAGGCCATTGACCTCCTGCAGGTAGGTGCGCCAGCCCGCGATTGCGATCATCACATACAGAATTGTCCAAGTTGGCGCGAACACCCAATTCGGAGGATTGAATGTCGGCTTCTGCAGTGCGGCATACCATGCACCAGGCAAGTTGGTTGCGCCAATTAGCCAACCAATACCCACGACGGCAACAAGAAAGATGAGCAGACTTCGATTTCGTGCTTTCATGATCCAATATTGCACGTTCAGCAGAGGCGGGAATAGGCAGTCCAGACATCGGCGGGCCAATAGTCCTGAGGCGCCCCTCGCGGCGTCTTGCCCGACGGTAAGCTATGTTGTCCGGCTGGAGCCGCGATCCGCCGGCATTTACAACAGGAACCATCGATATCGACGTCTGTTTTGTCTCGTATGAGTGAATCGTTGCCAGTCCTCGTGGAGAGGTCGATCCAGATCGCCTGGGACTTGCTCGAACGCTCCGGCGAGATCACAGATCCTGGCGATGTGAGCCGCTTTCTTCTCAGAAATATCGATGACATGGTGCGGGCTGGAGAGCATCGGCAGCTCATGCTTGCGAACAATGCGATCGACGCTTATCGCCGCTACAAGCGTCTGCTTGCGGCATGATCAACTCCAATTGTCCGTTCTGCGGCGGCTGGGCTGGCTCCGTGAAAACCATTCGCATCTGACGAGACCCGCGCGACTTGCAGTGTAGTGCAGCAACGAGGTGTGCAACCGTTCCGACGATATTGACCAAGGCGTGGAGAAGCCCAATGTGAGCGGGCCGTTCGAGGAGAGCCGCTCGCCACGAACCAGCAGCTCGCGGTGTTGTTGCAGCCGTTGTAGGGTGATAGGTTGAGCGAGATACCCTCGCGCCAGCGTTCGAAGCCGCCTAGATTCCGTGTCGGTTTAGGGCTAGCGCAAACGGCATTTGTACTTTGGGCTGGCTTTGCGTGGGCCATTCTTGTCGAGGGCTACGGCGCTCTGCAAAAGATCATCGGCCGCTACGCTGTCGACCGTGCCGCTGAGATGAACCGCAGCGAAGCCGCGGTACGGCTCGGAGCCAAGTTTCTCAGTCTAACCTTGGCGGAAAAATTGCTGCTCTTCCCGTCCACAGCAACGGTCCTAATGGAAATGTGCCTGGTAAACCTATTCGTCTAAAGTCGATTGCCAAAATTCACATAGTTCAATGACCGCTTAGCTGGCGGAAAGCCCAATTGTGGGATTGCACCTGCCTATTGGGGGCGCCAGTGAATTACGCCGAACACCCTACGCAATCCAGATTCCTTGTTCGAATGGGAAGGACGGGCTGGATGGTCTACGATCGAGAACGCAAGGGTCCAGCACTGCTACAGAATGGTGATCGAGCTGAGAAACTTACAAAGGAGCGCGCTGAGTTCATGAAGCAAATCTTGCAGAGCCAGGGCGACAGGTAAGAGACAGCACCCGCTGGACTTGGTGTTTGCGGAGCCATCCGATGAAAATGGTTGCCGAGTATCCAGCGCGCGCACGAGTTCGAGCGAACGGCTACGCATGAAAGTGAACTCAGGAAATGGGATTGCCGTCGCCAAGGACGGAAGGCCAGTCCAATCAGGCCTCCGGCTGGCTAGCTCACTCGGACCCGCGTTTCATACGAACGACTGGCCGATGGTCAGTCCAACGCTCGATGAACTCGTGGACATTCAGATATTAGCCCGCCTTTTTGCCTCGTCATCACCTTGGCTAGTGAACCCATAGTAGCCCGAAAAACGCCCGCAGCATCGAGGACGAAAGCTTCACAAACCCTTTAACCCATCTTTCGATAGATCAACAGGGCGCTCTAGCCCACGTAATGGAAAAGCGCTTGTCAACGAGCCAGAATGCGCCCCAGCCCTTTTGGGAGCAAGAGCCGGGGCACGTTCATCCGCCGATGCCGCTCTTCTTATGAGCGACGACCAACGCTCAACGCGCGAGCATCATTCCTAGCGACCTCTTCATTGCTGCTCCGAGCCGACGCTCAATCTGCTTCCGACCGGTACCGCCCTTTTGCGTTCGTTTTCGCCAATCGGAGCAAGGGATCTAGCCAAGGCGGATCGGCAACTGCTATCCGCCGAGCGATCCTTGGGGCACTGACGGGCGTTTTGATCCCGGCGAGGGATTTCGCTCAATCCCGATATCGAAGGTAAAGGCTGGCCGCTCTCCAGGGGGTTCGGCGCTGACGCAAGTCGAGACTTCGACTTAGTTCCGGCGCCTCACGGCTGCATCGAGCACTTATCGCTCCGGAGAAGCTTCGTGTCTTGAAATTGCCGTGGCACAAATTGCACTAGCGGCCACCCAGCATCCGGGCATAGGATTTCAACCTTAATCGCGAGGGTTGTGTCATGGGCAGTGATATACCTTTTAGTGCGCTCATCGTGGCGCTCGGGCTGAGCCCCATCGCAATCATGGCTATTGCCCTATTCATGTAGAACCAACGCAGGCCGCTTGACGGCCTCTTCTTTTGGCCTCAAGCAGCTTGATGAGCCGTGTGCCGGTCCTCACGAATGGGTGTGAAACTGTATTGTGGGTGCCGGTGAAGCTGCCTATCGTTTGACGAAGTATATCTCACCGGCGAAGGCCTCTTGGTGAAGACGAAGACTGGGTTAGCGACATTGCCATCGAAATGCAGATCGAGGACGGCTTGATCTGGGTCTATGGCGTCGGCGAAGATGGCGTTCAGGCGTTCACCGACTTTGGCATCGAAAACCTGGAGTTCGTCGGGTTACAAGGAAAACCCCAAGCTGCTCACGCGCTCGCAACGGGAATGATTATAGCGCGACGATCTGGGTCGGAAGAGCGCGGCGATCAGGATGGCGAGTCAGTGTCGCGGCGCGATGATGATCGCC